>NZ_JAWDIW010000006.1:0-391309 GCF_032464805.1 Rhizobium sp. 10PS4 | reverse complement strand
AGGGGAGAAGGGAAAAACAGAGAACCAAACGAGGAACCCACGATGCCGAAGGCCAATCCACGTCATCCGAAATTTCCGATTCCCGGCGGGCCGGAACTGCGCGCCAAGGGCTGGCGGCAGGAGGCGCTGCTGCGGCTGCTCGAAAACGTGCTCTCCGTCGGCGAGGATCCCGACAACCTGATCGTCTATGCCGCGCTCGGCAAGGCCGCCCGCAACTGGGCGGCGCACAGAGGCATCGTCAAGGCGCTGACCGAGATGGAAGAGGACCAGACGCTGCTCATCCAGTCCGGCAAGCCGATCGGGCTCGTTCGAACGCATGCCAAGGCGCCGCTCGTCATCATGGCGAACTGCAATATCGTCGGGCAATGGGCAAAAGCCGAAGTGTTCTACGAGCTGCAGCGCAAGGGACTGATCTGCTGGGGCGGGCTGACGGCCGGCGCCTGGCAATATATCGGCAGCCAGGGCGTCATCCAGGGTACGTATGAGATCTTCATGCGCATCGCCGAGCGGCGCTTCGGCGGCGATCTCCTCGGCCGGTTCGTGCTGACGGCCGGCCTCGGCGGCATGGGTGGGGCGCAGCCGCTCGCCGGCCGCATGGCAGGCGCTGCGATCCTGTGCGTCGACATCGATCCGGAGCGAGCCCGCAAGCGCCAGCAGATCGGTTATCTCCAGGAAATCGCACCCGATCTCGATACCGCCCTTCAGATGATCGATGCGGCGGTGAAGGACAAGCGGCCGCTTTCCGTCGGCCTCGTCGGCAATGCGGCGGAGGTTTATCCGGAGATCGCCCGGCGCGGCATCGTGCCTGATATCGTCACCGACCAGACCTCGGCGCATGACCTCGTCTATGGCTATGTGCCGAAGGGCATGAACCTCGATCAGGTCAAGGGCCTGCGTGACGACGGCCAGGGCCAGTTGATGGCGGCAAGCCGGGCCTCGATCGTCGAGCATGTGACGGCGATGCTGGAGTTCCAGAAGCGCGGCTCGGAAGTCTTCGACAACGGCAACCTGATCCGCACCCAGGCCAAAGAGGGCGGCGTTGCCAATGCCTTCGACATTCCGATCTTCACCGAAGCCTATCTCAGGCCGCTGTTTGCCCGGGCGATCGGTCCGTTCCGCTGGATGGCTCTGTCAGGCGAGGAGAGCGATATTGCCCGCATCGACGACCTGCTGCTCGAGATGTTTCCCGACAACAAGATCATTACCAATTGGATCCGGCTGGCGCGTGAACATGTGCCCTTCGAAGGGCTGCCGGCCCGCATCGCCTGGCTCGGCCATGGCGAACGCACGGCACTCGCCCGCCGCGTCAATGCGCTAGTTGCGAGCGGCGAACTCAAAGGCCCGGTCGCCTTCTCCCGCGACCATCTCGATGCCGGCGCCATGGCGCATCCGAATATCATGACCGAGCGGATGAAGGACGGCTCCGACGCGATCGCCGACTGGCCGCTGATCGATGCGATGATGCTCTGCTCGTCGATGGCCGATCTCGTCGTCGTCCATTCCGGCGGCGGCGGCTATGCCGGCTACATGACGAGCTGCGGCGTCACCGTCGTCGCCGACGGCACGGACGCCGCTGACGAGCGGCTCGACCATGCGCTGACCAACGATACGGCGCTTGGCGTCATGCGTTACGCCGATGCCGGTTATGAGGAGGCGCTGGACGAAGTGGCGAAGAAGGACGTGCCGTATATCCGACTTGGTTGAAATGGATCGTGAGTTGATATATATCATTGTCATATCCCATTGAGGATCGTGACATGGAAACAGCAAAAATCTTCTGGTCAGGGCGTTCCCAAGCCGTCCGATTGCCAAAGGAATTCCGCTTCGATGGCGATAGCGTTGCCATTCGCCGCCAGGGCCGTGCAATCATTCTTGAGCCGATTTCCGGTGATTGGGAATGGCTTGCAGACGTGACCGGTCCGGTTGATCCCGACTTTGCGACCGCGGCGGAAGAGCAACCTGCTGGGCAGGAGCGACCCGAACTCGACTTCTTCAAATGAAGTATCTGCTCGATGCAAATGCCGCCATTGCCCTGATGAAGGGCAATGAGCGCTTCGTCGCCGAGCTGCGCAAACACAGACCGCAAGATTTCGGAGTCCCGGCAATCGTCGCGCATGAACTCTTCTACGGCGCTTACAAAAGCCTCCGCACCGATGAGAACCTGGCGCGGATCGACGCGTTGCAATTCAACATCCTGGAGTTCGACCGAGACGACGCGCGCAAGGCGGGGGAAATCCGCGCGGCGCTGCAGGCATCGGGAACGCCGATCGGACCTTATGACGTCCTGATTGCCGGGCAGGCCGCTGCCCGCGGCCTCATCCTGATCACCCGCAATCTGCGAGAGTTCGAACGCGCGGCGGATTTACAAACCGAGAATTGGGAAGGTTAGCTTCGATCCGGTCGTCGGGGCAGCGCGTCAGGCGATCAGATTGGAGACTTCGATGAGATTGCCGTCGGGGTCCCTGAAATAAACCGAGCGCAAACGCCCGGTCGCACCGGTGCGTTCGACCGGGCCTTCTTCGATTGTAACGCCCGCGGCCTCTAGATCAGCGATGACGTCGGCAAGCGGCGTCTCGGCGATGAAGCAGAGGTCGCCGGAGCCGGGCGTGGGATGTTTCGCCTTGGGATCGAATTCGTGGCCGGTCTGGTGCAGGTTGATCTTCTGGCGGCCGAATTTCAGCGCCTTGCGACCTTCCGCGAAGGTTTCGACCGACATGCCGAGGATGCGGGAATAGAAATCGCAGGTGATGGCGATATCGTCGACGGTCAGCACGAGATGGTCGAGGCGGTCTATGCGGATCATGCTTTTCTCCTCGCGAATTGCTGGGCAAAACAGGCGGAAGCGAAGGCCAGCGCCAGCATGGCAAGGGTGAAGATAACCACGGCCGCCCAGCCTTCAACCGCGAAGAACCAGCCGCCCGCCGAACCCATGAGGCTGGAGCCGACATAATAGGCGAGCATATAGAGCGACGAGGCGTGGCCCTTGGTGCCATGCGCCAGCTTGCCGACAAGGCCGCTGGCGATGGAATGGCTCATGAAGAAGCCGGTCGTCAGCACTGTTATACCGAGGATGATGGCCGGGAGAGAGGCTGCAAGCGTCAGCGCGCTGCCGGCCGCGGTGAGCGCCAGACCGAAGAGAAGCACGGAAAAGTGCCCGATCCGGTCTCCTAGCAGGCCGCCGATCGAAGAGGCGCCGATGCCGAAGAGATAGACGGTGAAGATCAGCCCGAGTTCGGTCTGGTTGAGGTCGTAAGGCGGCGCCACCAGGCGGAAACCGGCATAGTTATAGATCGTCACGAAGGAGCCCATCGCCAGGAAGGCGATAGCGAAGAGTAAGGGCAGCGCCGGATTTTTGAGATGGCCGAGCCAGGCCCTGAGATGAAAGCGCGGATCGAAGCCCGGCCGGCGGATGAAGTTGCGTGACGGCGGCAAGAGGGCGATGAAGCCGATCGCGGCGGCAAGGCCGATGGCGCCGATGAGAAAAAGCGCCGGACGCCAGGTGAGATATTCGGCGAAGATACCGGTCAGCACACGGCCGGACATGCCGCCGAAGGCCGTGCCGCCGACATAAAAGCCCATGGTGGCGCCAAGACCGCGCGGATCGATTTCCTCGGCGAGATAGGCCATGGCGACAGCAGGCACGCCGCCGAGGACGAGGCCTTGGAGAGCGCGGATGACGAGCAGCAGATGCCAGTTCGGGGCAAAGGCGGTGGCAATGGTCAGCAACGCCGCCCCAACCAGCGATATCGACATCAGGCTGCGGCGGCCAAGACCTTCCGAAACCGCGGCGGCACAGACGATCGCGACCGCCAGGAAGCCGGTGGAGAGTGAGAGCGACAGCGAGCTTTCGGCCGGACTGACGGAGAATTGCTGCGAGAAGATCGGCAGCAGCGGCTGCACGCAATAGAGCAGCGAGAAGGTGGAGAAGCCGGACAGGAAGAGCGCCAGGCTGGCGCGGCGATAGGCGCCGGTGCCACGGGTCAGGTAGTGTTTTTGCCCTGGGATCGCGCTTGTCTCGGCGGTCTTCACGGCATGCGCTGACGTCGGCATATCTTCATCCTTCCGACCTTCGATCTAGTCAACGCCACTCCATTTGTCCAATATATGACACTGACGATTCCGATAGGTTTTGGAGATGGCGATGGAGTTGCGGCATTTGAGATATTTTCTCGCGGTGGCGGAAGAAGGCAATTTCACCCGTGCCGCCGGCAAGCTCGGCATCGGGCAACCGCCGCTCAGCCAGCAGATCCGCGATCTGGAGAGTGAAGTGGGTGCGGCGCTGTTTCACCGCGTGCCGCACGGCGCCGAATTGACGGCAGCGGGTACGGCCTTCCTCGGCGAGGCAAAGGCTTCGCTGGCGGCCGCGGAAAAGGCGAAGCTTGCTGCGCAAAGCGCCAATCGCGGCGAGACCGGCCGTCTGTCGCTCGGTTTCACCGCTTCCTCCGCCTTCAATCCCGTCGTCAGCACGACGATCCGGCGCTTTCGCGCATACTGGCCGGAGGTGCAGCTGTCGCTGACGGAAATGAATACGCTGGCGCTGATGCAGAAGCTCGAACGCGGAGAGCTCGACGCCACCTTCATGCGCCCCAGCCTTGACGATCCCGCCGGTATTCGGCTGCGGCGGCTGCCGGATGAGCCGATGGTGATTGCCCTGCCCGCCAGCCATCCGCTGGCAAAACATCGCAGCCTGCCGCTTGCGGCGCTGGCGGACGAACCCTTCATCCTCTTTCCCCGGCTCGTCGGCTTGAGCCTCTACGACGATGTCGTGCTCGCCTGCCGCAAGGCGGGATTCGAGCTGACCGTGGCGCAGGAGGCGCCGCAGATTTCCTCCGTCGTCAATCTGGTGGCGGCCGATCTTGGCGTCTCGATCGTGCCGGCTTCGATTTCGCAGATCAAGCTCGAAGGCGTGGCCTACCGGCCGATCGAAGGGCCGCCGGCCGTGGCGCGCCTGGCGCTGGCAGTCCTGAAAACACACCGCTCGCCGGTCACCGAGAACCTGATCAGCCTCCTGAGTACATGAGTTAACCCGCTGGATCCCAATAGGGCGGATCGCCGAAGCTCTTCTTCAGATGATCGGCGATGGCGCGAAGCTTGGCGGAGGGATTTCGGCCTTCGGGATGGGCCATGTAGATGAATTCGGCCTCCGGCCTATGGCCGACGTCGATTTCGGCAAGCCGGCCCTCGCGGATGGCCGGGCCGGCGATGAAGGCAGGCAGCAGCGCGATACCGAGACCGGCAATCGCGGCGTCGCGGAGCATATCGCCATTGTTGATGCCGAGCGCCAGTTTCGCGCGGACGACGATCGCACCGTCGGGCGTCTGGAAGCGCCAGTCGGCAACGCCGCGATTGGTGTAGAAGATGCCGCGGTGGCTGTTGAGATCGGAAAGCGACGACGGCATTCCCTGGCAAGCGAGATAATCCGGCGAGGCGCAGAGAAGGCGGCGGCTATGCGCGAGCTTCCAGGCGACCAGCCGGCTATCGGCGATCGGACCATTGCGGATGATGGCATCATAACCGTCCGAGGCGGCATCGACGCGTCGGTCATCGATATCGAGGGTCAGTTCGATCTCGGGATGCTCGGCTAGAAAGGGATAGAGCGCCGGGCCGAGATGCATGCGGCCGAAGGTGACGGGAGCGGCGATGCGGATCGGGCCGGACAGCGTTCCGCGCCGCTCGGCCATATCGGCCGCGGCCTCCTCGATCTCGCGCACGATGCGCGCGGCGCGCTCCAGGAAGACCGTGCCATCCTCCGTCAAAGTGAGCCTGCGCGTCGTTCGGTGCAGCAGCATGCCGCCGAGCGACTTCTCCAGTTCCGCCAGCCTTTCGCTGACGACGGATTTCGACAGCCGCAGGCGCCGGGCCGCTTCACTGACCGAGCCCGCCTCGACCACGGCGACGAACGCCGCAATGCCTTCGATCCTGATCATCGTTCGGATTTTCCGAATTCGAGTTCCCCGATCTGGAGACTAATCCGAACGAAAGGAAAATGCCATCTTCCCTTCATCGAAAGGGGCGGCAGGGGCCGCCTCACCTCAAAACACCAGGAGATGGAACCTTGAACCGCTTGAATAACAAGGTCGCGATCGTCACCGGCGCAAGCTCCGGCATCGGCCGCGCCACGGCAAAGCTCTTTGCCGCCGAAGGCGCCAAGGTCGTCGTCGGCGCCCGCCGCCAGGGCGAACTCGACCGCCTCGTCGCGGAGATCAAGGCAGAGGGCGGCGAGGCCATCGCCATTGCCGGCGACGTGCGCTCGGAAGACTATCACAAGGCGCTGGTCGCCGCCGCCGTGACGAATTACGGCAAGCTCGACATCGCCTTCAACAATGCCGGCACGCTTGGCGAAGCCGGTGCGAGCACCGCTGTTTCGGAAGCAGGCTTCAGCGAGGCGCTGGCGATCAATCTGACGGCCTCCTTCCTCGCCGCCAAGCACCAGATCGGCGCAATGGTGAAAAATGGCGGCGGTTCGGTGATCTTCACCTCGACCTTCGTCGGCTACAGCTTCGCCTTTCCGGGTGTCGCCGCCTATGCCGCCAGCAAATCCGGCCTGATCGGCCTGACGCAGGCGCTTGCCGCCGAATTCGGCCAGCAGGGCGTGCGCGTCAATGCCATCCTGCCGGGTGCTGTTGACACCGACATGTATCGGGACATGAACGACACGCCTGAGAAGCAGGCCTTCGTCACCAATCTGCATGCGCTGAAGCGTGTCGCAACACCCGAAGAACTCGCCCGCTCGGTCCTCTACCTCGCCTCCGACGATGCGAGCTTCGTCACCGGCACGGCATCGCTGGTCGACGGCGGCGCCTCGATCACCCGCACCTGAGACGGCGCGGCGCGATTATCCGCTGCGGGTTGATGATCCTTCAACGCGCCGGCTTATCGCGCCGCTTTTTTCAGAGCATTCTCGCATTGAACAAGAACGGGCCACGCCCCAACATTCGGTCAAAGGAACTCATCATGTCACGCCTGCAGAACAAGACAGCTCTCATCACCGGCGGCACTAGCGGCATCGGTCTCGAAACCGCCCGCCAGTTCATCGCCGAGGGCGCCCGCGTCATCGTTACCGGCAGCAGCGCGGCAAGCGTCGAGGCGGCCCGCGCCGAACTTGGCGGCAAAGCCACCGTCATCCAGGCCGATGCCGGCAATGCGGCCGGCCAGAAGGCCGTCGCCGATAGTGTGAGAGAGGCTTTCGGAACGCTCGACATCCTCTTCGTCAACGCCGGGGTTGCCGAATTCGGGCCGCTGGAACAGTGGAGCGAAGCCGCCTTCGACAAGTCGGTTGATATCAACGTCAAGGGACCGTTTTTCCTGATTCAGTCGCTGCTGCCGATTTTTTCGAAGCAGGCCGCGATCGTGCTCAACACCTCGATCAACGCCCATATCGGCATGCCGAACTCCAGCGTCTACTCGCTGACGAAGGGCGCGCTGCTGACGCTTGCCAAGACACTGTCGGGCGAACTGATCGGCCGCGGCATCCGCGTCAACGCCGTCAGCCCCGGTCCGATCGCCACGCCGCTTTACAGCAAGCTCGGCGCTTCGGAAGCTCAATCCAAGGCGATGGCAGAGCAGGTCCAGGCCCAGATCCCCGTCGGTCGCTTCGGAAATCCGAGTGAAGTCGCCAAGACGATCGTCTTCCTCGCCTCCGATGAGGCTGCCTATATCGTCGGCAGCGAACTCATCATCGACGGCGGGATGAGCAACCTCTGACCCCACGAGCGCGGCGGAGACCAACTGCCGCGCTGCTTGCCGGCTTCGGCATGTCGTCGGCGCGATTGCATGTTCTCCGCCAAAGGCTTAGGGTCGAGAACGGTCAGAAAAGGCAACGGGAAGAAGGCCATGGCTCTCAGCGGCAAACGCATCCTCCTCATCATCTCGGGCGGCATCGCGGCCTATAAGAGCCTGGACCTGATCCGCCGGCTGCGCGAGCGCGGCGCGAACGTGCGCCCAGTCATGACCAAAGGCGCGCAGGAATTCGTCACGCCGCTTGCCGTCGGCGCGCTGTCGGCGGATCACGTCTTCCTCGATCTGTTTTCACGACAGGACGAACAGGATGTCGGTCATATCCGGCTGGCGCGCGACTGCGACCTTGTGCTGATCGCCCCTGCCACCGCCGATCTGATGGCGAAGATGGCGAACGGGCTTGCCGACGATCTCGCTTCGACCGTGCTCCTGGTGACGAACAGGCCGGTGCTGGCGGCACCGGCGATGAACCCCGCCATGTGGACGCATCCGGCGACGCGGCGGAATGCGGCAATGCTGAGAGCCGACGGCATCCGCTTCATCGGGCCGACGGCCGGCGAGATGGCGGAAAACCGGGAGGCCGGGCTTGGCCGGATGGCGGAACCGCTTGACATTGTCGCTGCGGCCGAAACCATGCTCGACGACGGAGAAAAGCCGCTCAAGGGACGCAAGGCGATCGTCACGTCAGGACCGACGCATGAGCCGATCGATCCGGTGCGCTATATCGCCAACCGCTCCTCCGGCCGGCAGGGGCATGCGATTGCCGCAGCCCTGGCAAAGCTCGGGGCGGAGGTGACGCTGGTATCGGGACCGGTGACGATCGCCGACCCCGTCGGCGTTAGCACCGTGCATGTCGAGCGGGCCGAGGAAATGCGTGATGCCGTGCTTGCGGCGCTGCCGGCCGACATCGCGGTGATGGTCGCGGCGGTGGCGGACTGGCGCGTCGCCTCGGCGGCTGACCAGAAGCTGAAGAAACATCCGGGCGAATCCATCCCGACGCTGGCGCTGACCGAGAATCCCGACATCCTAAAGACTGTCGGCCATCACACGATGCGGCCGAAGCTGGTGATCGGCTTTGCCGCCGAGACGCAGGACGTCGAAAGCAATGCGAAGGCGAAACTCGAAAGGAAAGGCGCCGACATGATCGTCGCCAACGACGTTTCTCCAGCGACCGGCATCATGGGCGGCAGCCGCAACAGCGTCAAACTCGTTCGCCGCGACGGGGTCGAGCAATGGCCCGACCTGGCGAAGGAAGAGGTCGCCGAACGACTCGCGGCACTGATCGCCAAGCAGTTCAGCTAATCGCGAGCGGCTCAGCTAGCGTCGAGCGGCTCAGGCAGGGATAGCGACGCGCAGCGGCTTGGAGGCGCTCCGCTTCTCCGGCCGGAAATCGGCGACGTCGATGCCGTCTTTGCCGACGGTGACGGCGCTGCCATCCGGAATTTCGGCCCAGGCATCGACATCGTCGTTCAACGGTTCCGACACAAGGCAATAGCCCGCGCCGACGGGAGACGCATAGAGCGTCGGCGCCTTGCGGTCTGTGGCATAACGGATCGCATAGAGCGTGCAGCCATCGGAGAAGGCGGCGGTAAAACGCAGCAGGATCGAGCCGATGACACTTTCGGCCAGGTCCTCGATCGCACCGATCATTTCCGCCATCGCGGCGACCGGCGCCTCGCGCAGGCCGAACTGCAGCGCCAGCAGGAACATCAGTTCGGAATCGGTCGTGCCGCCGCGGGCATTGAACAACTCGTCGTCGAGCATCGCCTCCATCGGCCGGCGCAGGCGCTCGAAGCCGGAGATCTGGCCGTTATGCATGAAGGACCAGGTGCCATGGGTGAAGGGGTGGCAGTTGTCGCGGCGCGTGCCGCCGCCTGTGGCAGCGCGGACATGGGCGAGGAAGAGCGGCGAACGGATCTGCCGCGCCAGGCTCTTCAGATTGCAATCCGACCATGCGGGCAGGATATCACGGTAGCGGCCGGGTTCGGGCCTGTCGCCATACCAGGCGATGCCGAAGCCATCGCCATTCGTCGCCGTCTTGGCGCGGGTGGCGCAATGCGACTGCTCGATCAGGGAATGGGCGGGCGAAGATACCAGTTCCTCGAGATAGAGAGGATCTCCGCGATAGGCTGCCCAGCGACACATGGCTTTCTTGCTCCGGAACCCGCCGCCGCGCCGGCGGGAATGCTGAAATTGTCGAACGACGCAGCTAACAACAGATTAACGCGCGGCCGGTTTGCAAGCCAAACATGACGGTTTCTTGACGTTTAGCCTCTTCAAATTCGGCAAATAACTGTGTTCTCTCGTGAACACCCGTATTCCTCTAATCAGTGCATGCGTGCATTTTTGCTTGCATCTCGAAAGAATCGGCCTAACTTTAAGCCATCAGCAACAGAACGAAAGGAAGGTGATCCAATGTCTAATGAGATTTCGGACCTCGTAACGGGCATGGAAGAGGTGACGAAGGCGAGGCAGCCCTCGCTCTAATCCCCGCCTTCCTGGGGCTGCCTAGACAGTCCAGGCCAGTTTGAGGCCAAACTCATGGAAAGGGTCGCCGAGGCGGCCCTTTTTTATTGTCTTGATGTCTTCATTGTCTTGATGCCAGGCGTTGACGGAAGATCGAAATCTCACTACTCATAAAGTCATCTGATGACTTTATGAGTAGTGAGATGCGAGCGCTCAGCAAGACCAATCTCGCCGATGAGGCGATCGAGGCGATCCGCGGCGACATTCTCGGCAAACGCTGGGCGGTCGGCGAGAAATTGCCGAATGAAGCCTCGCTGTCGGCCATGCTGTCCATCAGCCGCGGCACGGTGCGCGAGGCGGTGCGGGTCCTCGTCTCCCAGGGTTATCTCGAAACAAGGCAGGGTTCGGGCACCTATGTCCGCGCGACCAGCGATGCCGGCCGGCCGCTGACGATGGCGCGGCGCGCCAGCCTGCGCGACCAGTTCGAGGCGCGCCTGGCGCTCGACGTCGAGGCCGCGCGGCTGACGGCGATCCGCAAGACGCCGGAGACGGTTGCCGGGCTTCGCAGGCTGCTTGCCGAACGCGGCAATTACGACGGCGGCAACCAAGCCGCCTTCATCGAACGCGACCTTGCCTTTCACAAGGCCATCATCGCCGCTTCGGGCAACCGGGCGATGATCGAGATCTACGATTTCTTCTCGGCCTCGATCGCCGACACCATCGCGGCGACGCTCGGCAAGGACATTCCGGAACCCGATATGCAGGCGCATGCCGATATCGTCGACGCCATCGAAACCGGCGATCCCGACAAGGCGGATGCGGCGGTGCGGCGCTTCATGGCGCCGGTTCTTGCCGCGCTCGAGCGGATGATCCTGTCATGAACACGCCTGCCAACCATGCCGTCAGCACGCTTGAGGCGGCCGACGAACTGCTGATCGATGCCGAGGCCGGCAGCCTTCCGCCGCCGCTGGCAACGCTGGTGCGGGGAGTTGCGGATCGTTTTCTGCTGGGCGCCAGCCTGGTGCTGATCGCCTTCAACCTGCGCCCGGTCTTCTCCAGCGCCTCGGCGCTGCTGCCGGAAATCCGCTCGGAGCTCGGCCTGAGCGCGCTGGGCGCCAGCCTGCTGACGACGCTTCCGGTCGTCTGCCTCGGCGCCTTCTCGCCGCTTGCGCCGCGTCTTGCCCAGCGCTTCGGCACGGAACGCACGCTGCTCGGCGTTCTCCTGCTTCTGGCGCTCGGTACTGGTTTGCGCGGGCTTTCCTCCATACCGCTGCTCTTCATCGGCACGGCCCTTGCCGGCGCCTGCATCGCCGTCGGCAACGTGCTGCTGCCGGGGCTGGTGAAGCGGGATTTTGCCGGGCGCGCCGCGCTGATGACCGGCTTCTATACGATGGCGCTTTGCGCCGGGGCGGCCAGTGCCGCCGGGCTGACGCTGCCGATCGAGCACGCACTCGGCGGCTCTCTCGAGGGTGCGCTCGCCGCCTGGGCTCTGCCCGCCCTCATCGTTAGCCTGCTCTGGCTGCCTGAGGTTCTGCGCAGCGGCAGACAGGCAAGGCGAAATGGCTTCCACGTCAAAGGCCTCTGGCGCGACCGGCTCGCCTGGCAGGTCACGCTGTTCATGGGGCTGCAATCCGCGCTTGCCTATTGCGTCTTCGGCTGGCTGGTTCCGATCTTACGCGAACGCGGGCTCGACGGCGTCACCGCCGGAGCGATCGTTTCGCTGTCGGTGATGGTGCAGGCGGCATCCTGCCTGATCGTGCCGCATATCGCCGTGCGCGGCCGGGACCAGCGGCTGATCAATGCGAGCCTCTGCGGCGTTGCCGTCACCGCCCTGCTCGGCTTGCTTTTCGCGCCGCTTTCGACGGTCTGGCTGTGGGCGGTGCTGCAGGGCATCGGCCAGGGCGGGCTGATTGCGGCGGCGATGACGACGATCGTGCTGCGCTCGCGCGATCCCGATGTCGCCGCCCATCTTTCCGGCATGGCGCAATGCGTCGGTTATCTGCTCGCCGCCATCGGCCCGCTCATCGTCGGCCTCATCCGCGGCTGGACCGGCAGCTTTTCCTGGTGCGCCGCCCTCTTCGTCGCGCTCGGGCTCGGCGCGGCGGTCAACGGCTGGAAGGCCGGCCGGGCGGTGGAAATCAACGTCCATGCGGTCGAACGGAACGGCTGAGCCCTTCGCTCACCTATCCATCACCATCTCTTGATGCCGGTCGTCGGCCGCCGATGCTACGCTATCTCAGCCTCTCATTTCCCAACGCCGGAGGAGATATCTTGCGCATACGAACCCTGTTTCTGCTCGCCGCGTTCATGGCGTCGCTGGCACCTGCCCTTTCCCATGCGCAGGAAAGCGATCCACCGAGGGCGAATGACCAGAGCGTCGCGCGAGACGGCGTGCTGAGACTGCTGCCGGCCGACTCCGTCACCGAGCACGCGTTGACGATCGGCGGCCGGAAGATTGCCTATACCGCCACTGCCGGCACGCTTGATCTCTTCGGCCAGGATGGGGCGCAGACCGGCGCGATCTTCTACACCGCCTATGTCGCAAGGGATGGCGGGCAGAACCGGCCTCTGACCTTTGCCTTCAACGGCGGGCCGGGCGCCGCGTCCGCCTTCCTGCATCTCGGGCTGGTCGGGCCGAAAGTGCTCGACTTCGGGCCGGATGGACGCGACGGCGCCAATGCGAAACTGATCGATAACCCGCAAAGCTGGCTCGATTTCACCGATCTCGTGCTGATCGATCCGATCGGCACCGGCTGGAGCCGGACGGCGAAGGCGGACGACGCCACCAGTTATTATAACGTCAGTGCCGACGCCCAGAGCATCGCCAAGGCGATCGCGCTCTATGTCGCGCACAACAACCGTTCCAACTCGCCTAAATATCTTCTCGGCGAAAGTTATGGCGGCTTTCGCGCCGCCAAGGTCGCCTCGGCACTGCAGGAAAGCCAGGGCATCATCGTCGCCGGTGCGGTGATGCTTTCCCCCTTGCTCGAGGGTCAGCTGATGTTCAATGCCGATCAGTTTCCGCTCGGTGCAGCGCTGGAGCTGCCGTCGCTCGCCGCAGCCGAACTCGACCGGCATAACGCCTTTGACGAAGAGAAGCAGAAGGCAGCCGAGACCTTCGCGCTCGGGGACTATCTGACAACGCTCGCCGGGCCGCCGCCGACGGGTGCCGAGGCCGCCGCCTTCTATGGCAGGATCGCTCGGCTGACGGGCATTCCCGAGGATATCGTCACCCGCAATCGCGGCTTCCTCGGCAGCTCCTACGTCAAACATTCAGATGAGGGCAGCGGCGAGGTGATGAGCTCTTACGACGCCTCCTTTGCAGCACCCGATCCATATCCGGAATCGGATTACGATCGCGGCGACGACGCCATCCTCGACGGTTTCACCCGCGCCTATGGCGGGGCTTTCGCCGACTATGCCCGCAACGAACTCGGTTTCAGGACCGAGATGACCTATTCGCTGCTCGATGGCGATATCAGCCGGCGCTGGGAATGGGGCGGCGGGCGCGGCGGCGGATCGCGCTTCCAGGCCAGCGCCACCGACGACATCCGGCAGCTGCTCGCGGCGAACCCGGCCTTCCATCTGCTGATCGCACATGGCTACAGCGATTTGGTGACGCCTTATGGCGTCAGCCGCTACGTGGTCGACCATCTGCCGCCCTCGCTCGCCGGCGGCCGTGTCGGACTGAAGCTTTATCGCGGCGGCCATATGTTCTATACAAGAGCTGAACAGCGGGCCGCTTTCACGGCCGATGCAAAGGCCTTCTACGCCACACATTTGGCCGCTCAGCCGGCGGACTAAACCGCTGTACATTGCGCGACATGCTTTGGGGACTTGCCGATGCATATTACCGGAGGATGCCACTGCGGCGCGATACGCTATCAGGCGGAGATCGATCCGGAGCGGGTCTCGATCTGCCATTGCACCGATTGCCAGCGGCTGACGGGCGCGGCCTATCGCATCACCGCGCCGGCGCGGCCGGGAAGTTTCACGCTCACGTCAGGTGACCCAAGAGCCTATGCAAAATATGGCGACAGCGGTGGTCTCAGCCGGCAATTCTTCTGCCCGAATTGCGGATCGCCGCTCTACCGCACGGACCGCGAAGGCGGCGCGATCGGCATCCGCGTCGGCAGCATCGACCAGCGGCGGGAACTGGCGCCGAAGAAACAGATATGGTGCCGCTCAGCCCTGCCCGGGGTGGAGAATATCGAAACGATTCCGCGCTTCGAGGGCGAGGATTAGGCTGGCGTCAGCTTAACATCCCGCCTTTATTCCGGCCGAGGCATGTCCGGCCAGCGATCGGTCACGCCGGCCTGTACCGGACGCTCGAGATAGGTGGATAGGGCGATATAGCTGCGGGTGCCGGTGACGCCGGGAACGGCGTGGATCTGGGCGAGAAAAGCTTCCAAGGCCTGCGGGCTGGCGGTGCGGACCTTGAAGAGAACGCTGGCGTCGCCGGCGACCGAATGCATCTCCTCGACCTCGGGAAACTGCAGGACCTGCATCAGCCGCTCGCTCTTGCCCCAGCCCGCCGCCTCCACATGCACGAAGGCAAGCAGCGGCTTGCCGAGGGCTGCGCCATCCAGCGCGGCATGCACGCCCTTGATGGCGCCGGATTGTCTCAGTCGGCGCACACGCTCATGCACGGCCGGCGCCGAGAGGCCGACCACTTCGCCAAGCCTGGCATAGCTCTGGCTGCTGTCGGCGGCGAGCGCGGCTAATATCCTTCGGTCGAAGGCATCGATGACCGGCTGCTGGGGCCGTCTCTGCCGAAGATCGTCTGTATTTTTCGCCATTCCGCAAATCCCCTTTCTGCCGAAGAATAATCGCCGATACTGCCATTATTCAACAGAGTATTCGGAACGGGAGAAATTTCATGGAGATGATCGCGCGCAATCCGGCAAGCGGGGTCTATCCGGCCAGCCCTGATTACATCCATGCGGTGGAGATCAAGTTTCCATCCAGGCTGCTCTTCGTCAGCGGCACGATGGGCCTCGATCAAGAGGGAATGGCAGCCGCCGATCTGGAAGGCCAGTTGGACCTCATCTGGTCCAATCTGCGCGCCATCCTCACATCCGCTGATATGACGGTGGACAATATCGTGCGGCTGACGAGCTATCTCCGCGACGGCGCCTTTGTGGAAGCGAACCAGAATGCCCGTCTTCGGGCGCTTGGCGGCCGCGCTGTGCCGACCACGGCGATCATCGTCGAAACGCTGCGTGACGACTGGCTGGTCGAGATCGAGATCATCGCTGCCGGCTGACCGGCACATTGGCCATCGCACCCCGAGGGGTGCGATGGCTGTGACGATCAGGCCGCCTGTCTCAACCGGCCAAGCGCCTCGGCCAGATCGACCTCGCCGCGGAAACCGCCGCTGCTTTTCGCCTCCTGCCGATGCTCGATCGCATGGGCAAAACGCACGGCCGGCTCCTGCTGCATGCGCTCATAGAGGCGATGCAGACCAGGAAACTGCCGGCGGTCGACCACCTTGTGAAAATCGTTCCAGCGGGCGATGCCGACGAAATAGGCGTCCGCCAGGCTTGGGCCATTGCCGAGAAGCCATTCGCGGCCATCGAGCAGACGCTCCAGCGTATGATGTGCCTTTTCGACCGCGGCGATGCCATAGGCCGTGAGGGCCTGCTTCTGCTGCGGCTCCAGCGGATGCTCGATCGCGTACCAGAGCGGGCCGAAGGCCTGGAAGAAGGTGGTATTGAGAAAGGCCAGCATCTGGTTCAGCCGATCGAAATCCGCCGAGCCCTGCACAAAACCCAGACCGCTACCGATCGTGCGGGCGCCGATATGGTGCAAGATCGCTATGCTTTCGCTGATCGTCCTGCCATCTTCGAGCAGCAGCGACGGCGTTTCGCCGACCGCGTTGATCCGCTTATATTCTTCGGTGGAGACTATTTCCGGCATCTCGACGCGGCAGAGCCGATAAGGCAGGCCGGACCATTCCAGCGCGACGATCGAGCCGAAGGAGCAGCCCTCCGGGACGCCGTAAAACAATATGGGTGACATCAATCGTTCCTTTCAGAATTGAACCCGTTTGGACGAGATCAATGTGGAGATGTGGACGATCATGCGACAGAGGCTATAATTGCATCGCAATGTCCACATATCTGGAAGCTGACGATGGCGCTTTTCAACCTCAACGACCTCCATCTTTTCGTGCAGGCCGTCGACAGCGGCAGCTTTACGGCCGCTGCAAGGCATCTCGGCATTCCGAAATCGACGGTGAGCAAGCGGGTTGCCGAGCTGGAGGCACGGCTTGGCGTCCGGCTGATCCAGCGCACGTCGCGAAGCTTCGCGCTGACCGAGCTCGGCCGGGAATTCTTTCAGCATGCCCAGGCCTCGATCATCGAAGCGGAGATGGCCGAGGGCATCGTGCGGCGGCATCTGGCCGAACCCGCCGGCAGCGTTCGCCTGACCGCCTCGGTACCGACGGCGCAGTTTACCTTGACGGAGCATCTGCCGGCGCTGGCGGCGCGCTATCCGAAGCTCCGGCTCTCCGTGCATGTGACGGACCGTTTCGTTGATATCGTCCAGGAAGGGTTCGACATCGCGCTGCGCAGCCATCGCGGGCCACTGCCGGATTCGGCGCTGGTGCAGCGGAAGCTCGCCAGCCATCCTTTCTTCATTCTCGCTTCGCCGGATTATGTGAATGCCCATGGGCAACCGCGCCGGCCGGAGGATCTGGCACAGCACGCGACGATCATGACCAGCCTGACGGAGGACCAGTGGCGGCTTTATTCGGGCGGCGACGAGGTTCTCGTCGGGCTGCATTCCGTCATGGCCGCGGATGAGCCCTATGTCCTGATGGAAATGGCCATGTCGGGGCTCGGCATTACCTGCCTGCCGACATCCGTCTGCCGCAAGGCGCTGGCGGACGGGCGGCTGGTGCGGGTGCTGCCGGAATGGACGGCCGGCAGCATCGAGACGACGATCCTGATGCCGCATCGGCGTGGCCAGCTGCCGGCAGTGCGCGCCGTGGTCGACTTCCTGGCGGAGCGGTTTGGCGGATAACGCTCCGCCCATGCGCAGCAGACGGAGAAACGCGACATTTCGAAGGAGACAGGCCGTATTCGGCCATCAGCCGCACTTCGAGCTGCAGGGCACCAACGATCGCCGGCGAGGCGTCTTCCGGCGAGACTGCAAGTCGTCGCTCGCTCGTGCTTCAAATCCCACTTTCGCCTCTTCCTATCCCAACCATCGCCTCGTTTGTTCGACTATTCGCCCCGCCCCGGGTCTCCCACCAGCACTCAGTAAAACATGAAATGCGATGTATTCCTCTACGAACAAATAGAAGGGTCCAATGTAGTTTGATACAGCTTCGGTCTGTAGCTCAAACTGGCTAAGTGCATATTAGGTTAATTTGCAGTATAGATAGAGTTGGGGAGAGATTCGCGTCACGGACGCGATAGGTCGATATAGTATTCAACGGCCTTTTCTGAATTTTACCAACTCTGTCTTGCACATTTGCGTAATTAACTTCAGAGTTGTTATTATTCAGCTATGCGTATGGACTTTAGTCTTAGCGTAGTTACGGACTTTAGTCCTAATACCTTCCAACTGAGAATGGACCAGCGCTCTCGATCGGCGAATCAATAGTCGTCATTGAGCGCCTTAAAATCAATGCGCAAGGAGGTAGACTAAGCGGGTGCATTCCGGCATCCGGACTTGGTCCCTTCTCTCAATGCGATTGAAACCGAGGGAGAAACTCCATGGCACTCGACATCACGACCCAGGACATCATCATCGACGAGACCACCGGTCTGACCGACGACGATATCAACCCTGCCACACCGCCGCACAACGCCAATACCACGCTGCAATATTTGTTAGGCCTTGACGTTACCGGCGGGCTGACCTCACCGGAGGTCGCCTACCAGAGCAATTTCGTCGTGGCCTCGGCGAGCGCCGGGGAAACCATCACCTCGGTCGTTCTCACCCAGAACGCCTCCGGGACTCCGTTTTCCACCACGGTCGGCATCAACAGCGGCATTCGCACCGTTGACGGCAATTACGTCTGGCTGTTCCAAGATCCGACACGTCCAAACGTGGTGATCGGCGTCATCGGTACCTCTAACCCGCTCACCGAGCCCGTTGAAACCGGGCCGCTCGCCTTCTCGCTGGCGCTGATCGGCAGTGGCGCCGCTGCGGACCTGTACACGGTCCAGTACGTGCCGTTGTTCCATACGGATGCGACCAATGCCGACGACCGCATCGATCTGACGAACAAGGTGTTTGCGTCGGTCAGTGGAACCTCGGTGGTCAATTTCAGCCAGCTTGGCGACGCACCGTCCGGACATAACAACTGGTATATTCTCGACGCCGACGCAGCCAGCCCCCAGAAGATCCTCGTCACAGCTCACGACAATGGCGTGCAGGCGGAAGTCAACGTCAGCACCCAAGGCCTGGGTGTCGCATCGCAAGACGTGCGCTTCGGCCGCGAGCTCCAGATTGACCTGATCACCGGCGGCACCCAGAGCGCCGGCAAGGATTTCACCAACACGCCAACCGCGCCCGACTACGGCTCCCACCTCGAGAACGTCTCCACCGCCGGCTTCTCGATCTCGCAGTCGACGCCGACCAGCACCGTCGCCGACATCGAGATCCACGCCTATAACAATGATGACAACGTAGAAGGCGCTGCCTTCCCCACTGACGACAACGATGCCGAGATCAACATCACCGGCGTGACGTTCAAGCTGAACGGTGTGACAAAAACAGCCGCTGAGCTCGGCATCACGGTCAATCTGGCCGGCACTGGACTGATCCTCGAGGATGTCGGCGAGGGCGTGACGATCGACTTCACGACCGCAGGCGGAGCTGGCGGAACCTTCGATCGCTTCACCATCAAAAATATCGACACCGAGAAGGACTTTTTCGATGTCAAAGAGGTGCATTATGGTGGTGAGGTAAGCAACGCCTACAATGAGGAGGTTGGCTCCTTCATCAACTTCGACGATGACGGGCCAAGCATTACCGCAACCGGCAGCCCGCCCGAATTGACGGTCGATGAGACAGTCCTGGCAACCAATGACAGCGGCGACTTCGCGACCTTCTTCACCTCGAATGCGGGGGCCGACGGCGGTGCCATCACCTATGCGCTCGGCATCAGCCAGGTCACCAATGTCAGCGGCCTCACCGACACCGCAACCGGCCAGTCCGTGCTGCTCTTCGTCGAAGGCGGCAATGTCGTTGGCCGCGCCGGAGCCGGAGGCCCGGTCGTCTTCACCGTCAGCGTCACCGCTGCTGGCCTCGTCAGCCTCGACCAGGCACGGGCCGTGGTCCATGCCGATGCCAGCGACCCCGACGACAGCATCACCCTGGCTGCCGCCGACCTCGTCACCCTGACCGCGACCATCACCGACGGCGACGGCGATCAAGCGGCAGCCACGCACAATATCGGCCAGAACCTCAACTTCGAGGATGACGGGCCGACGATCACGGCAACCGGCACCCCGCCGCAACTGACGGTCGACGAGACCGTCCTGGCCACCAATGCCAGCGACAGCTTCGCGACCTCCTTCACCTCGAATGCCGGCGCGGACGGCGGCGCCGTCGCCTATGCGCTCGGCATCAGCCAGATCACCAATGTCAGCGGCCTCACCGACACCGAAACCGGCCAGTCCGTGCTGCTCTTCCTCGAAGGCGGCAATGTCGTCGGCCGCGCCGGAGCCGGTGGACCGGTCGTCTTCACCGTCAGCGTCACCGCTGCCGGTCTCGTCAGCCTCGACCAGGCGCGGGCGGTCGTCCATGCCGACGCAACCAACCCGGATGACAGCAGGACCCTGGCGGCCGCCGACCTCGTCACGCTGACGGCGACCATCACCGACGGCGACGGCGATCAGGCCGCGGCCACCCGCAATATCGGCCAGAACCTCAACTTCGAGGATGACGGGCCGACGATCACCAAGCCGTTCGACGGCAACCCAGGTCTCGCCGGCATTCAACACGAGACCCTGGCCAACGCGCTCAACGCCCAGGCCAGCGGCGACTTCGGCTACAATATCGGAGCGGATGTCCACCCGGCAGCTTTTTACACCGGTGGTGGATCCGACTTTGTCGACCAGGACGGCGTCACCGGCGGCGTCCAGATCGGACTGACCGGCACGATTACCGGCGGTGGCGGCGGCAATCTCGTCACCTCGAACGTGACGCTGGCGTCGGAGAGCCTCACCTCGACGACGTTCAACTTCACCTTCACCTACGACAAGGATCCGGCAGCCGGCGTCCAGGCGGGCACGGCGGGCGGCACCCTCGTCATCGACAAGGCCGCCGACACCTATACCGTCAACCTGACCGACCCGCTCGAAGGCTTCAGCTTCGACATTCTCCACACCAGTCAGCTCTTGTCCAAAGAGCCCACGGGCAATACGGGCCATCCGCAGATCGTGGTGGAACGCTTGCAGGCGGATGACCCGAACACGCCTGATGATGAAGACTTCTACGTACAGTTCACGGGCAACGCGATCGACAGATCCCACCCATTCAGCTTGACGATCGATGGCGAGGGGTCATCCGCTGACTCCACGTTTACCGTGGGCGGTCACGAGATGGTCAGCAACACCAATGAAACATGGGTGTCTGCGACGCAGAACACCAACGGTGTTGCCGGCGACACGATCCAGAAGGACGAACTGCTGACGCTGCGGTTCTTCAACAGCAATGTCGGCATCGCCAACGAGGCCACGACCCCGACGGCGACCGCCGGCACGATGGCCATCAAGTTCGACGGCATCGGCAATAGCGAGGACCTGATGCTGATCCTCAATCTGATCGACAAAAACGGCGCAGACAATATCGCCGGCACCGCGGACGACAACACGACGATCACCCGAGCCATGTATGTGTCGAATGACGACATCTACAAGACAGGCCAGGTCCCGACCGCCTACAGCAGCGAGTTCACGCTCGATCAAAATGACGGCCTCGTGATCGTCGAGCAGAACGACTACAACGCCGCCGGCGAAGACTACGTGCTGCAGGGCGCGCAGATCATGCAGTCGGGCAACGGGATCACCGGCAACAATACGGCGATCGACCTGGTGAAGGCGACCGGCGCCAATGGCGGCAGCAATGCGATCGGCGGTCTGGTGAACTTCGACGCCACCGATAACGACGTGCTGAAGATCACCGACATCGGCTTCACCTCGACCGTGACCGAGACGCCGAACGCCAACCTCGACTTCGCCTTCCAGGTGGAGGACGCCGATGGCGATCAGACAGCGATGCAGCACATCCTTGTTGACGTCGCCTGACATACGACCAGCGGGGCAGCGAAAGCTGCCCCCGTTCTGCCATTGCATGACGTGTCATCTCGAGTACCAGAGCTGGAAAGATGAAAACCAAACAGCCGCCCCCGGCGCTTCAGGTGGTGATGAAAGAAGCCAGGCGGGCGATCCGACCGCTTATCTGGTTCAGCGGCGGCATCAATGTGCTGATGCTGACCGGGGCACTTTACATGCTGCAGGTCTACCACCGCGTCTTGTCCAGCCACAGTCTGGAGACGTTGGCAATGCTGTCGCTGATGGCGGCGGGCGCACTTGCGGCTATGGCGGGGCTGGAGGTGGTGCGCGGCCGCCTTCTGGCAACCGTCGGATCGTGGATGAACGCGCGTCTGGCACCGGTTCTGCTGACGGCATCGGTGGAATATGCCGCCTCAGCGCCCGGCCAGGTCAACGCCCGTCCGCTGCGCGACCTCGATCAAGTCCGAAATTTCTTCACCAGCCCAAGCATCTTCCCGATCCTTGACGCGCCTTGGGCGCCGCTGTTTTTCGCCGCCATATTCTTCATGCATCCGTGGCTGGGCTGGTTGGCGCTTTGCGGCGGGGCGGTGCTCTTTGCGCTGGCCTTGCTCAACGAATGGCTGACCCGCAAGCCATTGATCGAGGCGGCAGGCGCACAGTCGCGCGCCTATGTCCAGGCTGAGGCCGCAATCCGCAATGCCGAGGTCGTCCAGGCGATGGGGATGTTGAAGCCCTTGATGGAGGGCTGGAAAACGCAGCAGGACGAGGCAAACAGGGGCCAGGTGCTTGCCGCCAACCGCGGCGGCATCATCTCCGCCATCGCCCGCTGTCACCGGCTGGCCCTGCAGATGGGGATACTCGGCCTTGGGGCCTATCTCGTCCTGCGCAACGAGGCTTCACCCGGCATCATGGTCGCCGCCTCCATCCTCATGGGTCGCGCGTTGTCGCCTGTCGAACAGGCGATCGGCACGTGGAAGGCGACGGTCGGCGCGCGTGCCGCTTACAAGCGTCTCGCCGCAGTCGCCGGCCAGCACCCGGAGGCCACACCGGTTCTGCCACTCCCACGACCGAAAGGCAGGTTTGAGGCCGACAATATTGTGCTTGCCCGACAGGGCGGCGAGCCTATCCTGAAAGGGATCGACTTCCACCTCGAGCCGGGTGAATCGATGGCGCTGATCGGCCAGAGCGCGGCCGGCAAGACGAGTCTGGCGCGAATACTGGCCGGTGCCTGGCGTCCATCCGGAGGCCGTGCATTACTTGATGGCATGGACGTTGCCCAATGGGCGGCAGAAGACCGTGGTCACTATGTCGGTTACCTGCCGCAGGACATTGAGCTCTTCGCAGGTACTGTCTCGGAAAACATCTGCCGCTTCGCAAAGCTCAGCCCAATGGTCTTCGACAAGGTGGTCAAGGCCGCACGGCTGGCGGGAGTTCACGAACTAATCAAAGGATTGCCGAAGGGTTACCTCACCGAGATCGGCGAATCCGGCGCGGTCCTGTCAGGCGGACAGCGCCAACGCATCGGGTTGGCGCGAGCACTCTACGGCAACCCGGCCCTCATTATCCTGGACGAGCCCAATTCCAACCTCGACCGCGAGGGTGAGGAGGCATTGATCGCCGCCCTCAGCACGGTCAAGGCGACAGGCACGACTGTCATCCTGATCGCGCACCGACCGAACATCATGGAGACGGTTGACAAGATATTGATCCTCAACCGGGGCCAACAGGACCTCTTCGGTCCACGCGACTATGTCTTCAATGAGCTCGCCGCGCGCGCCCGCAAGGTTAGCCAGATTCCGACCATAGTGGCGAAATAAGCCAGGAAAAGAAAACAGACATGCAGGATATGAAGGTCGTTCCGCTACCCGTTTCGCCGCCCGCCGCACCGGTCCCCCTGCGTCTCACCGGCGTGACGTTCACCGGCTTCGCGATCATGTTCCTGTTCTTCGGCATGGCGGGGGGCTGGGCGACGCTTGCACCATTGGATAGCGCCGCCGTGGCACCGGGCGTGATCAAGGTTGCCGGCGACCGCAAGCTCATCCAGCACCTCGAGGGCGGCATCATCGCAGAGCTGCACGCCGCCAACGGTGATATCGTCAAGGCGGGCAAGGTCCTCATCCAGCTCGACAACACACCGGCAAAGGCGAGGCTTGACCTGATCCAGAACCGGATAGCAACGCGTGAGTCGCTTGCCGCTCGTCTCAGGGCTGAGCGTGACGGCAAGGCCGAGATCGAGTTTGATCCGGCATTGCTCGCAAACCGCGACAAAGCCGCAAAGGACGCGGTGGCCTCACAGCGTGACGTGTTCGCCGCGAAGCACGACAACCTGAAGGACGAGCGGGAAATTCTCAGCCAGCGCCGTCACCAGACCGAGGAAGAGATAACGGGACTGGAGGGGCTTATCGTCACCGAGGACAAGCAGATCGAAGCACTCGAGGGCGAAACCAAAGACCTTGAAAGCCTGATCAAGCGTGGGCTGGTCACGCGCGAGCGGAACCTGATGCTCAGACGGCAACAGCGGGAGATCGAGGGGGAGCGCGCCACCAACGTTGCGGCCATCGCTCGCGCCAAAAGCGCCATGGCCGAGATCGACATGCAGATCTTGAACCTCGGCACGGTGCGGCTCAACGAGGCTGTCGAAGAGTTGAGCAAGGTCGAGGCGGAGTTGTTCGACCTCAGACAGGAGGAGCGTTCCGCCAAGGACGTGCTTGCCCGTACCAATGTCGTCGCCCCCGTTGACGGCATCGTCATGGACCTGAAGGTCCACACGGCGGGTGGTGTCGTAAAACCCGGCGAGACACTGATGACCGTTGTGCCGCTCGGACAGCAACTCGTGGTCGAGGCCATGGTCAGGCCGGAGGACGTCGAAACGATCGCCCCCGGACAGCTCGCGCGCGTCAGTTTCCCGGCCTTCGCCCGCTACAGCCTCCCGCCGCTCGACGGCGTCGTGGAGGTCGTGTCGGCTGACCGGATGACGGAGGAGCGTAGCGGTGCACCTTATTTCGCCGCGACCGTGGTGATCGACAAGAGCGAACTCGCCAAGCTGGAGGGCCGCAAGCTGATGCCCGGCATGTCGAGCGAAACGATGATCCGGACGGGTGCTCGCACCGTGCTTTCATATCTGGCTGAGCCGATCGCCCAGAACTTCCGCCGAGCGATGCGGGAAAAATAGCCGCAGGACCCCAACGGCTTTTTCGCTGCCTGACTGGGCTCGATGACGCGCAAATGTCAATGCCGCAGCGACCGCTTACCAGCGAGCCTCACCACAGCATTCGGGGCTTTAGTATCACGCCGCCTTGGCGGCGTGATATTCCTTGATCGCGACCATCTTGATTGCCGGATGGCGCTCTGACTCGTAACGCAGCGAGAAGCCGTCCTGGGCGAGGAAGACCGGGTCGCCGTCGAGATCGCGGGCGATATCGCCGCGCTTGACGGTGAGGAATTTTTCGAGATCGGCCGGCTGATCGGACGAGATCCAGCGGCAGACGGAGAAACGCGACATTTCGAAGGAGACCGGCAGGCCGTATTCGGCCATCAGCCGCTCCTTCAGGACGTCGAGCTGCAGGGCGCCGACGACGCCGACGATGGCCGGCGAGCCGTCTTCCGGCGAAAACAGCTGGACGACGCCTTCTTCGGCCATCTGCTGCAGGGCTTCCTTCAGCTTCTTCGCCTTCATCGCGTCTTCCAGACGCACGCGGCGCAGGATCTCCGGCGAGAAGTTCGGCACGCCCTGGAAGACCAGCGATTCACCCTCGGTCAGCGTATCGCCGATCCGGAGCGTGCCGTGGTTGGGAATGCCGACGACGTCGCCGGCATAGGCGGTGTCGGCGAGCTGGCGCTGCGAGGCGAAGAAGAATTGCGGCGCCGTCAGGCCGAGCTGCTTGCCGGTGCGGGCAAGCCTTGCCTTCATGCCGCGCTCGAGCTTGCCGGAGCAGATGCGGGCAAAGGCGATGCGGTCGCGGTGGTTGGGGTCCATGTTGGCCTGGATCTTGAAGACGAAGGCCGTCATCTTGTCGTCGGTCGCATGCACGGTCCTGGTATCGGCGATCTGGTCACGCGGCGGCGGCGCAAAATCGCCGAGAGCGTTGATGAGGTCGCGAACGCCGTAATTGCGCAGCGCCGAGCCGAAAAAGACAGGCGTCATATGGCCTTCCAGGAAGGCCTGACGGTCGAACGGACGGCAGGCCTCGATCGCCAGCTCCGTCTCCTCGACGAAGACCTGGCGCTCGTTTTCCGGCAGCCTGCCGGCCACGCTTTGCGGGCCATTGACCGGCGTTCCCTCGATTTCGGTATCCGAACCGCGCACCGTGTTGGCGGCGATATTATAGGATCCGCAAAAGGTCTTCGAGCGGCCGATCGGCCAGGTGATCGGCGCCGTATCCAGCGCCAGCTTCTCTTCCACCTCGTCGAGGATCTCGAAGGGATCGCGGCTTTCGCGGTCCATCTTGTTGATGAAGGTGATGATCGGGATATCGCGCATGCGGCAGACTTCGAAGAGCTTCAGCGTGCGCGGCTCGATGCCTTTGGCGGCATCGATGACCATGACGGCGGCGTCGACGGCCGTCAGCGTGCGATAGGTGTCGTCGGCGAAATCCTCGTGACCCGGCGTATCGAGGATGTTGAAGACATTATCGTTATATTCGAAGGTCATCACCGAGGTGACGACGGAGATGCCGCGTTCGCGCTCGATCTTCATCCAGTCGGAACGCGTCTGCATGCGATCCTTCTTCGCCTTGACTTCGCCGGCAAGCTGAATGGCGCCGCCGAACAGCAGCAGCTTTTCGGTGAGCGTCGTCTTGCCCGCGTCCGGGTGGGCGATAATAGCGAATGTGCGGCGGCGGGAGACCGCCTCGGCGAGACTTTCGGCCATGCTTGTAAATCCTGTGGAATTGCCGCGTATCTAGCGATTAAAGCCCGGCAATGCAATTGACCTGAGGCCTTCGGGCGCAAAGTAATGGGCCATGACCATTCATCACGATACGCGCCCGACGCTGAACCTGATCCGCTTAGCCAATGGCGAAGGCCTCGACCTGCCCGCCTATGAAAGCAAGGGAGCGGCCGGCATGGACCTGCGCGCTGCCGTCGACGAAGCAGCACCTCTGACGCTTCTGCCCGGCAAACGGGCGCTGGTGCCGACCGGCTTCATCTTCGAGATTCCCGAAGGTTTCGAGGGACAGGTGCGGCCACGCTCCGGCCTGGCCTTCAAAAACGGTGTCACCTGCCTGAATACGCCGGGCACCGTCGACAGCGACTATCGCGGCGAAGTGAAGGTACTGCTCATCAATCTCGGCGAGGAACCCTTTATCATTTCGCGCGGCATGCGTATTGCCCAGATGGTGATCGCGCCGGTAACCCAGGCGCGGGTGGCGGAGATCACTGCGGCCAGCGAGACGGCACGCGGCGCAGGCGGCTTCGGCTCCACCGGCGTCTGATGGCAGAGCGCCTCGACAGCGCTGGCCTGACCTTCCGGCAGGACTATTTCGGCGACCCTGCCGGCTGGACGGCGCTGGTCTGCCTGCTCAAGGATATTTTCGGGATCGGTATCTGGCCGCTGCAACAGCTTGGCGGACCCGACCCCACCAGCATGCCCTTCGGCTGGTTTGATGCCAAAGGCGAACTTGTGGCCAATATTTCAGCCTTTGCGTTGCCCTTCGTCCTCAATGGCAGGATCGTCCATGCCGCCGGGCTGCAATCGGGCGCGGTGCGGCCGCCATGGCGTGGCCGCGGGCTCTATCGCGACGTCACGGTGAAAGCGCTCGACTGGTGCGAGAAGCAAGGTTTTGAAGCCGTCATCCTCTATACCGACAAGCCGTCGCTCTACGAAGCCTACGGTTTCCGCGCGATACCGCTGCACCGATACGAGGGAGCAGCACCCGCCCCTTCAGCTTCCGCCGCACCCGCCCGGGCGCTTTTACCGACAAACGCAGATGACCTTGCCTTGCTGCAATCGCTGCTGAAAGGCCGAAGCCCGGTTTCGACGTCGCTGGCGGTCACAGTCAATGCGGCGATGTTTCTGATCAACACCCAGCTCGATCCCGATGTCCGGATCAACCTCCTGGAAGACAAACAGGCGGTGATCGCCTGGAAGATCGATGAGGCGGGCCGCTTCAGCCTTCTCGACGTCGTGGCGGCGGAGATACCACCGCTTGCAGTAATCCTCGGCGGGCTGGAGATCGCGCCGGCTTCCGTCGAGGTGCTTTTCCGTCCCGACAAGCTCGGCTGGGAGGGTACTCCACAACAGCTGGAAAGCGGCACGAGGCTGATGATGCGCGGGCTTGGCGACGCCGCCCCGGATTTTCCAGCGATGCTGTCGCCGATGGCGGCGTTCTAACCCCCTATTTCCGGCGCGAAAGCGGCGGCAGGCGGCGCTTGACGGGTGAGGCTTTGATCATCGCGGTGTTGGTCTCCGCCCTTTCGGCGACCCGGTCGAGGATGCCGTCGAGGTCCGCCATCGAGCGGATGACCAGGCGGGCAATGAAGCAATCCTCGCCCGTCACCTTGTCGCATTCGATGATTTCGGGAATTTCCTGGATGATGCGCTCGACGATGTGCAGCTGTCCTGGCAGCGGACGCACGCGCACGATGGCCTGCAGGGGATAACCGACGGCGGCGGGATCGAGATCGATGGTGAAGGCCTTGATGACGCCGCGCTCCTCCAGCCGGCGCAGGCGCTCGGCGGCACTCGGCGAGGACAGGCCGACCTGCTGGGCCAGCTCCTTCAGCGAGATCCGCGCATTGCCGGCCAGCGCCTCCAGAATGGCCTGATCGATTTCGTCGAGCGACTGCACATCATTAGCCACGACGATCTCTTTTCCTCTTATGATTAGGCGATACCGATAATTCTCCTTCTTATCTTTATATAAAATCGCCTCTCGCCGCAATATTCTTACGTCATCGAAATGGAGGCAATCATGAGCAGCGATATCAAAAGAGGCACGGCGGAAATGACGGCAGCGATGCTGATCTCGGGGACGATCGGCTGGTTCGTCGTCATGTCGGGCCAGCCGGTCAGCGGCGTGGTCTTCTGGCGCTGCCTGTTCGGCGCGCTCACTTTGCTCGTCATCTGCGGCGCTCTCGGGCTGCTGCGGCCCGGCATCATCACGCTGCGCGCCTTCGGAATCGCGATTTTCGGCGGCATCGCCATCGTCTTGAACTGGCTGCTGCTCTTTGCCTCCTATTCGCATGCGACGATCTCGATCGCGACGACTGTCTATAACACCCAGCCTTTTATGCTGCTCGTGCTCGGCGCGCTCTTTCTCGGCGAGAAGATCACCGCGACCAAGCTGTTCTGGCTGGCGCTCGCCTTCGCCGGCATGGTGGCGATCGTCCAGGCAAAACCCGGTGCGGGCGGCGCTGCATTCGACGGCTACGGCCCCGGTATCCTGATGGCGCTGGGCGCTGCCTTCTTCTATGCGCTTGCAGCCCTTGCCGCGAAATGGCTGAAGGGCACGCCGCCGCATCTGATCGCGCTCATCCAGGTCGCAACCGGCATGCTGATGCTGGCGCCGATGACGGATTTTTCCCATCCGCCGGGGGATGTCGGCGGCTGGGCGATCCTGGTGGCCGTCGGCGTCGTTCATACCGGGCTGATGTATGTGCTGCTCTACGGCGCGATCCAGAGGCTGCCGACGCATCTCACAGGCGCTCTGTCCTTCATCTATCCGATCGCGGCGATCCTCGTCGACCGGCTGGCCTTCGGCCATGCACTGCAGCCGATGCAGATATTGGGTGCGGCGATCATTCTCCTTGCCGCCGCCGGCATGAATCTCGGCTGGACGCCGCGGTGGCTGCGGCCGCGGGCGCTGGAGAGCTGAGAACCGGACACCTGTCCCGGGCATGGCAAGCATGCCTGGGCATGGCAAGCACGCCTGGGCATGGCAAGCATGCCCGGGGATATGCCGATATTATTTCTGGCCGCGCGTGGTTTCGAACAGGAACCAGGTGCGGCGCTCGGCCTCGTCGATCCAGTTCTCGATCAGGCTGGCGCTCGCGACGTCATTATGCTCGTCGCAGAGGTCATGCACCTCGCGCAGCAGCGAAACGAGGTGAGCATTGTCCTCGCGCAGTTCCGACAACATGTCCTCGGGCGTGACGAAATCCGCGTCGTTGTCCGAAATGCGCTGCTGGCGAGCGATCTGGCCGATGGAGCGCAATGTCGTGCCGCCGATCTTACGGGCACGCTCGGCAATGTCGTCGGTCATGGCGAAGATCTGCTCTGCCTGTTCGTCGAGCAGCAGATGATAGTCGCGAAAATGCGGCCCGGACATGTGCCAGTGGAAATTCTTGGTCTTGAGATAGAGAGCAAAGACATCGGCAAGCAGCGCGGTCAGTGCTGCCGAAATATCGGTGATGGCATTGGTCGGCAGATCCGAAGGCGTCTTCAGGGGCGCAAGTCTGGTCTTCTCGGCCTGTGTGGGGGACATCCGTTTTCTCCTTGGGGTGACGAAGCGATATGGGGGACCTGATAGGGCGACGATGACATGTTGATGAAGACGGCCGTGACGATGAGTGCCCAGCGGAGTTCTTCACCGCAACAAATACGGGAGGCTCGCAGTTCTTCAAGGTCGTGGGCAGCCGGCTAGCAAGCATTCTTGCCGGCCTGGCGAAGCATTCTTGCTGGTGATGCATCCATCAACGCCGGCGGATTGATGGTTGCAGACACCGGATAGAAAACAGGGGGGAAAAGAAGGGAGCGCGCCATGAGCCTTGCCGCTTTGCTGACCTATGCCGGAGCGCTGTTCATCGCCGCGGCCATTCCGGGACCGGGGATTACTGCGATCGTCGCACGGGCGCTCGGCTCGAATTTCCGCGAGACCTTCTTCATGGGCCTCGGCCTGGTGCTCGGCGACATGACCTATCTGACAGCGGTCATTCTCGGCCTTGCCTTCGTGGCGCAGACCTTCACCGAGGTGTTCATATCAATCAAGATCGCCAGCGCCCTCTATCTCGGCTACATCGCCTGGAAACTCTGGACGGCAGGATTGTTGCCGCAGGATATCGCGGCGCGCAAATCCACCAATATCGGCCTATCCTTCCTCTCTGGCCTGCTGGTGACGCTCGGCAATCCGAAGACGATGCTCTTCTATGTCGCCCTGGTGCCGACGCTGATCGATATCGGCAATATCGGCTTGCCAGACTATGCAATGCTGCTGACCACCACCTTCGTGGTGCTGATAGTCGTGCTCGTGCCCTATATGCTGCTTGCCTCGCGGGCCCGCACGATGCTGAAGCAGCCGCGGGCCTTGCAGGCGCTGAACCGGGTTGCATCAGGCATCCTCGCCGGCACGGCCGCCTTCATCGCCACGCGGCCGCCTGAAATAAACATTCGGCAAGAACCGGTTTTCAAAGGTTATTTTCTCCGAGGACCGTCTCCCCGGGATGAACACGGGCTGGCCTAGACCGGCCTTTGATCCTATTCTCCTCCTCGATTTCAGAGACAGGATTTCAAAGGGAGGCACCCATGTCGCACAAGCCCGGCCGCGGCCGCATCTATTCCTCGATCACCGAGACCATCGGCGACACGCCGCTCGTGCGCTTCGACAAGCTGGCGCGGGAAAAGGGCGTCGTGGCGAACCTGATCGGCAAGCTCGAATTCTTCAACCCGATCGCCTCCGTCAAGGACCGCATCGGTGTCGCGATGATCGAAAGCCTCGAAGCCCAGGGCAAAATCACCCCCGGCAAGACGGTGCTGATCGAGCCGACCTCCGGCAACACCGGCATCGCGCTCGCCTTTGCCGCCGCCGCAAAGGGTTATCGGCTGATCCTCACCATGCCGGAAACGATGTCGGTCGAGCGCCGCAAGATGCTGGCGCTGCTCGGCGCCGAGCTGGTGCTGACTGAGGGACCGAAGGGCATGAAGGGCGCCATCGCCAAGGCCGAAGAACTGGCGTCATCACTTGACGATGCCGTCATTCCGCAGCAGTTCGAAAATCCGGCCAATCCCGAGATCCACCGCAAGACGACGGCCGAGGAAATCTGGAACGATACCGACGGCACGGTCGATATCGTCGTCTCCGGCATCGGCACCGGCGGCACGATCACCGGCGTCGGCCAGGTGCTGAAGAGCCGCAAGCCCGAGATCAAGATCATCGCCGTCGAGCCCGCCGATTCGCCGATCCTGTCGGGCGGCAATCCCGGCCCGCACAAGATCCAGGGCATCGGCGCCGGCTTCGCGCCGAAGATCCTCGATACCGGCATCTATGACGAGGTCGTCACCGTGACCAACGACGAGGCCTTTGAACAGGCGCGCCTGGTCGCCAGGCTCGAAGGCGTGCCGGTCGGCATCTCCTCGGGTGCGGCACTGACAGCCGCAATCAAGGTCGGCGTCCGTCCCGAGAACGCCGGCAAGAACATCGTCATCATCATTCCTTCCTTCGCGGAGCGTTATCTTTCGACGGCGCTGTTTGAGGGGCTTGGGAGCTGAGGCTGGGCTTTGACCGGGGGTTTCCCGGACGTTCATCTTCGCAGAGTCTAGGGGCGCTTTGGCGCCCCTATTTGCTACGCCGCAGCCGTCAGTCTCTCTCGCCGGCGATGCGGTAGGTGACCGCTTCTGTCATGGGCCTTGGAGGCGGGTGGCTTATTGTCACGTCGTGCATCGAGCAAAACCACATCCGTATTATCCTCCAAACCAAGCCTGTTGAGGATGGCCTTCACCCTCACCAGCTCGGACGCGGTGAAGTAGATGATAGCCTTGATTGCATACCTCGCATCGCTCGCCGCTTGGTAAATCTCGGCCTGCTCATCCGCGTTTTGGCCTCCCCGATCATGGAGGGGTCACCGGAGGGTTCTCGATGAAATCGTCCCGCTGAAGGCCCCGCACGGAGTGACCGATGCTTACGAAGTAAGCAGTAATCGGTCACTATCACTAACACCGGGTCCCACATTCAAGGGGCCGCCTATTTGGACTACGTGCCAGCTACAGGGTTCTTTTCCCAATACGTCGGCAGATAGGACAGGAACAGTTCGTCCAATGCACGGCAGCGATATTTGAACCATTTTCGGGAGCGCTTTCCCCGGAAACCTTTCCAGCGATGCTGTTCCCAAAGCAATTTCTCAATCCTCAGCAAGGTAATCCAAAGGTATAGCAGGCAGTGGGCAAGCGTCGCCCTCGACGCCTCACCTACGTCTCCGAGCATCGCGAGCGGTCGAGAGTTTCCAGCAAAATCTTCTGGATGAGCTGCAACAATGTGAGCAACAAAATTCACATGAACGAAGTTGGAAAGCCACTGATACATATCCTTTCTGACTTCGTTCGGCGTCTGATCGATTGGGATGGAAAGCGGATCGTCGTCTTCCAGCAGCGAAACGGCAGCCCTAATTTTCGATGGAGATAGATGGCTTCTCCAGTGTTTGTAGCTCTCGTTAGGGTCTTCAAAGGATTTTATGATTTCTCGATACGTCGCTTCACTTGCCAAGACCATAATCAGCAAGTCCGCAGTCTCTATCACTCCTCTCAAGGTTGCTCGGGCCTGCCCTTCGAATCCATGAAGAACCAGTAGACGAAAGGCCTGCATGGATTGGGCTAGGTTAGAGGCCAAAACATAGAAAACCGCATTAGGAGATGGCTGGACTGGTAATTGGGCTTCTGGCCATATCACTCGGCTTCGATGATGTGCATTCTTCAGCCCAAAGTGTGACAGGTCGCAGACCTGCAACAGCGCCAAATCATATAGGAGGCACAGGGGCTGTAGCGCTTGTTCAGCGGAATGATAGACGGTTCTACGATTCTGCCATATCGCTCCGAGGAAACCCGATATCTCATCTTCAATTGATTTTGCACTCTCGTCTGGGGATTCTCGTTGGCTCCTTTGTAAATCAGGGTGACTTGCTGCCGTGGCTTCGCATGCCGCTTTGAGCAGTTCATATTCCTCGGGTTCCACGCTGAATCTCCGCATACAAATCATCTCGCCGCGAAACGACCGGTGGCGGCGACCCACATCCATAAACTCTGAACGCTCCAATCGATAGATCGGCGACCTGCACGTCCTGGGCTAACTAACCACGAGCGCATTGGCGCCGATCGCAGCCGGCAGCGCGCCTGATATGGCGGCGATCGTTCCGTCGAGGTTGAGCTCGCCGACGACGACAAAATCCGACAGCGCATCGGCGGGAATGGCGCCGAGGGCAGCCATCAGGGCAAGGGCGATCGGCAGGTCGAAATGCGAGCCTTCCTTCGGCAGGTCGGCAGGCGCCAGATTGACCGTCACCCGCTTCGCCGGCGGCGCCAGGCCGGAGGCGTGGAGGGCCGCCTGCACGCGCTCGCGGCTTTCGGCAACCGCCTTGTCAAACAGTCCGACAATTGCCCCTTTTCTTACGCCGCCGCTGTCAGCCTTTCGCCGGCGATGCGGTAGGAGATCGCTTCGGCGAGATGAATGCGGCCAACGGTCGGCTTGCCGTCGAGATCGGCCAGTGTGCGGGCGACTTTCAGCACGCGGTGGTAACCGCGAGCGGAGAATTTCATCTTTTCGGCGGCGTCGCGCAGCAGCTGCAGGCCGCTAGCGTCAGGCTCGGCGAATTTCTCGATCATCGAGGTGGAGCAGCGGGCATTGGTGCCGATGCCCTTTGCGCCGGTGCTTTCGAAGCGCTCCTGCTGGATTTCGCGGGCGCGGGCGACGCGGCGGGCGACATCAGCGCTGGATTCGGCGGCCATCGGCCGGATCAGATCGGCGGCGGAGACGGCAGGCACGTCGATGCGGATATCGATGCGGTCCATCAGCGGGCCGGAGATGCGGGCCTGATAATCGCTCATGCAGCGCGGGCCGCGGGCGCAGGTATGGCCCGGCTCGCCGGCCATGCCGCAGCGGCAGGGGTTCATCGCCGCGATCAGCTGGAATTTGGCCGGATAGGAGACGCGGTGATTGGCGCGCGCAATGACGCATTCGCCGCCCTCGAGCGGCTGGCGCAGCGCATCCAGCGCCTGCGGCGTGAATTCGGGAAACTCGTCGAGGAAGAGCACGCCGTGATGGGCAAGCGAGGCTTCGCCCGGCCGGGCGCGTATCCCGCCGCCGACGAGGGCTGCCATGGTGGCGGAATGATGCGGGGTGCGGAAGGGCCGGCGATCGGAAAGCTTGCCGCCGGAGAGTTGGCCGGCGATGGAATGGACCATCGACACCTCCAGCAGCTCGGCGGCCGAAAGCGGCGGCAGGATCGATGGCAGCCTCGCCGCCAGCATCGACTTGCCGGAGCCTGGAGGACCGACCATCAAGAGGTTATGGCCGCCGGCGGCCGCCACTTCGAGCGCGCGCTTGGCGCTTTCCTGGCCCTTGATCTCGACAAGGTCCGGCAGGTTTGCGGCATTGGCGCGGATCGACGCTTCCGGCCTGGACAGGACCTGAGTGCCGCGGAAATGATTGGCAAGGGCGATCAGGCTGCGGGGGGCGAGAATATCGACCTCGGCGCCTGCCCAGGCGGCTTCGGCGCCGCTTTCGGCCGGGCAGATCAGCCCCTTGCCGAGCGCATTGGCGCCGATCGCGGCCGGCAGCGCGCCTGATATGGCGGCGATCGTTCCGTCGAGATTGAGTTCGCCGACGACGACAAAATCCGACAGCGCATCGGCGGGAATGGCGCCGAGGGCGGCCATCAGGGCAAGCGCGATCGGCAGATCGAAATGCGAGCCTTCCTTCGGCAGATCGGCCGGCGCCAGATTGACCGTCACGCGCTTGGCCGGCAGCGCCAGGCCGGAGGCGTGGAGGGCGGCCTGCACGCGCTCGCGGCTTTCGGCCACCGCCTTGTCGGGCAGGCCGACGATCTGCATGCCGACCTTTCCGGGAGCGACCATGACCTGGACCTCGACCGGCACACCTTCGATGCCCTGAAATGCAACCGTACTGACACGCGCGACCATCAACCCATCCCCTTGCCGCAAACTTTTATATACCGCCCTCCAGCCTCTATTCGATGCATGTCGTGTTCCCAAAACCGCTGCACAGTTTTGGGCGACAGGCATTAAGGCCAGCGGTTGCAATCTGGCATGGACGCAGGAATAAAACAAGAACAATCAAAGAACGTAGTCAGGCATCCACTGTGACCTTGGTTGTGCTCGGTCCCGGGACCAGAACGGTCATGGGCGGCAGGCTCCGCCGCGCTTGCGCTCGATCGCGTCCCAAAGCAGGCTCGCGATATCGGCGCCGCCGAATTTCTTGACCTCGCGGATGCCGGTGGGCGAGGTGACGTTGATCTCGGTCATGTAATCGCCGATCACATCGATGCCGACGAGCAGGAAGCCGCGTTCCCTCAGCGCCGGACCGATGCGGGCGCAGATTTCCTGTTCGCGCGGCGTCAGTTCGGTCGCCTCGGCGCGGCCACCGACATGCATGTTGGAGCGGCTGTCGTGTTCGGCCGGAACCCGGTTGATGGCGCCGGCGAATTCGCCGTCGACCAGGATGATGCGTTTGTCGCCCTTGCGCACGTCGGGCAGATATTGCTGAGCAATGAAGGGCTCGCGGAAAAGCTGGCCGAACATTTCCAGCAGCGAGGAGAGATTGCGGTCGTCGCGGGTCGAATGGAAGACGCCGGCGCCGCCATTGCCGTAAAGCGGCTTCAGGATGATATCGCCCATTTCATCGCGGAAGCGGCGGATCTCGGCGGCATCCTTGGTGATCAGCGTCTTCGGCATCAGGTCGGAGAATTCGGTGACGAAGATCTTCTCCGGCGAATTGCGCACCCAGGCCGGATCGTTGACGACGAGCGTCTTCGGGTGGATGCGCTCGAGCAGATGCGTCGAGGTGATATAGGCCATGTCGAAGGGCGGGTCCTGGCGCAGCAGCACGACATCCATGGTGGAGAGATCGACGCGCTCGGGCGCGCCAAGCTCGAAGTGATCGCCCTTGACGTCGCGCAGCACCATCGGCTCGACGCTGGCATAGAGCTTGCCGTCGCGAAAGCTCAGGCGCTCGGGGGTATAGTGGAAGAGCTTGTAGCCGCGCACTTGGGCTTCCAGGCTCATCGCGAAGGTGGAATCGCCTGCGATATTGATGCCGGCGACATGGTCCATCTGGACCGCTACATTGGTGATCTTGGCCATTTCCATCCCTCGCTGAATGCCGGACAGATGTAGGTCGGCCAGATATCAAACGCAACGGTCAATCAAGGGCTTCCGGTCGCAGTTTTCAGGCAGCGATGCCCTGGTTGCCGTTGTTGCGCAGCATGTTGCGGAGACGGTAAGCGATCGCCAAGGGCTTCGGGAAGGGCTTGCGCAGGAAGGCGACCTTGCGGACGTAATTGTCGACCCGCCAGCTTGCCCAGGTTCCTCCAGCGAAAAAGGCGACGTCGCCGGCGCAGAGCGTTCGTTCGGTGCCGTCCTCGGCCGTGATATGGACCTCGCCTTCGAGGATCATCACCGTCTCGTCCCAGCCGAAATACCAGCGGAATTCGCCCGCCGTGCAATCCCAGATCGCCGTCAGCGAGGCCTCGTCATGGCCGCGCGAATGTTCGGCGGTGCGGGCCTGCGGATTGCCGCTGACGATCCAGTCCGGATTGATCGGCGTGGATTTCAGCGGCAGCAGATCGCTCGAGTGCGCGACGAAGGACTTTCCGGCCGGCTTCGCCACCGCATAAGGCACCGAGCGCGCGGCCATGGCGACCGCACTTGCAAACATCAGCTTCCAGGCCATGAAACAACCCCCAATTGTTATCCCCACCGAGTCGATAGCAGAGAGTCGTAAGGACCTGGTTCAAGTGGGGACTAAAAGTTTAACGATCCGGAAATCCGATGGGGCGAAGGGAGGTCAGAAAGCATCAATAAAATGCCGCGGCAGCCGGCCCGGCATGATCGCGACGATATCATAACGCTGGGAAAGGCGGGTCTGATCCCTCTGGCGGGCGAGCCAGAGATCGCTTGCCGCCCGTATGCGCTTCTGCGCGATGACAGAGACGGCATCGACCGCCGCGGCCTCGCCATGGCGGGCCTTGACCTCGACGAAGACGGCGAGATCGCCCTTGCGGGCGATGATGTCGATCTCGCCAAGCTTGGTGCGGTGGCGCAGAGCCAGGATGCGATAACCCTTCAGCATCAGGAAGGCGGCCGCGATATATTCCGACATGCGGCCCCGGCGCAGCGCCTTCCTTCTGATCGTGGTGAGATCATTATCGCCCATCGGCGTTCTTGATCTCCAGCAGGCGCTGATAGAGCACCTTGCGCGGCAGGCCGGTGAGGCGGGCGGCCTCGGTCGCGGCGCTGGCCGTCGGCATGGTCTTCGACAGGTCGGCCAGCATGGCTTCGACATCGGCCTCATCCGTCTCGGCCGGCTCCGGCGGACCGATCACCAGGACGATCTCGCCCTTGACGTTTTCCACCTGCTGATAATGGGCTGCGAGGTCGGCAAGCGAGCCGCGACGGAACTCTTCATAGGTCTTGGTCAGCTCGCGGCAAACGGAGGCGGGCCGAGCGCCGCCCAGCACATCGGCGGCGGCCAGAAGCGTTGCGCCGATGCGATGCGGCGATTCAAAGAAGATCAGCGTCGCGGGAGCCTTAGCAAGTTCACCGAGACGGTCGCGGCGGGCCTTGTCCTTGGCCGGCAGGAAACCGGCGAAAAGAAACGCATCGTTCGGCAGGCCGGAGCCGACAAGGGCTGCGAGCGGCGCCGACGCCCCGGGAATGGGAATGACGCGGTAACCTGCCGCTATCGCCTGCTGTGCCAGCCGATAGCCGGGATCGGAGACCAGCGGCGTGCCGGCATCGGAAACCAGCGCCACCGAGCGGCCGGCTTCGAGCGCCTGCAGCAGCCTTGGCCCGGCCTCATCGGCATTGTGCTCGTGATAGGCGAAGGGGCGGTTCTGGATGCCGTAGCGGTCGAGCAGCACGCGGGTGACGCGCGTATCCTCGCAGGCAAGCACGTCGGCGCCGGCCAGCGTTTCGAGCGCCCGCAGGGTGATGTCGCCGAGATTGCCGATCGGGGTGGCGACGAGATAGAGCGCCGGCTCCAGCGGCCGCGCCGGCACCGCCATATTGTGCAGGCGGAAGCTTCGCCGGCTGGCGGCGTCCGCTGTGGTTTCCTCATTCATGCCATTTGCTTTCGTCCCGCCAGCTCGTCGCCAGCATCGAACCCTTATGGGCGAGCCGCACCGCTTCGGCAAGGGTTCGGATTTCTGTGAGCATTGCTCTGGAAAACCGCAAATGCAGGGGTGCCGGCGTCCATGCCTCTTGCAAAGCAATGCTGAAGTCTGCCATTTTGCCCGTCCACTCCCCCGGCCTCAAGCCGGGACAGCATTCTTCGGGTGCTCGACGCGCCCGGACAGTCACGGTCGAAAGCGGTAGCATCCCATGCGTATTACTATTGAGCGGTCAAACCTGTTGAAATCGCTGAACCACGTCCACCGCGTGGTCGAACGTCGCAACACGATCCCGATCCTGTCCAACGTATTGCTGAAGGCCGACGGCCAGAAGCTCGACATGAAGGCGACCGACCTCGACCTCGAAATCACCGAGGCGACCCCTGCTAACGTCGAGCAGCCCGGCGCCACCACCGTTCCCGCCCATCTTCTCTACGATATCGTGCGCAAGCTTTCCGACGGCTCGGAAGTGCTGCTTGCCACCAGCACCGATGGCGGTTCGATGACCGTGCAGTCCGGCCGCTCGAAATTCTCGCTGCAGTGCCTGCCGGAATCGGACTTTCCGGATCTCACGGCCGGCACCTTCACGCATTCCTTCAAGCTGAAGGCGACCGATCTGAAGATGCTGATCGACCGCACGCAGTTTGCGATCTCGACGGAAGAGACGCGTTATTATCTGAACGGCATCTTCTTCCACACGATCGAGAGCAACGGCCAGCTGAAACTCAGGGCGGTTGCGACCGACGGCCACCGGCTGGCGCGCGCCGATGTCGATGCGCCCTCCGGCTCCGAGGGCATGCCCGGCATCATCATTCCGCGCAAGACGGTCGGCGAACTGCAGAAGCTGGTCGACAATCCCGAGGTGATGGTGACCGTCGAGGTGTCCGACGCCAAGATCCGGCTGACGATCGGTTCGATCGTCATGACCTCGAAACTGATCGACGGCACCTTCCCGGATTATCAGCGCGTCATCCCGACTGGCAATGACAAGGAAATGCGCGTCGACTGCACGAGTTTCGCACAGGCCGTCGACCGCGTCTCGACCATCTCCTCCGAGCGCGGCCGCGCCGTCAAGCTGGCGCTTTCCGAGGGGCAGCTGATGCTGACCGTCAACAATCCAGACTCCGGCAGCGCGACGGAAGAAGTCGCCGTCGGCTACGACACGGATGCGATGGAAATCGGCTTCAACGCCAAATACTTGCTCGACATCACCGCCCAGCTTTCCGGCGAGGAAGCGATCTTCCTGCTTGCCGATGCCGGCTCGCCGACGCTGATCCGCGACACGGCGGGCGACGATGCGCTCTACGTGCTGATGCCGATGCGCGTCTGACCGGAACGAAGGCCGCCCATTGCCGTTTTTCCTCCTGTCAAAATGGAGGATCCCATGACCAAAAAGACGGCAGCGGTGCGCATCGGCATATCCGGCTGGACCTATGCGCCCTGGCGCGGCCAATTCTATCCGAAGGACCTGCCGCAGAAGCAGGAACTTTCCTATGCCGCCCGGCACTTCCGGTCGATCGAGATTAACGGCACCTTCTACGGATTGCAGCGGCCCGAAAGCTTCGGCCGCTGGCGCGACGAGACGCCGGAGGATTTCGTCTTCGCGGTCAAGGGACCGCGCTTCATCACCCATATGCTGCGGCTGCAGGATATCCAGACGGCGCTCGCCAATTTTCTCGCCTCCGGCGTTTTGCGGCTCGGTCCCAAGCTCGGACCGATCCTCTGGCAATTCCCGCCGAACATGGTCTTCGACCCATCCCTTTTTGAAAGCTTTTTGTCGCTGCTGCCGCACACCCGCGACGCGGCAATAGCGCTGGCGAAACGGCACGACGGGCATATTAAGGGACCGGCCTGGCTTACATGCGATGGGCATCAGCCGATCCGGCATGCGCTGGAGATCCGCCACGAGAGCTTCCGCTCCCCCGCCTTCATCGAGATGCTCAGGCGGCACAAGGTCGCTCTCGTCTGCGCCGATACAGTGAAATGGCCGCTGCTAATGGATATCACCGCCGATTTCATCTACTGCCGCCTGCATGGCTCGGAAAAGCTCTATGTCAGCGGCTATGAGGACGAAGCGCTCGACATCTGGGCGCAACGTATCCGCGCCTGGGCCACTGGCGGGGAACCTGACGATGCGACACGGGTACTTGCCCCTGTCCCGGCGCGCGCCAAGGGCCGCGACGTCTATCTCTATTTCGACAATACCGATGTGAAGCTGCGCGCGCCTGTTGATGCCGATCATTTGAGCCAAAGGCTTGCCGATCTCATGCCCGGTTCAGCGCCGAAAGCCGCATGAACTGTTGACGCCGATGTCCCTGTTGCGAAAATCCTTGTCCCTTAAGCGACAAGCGGCATATTAAGGCATTCGATCAACATGCGGATGGGTGGAGAATGAGCTTACGGGTCAAGGTGAAGGAACGGTTCGGGAAGAGGTTCGACGACGAGATCCGCTTCTTCAGGGGCATGATGCAGGGGCCGAAGACGGTGGGCTCGATCGTGCCGACGTCCTCGATCACCGCCAAGCGCATGGCAAGCGTCGTCGATATCCATTCCGGGCTGCCGGTGCTCGAACTCGGACCCGGCACGGGCGCCATCACCAAAGCCATTCTCGGCCGCGGCGTCCGTGCGGAAAATCTGGTTGCAATCGAATATTCGACGGATTTCCACAAGCATCTGCAGCGGACCTATCCTGGCGCACACTTCATCAACGGCGATGCTTTCGATCTTCAGACCACTCTTGGCAGTTTCAGCGGTCTCACCTTCGATTCCGTCGTCTCGGGCATTCCGCTTCTGAATTTCCCGATGGCGAAGCGGATCTCGCTGCTGGAAAGCCTGCTCGATCGACTGCCGGCCGGCCGGCCGATGGTGCAGATTTCCTATGGCGCGATCTCGCCGATCGCCGCCAATCCCGACCGCTACCATATCCAGCATTTCGACTTCGTCATGCGCAATATTCCGCCGGCGCAGCTCTGGATCTATAAGCGCGGCTGAGATGTTCGGGATCTACATCACCCATCCGCAGGTCAGGATCGACGCCAACGTGCCCGTGCCGAAATGGGGGCTTTCCGATGTCGGCGCGGCGCGCGCCCGCAAAGCAGCCGACAGCGGCTGGGCGAAGCAATTGCAGCGCATCGTCTCCAGCGACGAGACGAAGGCGATCGAAACGGCCGAAATCCTGGCGGAAGCTTCCGGCGTGACCGTCGAGATCGTCCGTGCCATGCACGAAAACGACCGCTCGGCCACCGGCTTCCTGCCGCCGCCGCAATTCGAAGAAGCAGCAAACCGGTTTTTTGCCCATCCGGAACAGAGCTTCAAAGGCTGGGAGCGCGCCGTCGATGCGCAGGCCCGCATCGTCGAAGCCGTGAACGCCGTTCTTGCCACGCATGATGCGACGGCGCCGATCGCCTTTGTCGGCCATGGCGGCGTCGGCACGCTGCTCAAATGCCATCTGGCGGGCCGGCCGATCTCCCGCGACCGCGACCAGCCGGGCGGCGGCGGCAATCTCTATGCTTTCGGCCTTGCGGATCGCCGCTTATCATGCGACTGGACACCCATCGAAGACTGGCAGGGGTGACCTCAGATGGACGCACGCGAGCGGTTGATCGTCGGCCTGGATGTTCCAACGATCGGCGAGGCGGAAAGACTGGTTTCCACGCTCGGCGACGACATTCTCTTCTACAAGATCGGCTATCAGCTGGTCTTTGCCGGCGGCCTGGAATTCGCCCGCGATCTTGCCGCTAGCGGCAAGAAGATCTTTCTCGACATGAAGCTGCTCGACATCGATAACACCGTGGCCTCCGGCGTCGAGAACATCGCCAAGATGGGCATGTCGATGCTGACGCTGCATGCTTATCCGAAGGCGATGAAGGCGGCGGTCGAGGCCGCGACCGGCTCCGGCCTCTGCCTGCTCGGCGTCACCGTGCTGACCTCGATGGATGCCGATGACCTTGCCGAGGCCGGCTACAGCCAGGATCCGCACAGCCTGGTGCTGCGCCGCGCCGGACAGGCGCGGGCAGCCGGCATGGGCGGTATCGTCTGCTCGGCGGAGGAAGCGGCTGGGGTGCGCGAGATCGTCGGACCCGACATGGCGATCGTCACCCCCGGCATTCGCCCCGATGGCAGCGACAAGGGCGACCAGAAGCGGGTGATGACGCCTTTCGACGCACTGAAGGCGGGGGCGACGCATCTCGTCGTCGGCCGGCCTGTCGTCAAGGCGCCGGATCCCCGAGATGCCGCCCGCGCGATCCTCAGCGAAATGGTGAGCGCGCTCTGGCCGGCAAATCGCTAACCAGATTCAACGACAATAGGGAGAAGACTATGGCTAGAGGATACTGGATCGCCCGCGTCGACGTTCGCGATGCCGAGCGCTACAAGGATTACGTGACGGCGGCCAAGCCGGCCTTCGAAAAATATGGCGCGAATTTTCTGGCGCGCGGCGGTGCCTTCACCGAACTCGAGGGCAAGGCGCGCGTCCGCAACGTGGTGATCGAATTTCCCTCGATGCAGCATGCGGTCGACTGCTATAATTCGCCGGAATACCAGATCGCCGCGAAAATCCGCCAGGAAGTCGCGGATGCGGAAATGGTCGTCGTCGAGGGCGTCTAGAGCGCGGTCATATCCTAAAAAACTGACGGCGTGATGGGCCTTCCCGTCGCGCCGGGATTCGGCTAAGACGGAGCCAATCAAGCATTCCGCAAAGCCTTTCGAGGAGCCTGCCATGACCCTTGCCAACCTGCCGCCGCTCGTCACCGTGTTCGGAGGGTCCGGCTTCGTGGGCAGGCACGTGGTTCGGGCGCTGGCCAAGCGCGGCTATAACATCCGCGTCGCCGTGCGCCGTCCCGATCTCGCCTTCTTCCTGCAGCCGCTCGGCAATGTCGGCCAGATCTCCTTCGTGCAGGCGAACCTGCGCTATCGCAGCTCGATCGACCGCGCCGTCGACGGTGCGAGCCACGTCGTCAACTGCGTCGGCATTCTGCACGAGACCGGCCGCAACACCTTCGACGCCGTGCAGGAATTCGGCGGTCGTGCGATTGCCGAGGCGGCGCGCGGCGCAGGTGCGACGCTGACGCATATTTCGGCGATCGGCGCCGACGCGAAGTCCGATTCGGACTATGGCCGCACCAAGGGCCGCGCCGAAACGGCCATCCTCTCGGTCAAGCCCGATGCAGTGATCTTCCGTCCGTCGATCGTCTTCGGACCGGAGGACAGCTTCTTCAACAAGTTTGCCGAGATGGCGCGCATGTCGCCGATCCTGCCGCTCGTCGGCGGCGGCAAGACGAAATTCCAGCCTGTCTATGTCGAGGATGTCGCCGAGGCCGTCGCCCGCGCCGTCGACGGCAAGGTCGCCGGCGGCAAGGTCTATGAGCTTGGCGGGCCTGAGGTGCTGAGCTTCCGCGAATGTATCGAGACGATGCTGAAGGTAACGTGCCGCAAGAACCGGCTGGTATCCCTGCCCTTCGGCATCGCTTCGATGATCGGCAGCATCGCTTCGCTGGTCCCCTTCATAACGCCGCCGATCACGCCGGATCAGGTGCGCCTGCTGAAGCGCGACAACATCGTGTCCCGGGAAGCCGAGGCGGAAGGCCGCACGCTGAAGGGCCTCGGCATTGCGCCCACCATGGTGGCATCGGTGCTCGGCTCCTATCTCGTGCACTATCGTCCGCACGGCCAGTACACCGGCACCGGCAAGGCCGCCTAAGACTTTTCCAGACGATGAGGCTTTTCCAGCCGATGAAACTTGGCCGTCTGCGGATGCCGCGGGCGGCCTTTTGGCCTTGCCGTGTCCTGCAAAGCCCGGCGCAAGTTTGAAGTGTTCTGGTGCTCGGCATATTCAGCGGCGTTGCATAAAAGACGCATCGGAATTTTTGTGGAATTAACGCCAAATTTAGCAGGAACGTTTATTGCTATTTGTCATTCCACTGACTACCAAACCCGCGCGTCTTCCAACGGACTCAACGCCTGCGAAAAGCGTGCGGCAATCACTGTGAAAGGCATTTCTCGATGGGCAAGTCAATCGCGCTCCTGTTTGCGTGTGCGGCGCTGGTTATCCTTGCAGGCTCTTTCGTTGCGCCCGGTTCGGTCGCGGCAGTAAAGGGCGATTGCTCGCCGGCCTACGGCGTCGATCCTTGCTCGACGGCTTCGATCATCCATTGACGAAAGGCCGGCCCTGCGCCGGCATTCTGCTCCCAGCAAGCAGTCATCGGAACGCCTGAAATAGCGCGTTCACAATGAACGCTCAACCCTGCCTGCTTCAAGCGGCGGCGGGCTCTTATCCTCTCAATATCGCCTATCTGAAAGATTGGCGGCTTCTGCCGGCAACAGAGTGTCTGTTCGGAGTCCGACGGGGCATTTGCATTCGCGCCGGGAGTTGCGCGAATGCAATGCAGGACGATGTCTCAGGCAATCAAGCCGGTCGCGGCCATGCCGAGCAGCAAAACACCGAGAATGATGCGGTAGATTGCAAACAGCGTAAACCGGTTGCTCCTGATATAGGCCAGCAGCCATTTGACGGCGATGAAGGCGACGATCGTGGACACGACGAAGGCAATGCCGAGCGCCGTCCAGTCTTCACCTGCCGCTCCGCCATCCCTGAACGTCTTCAGCAATTCATAGCCGCTTGCGGCGTACATTGTGGGAATGCCGACGAGAAAGGCGAATTCGGTCGCCGCAGCGCGGTTGCCCGTGCCTGCCAGCATGGCAACGAAGATCGTGGCGCCGGAGCGCGAGGTTCCCGGGAAGACGCCGGCAACGATCTGGGCGATGCCGACCAGGATGGCGACAAGCCAGGTGATCTCTTTATGGGGCGGCCTGCGGGCGGCGGCCCACTCGGCAAAGATCATCCAGATACCGCCGATGATGAGCGCCCAGGCAATCGGTGTTGCGGTCTCCGGCAGTTCAAAGCCGAGCCTCTTGACGACAAGTCCGAGAATGGCGGTGATGAGAAAGGCAGCGATCAGCTTGGCGGCATAATCACGATTGATCGGGTCGCGCCAGCCGAGCACCAGATCCACCAGACGACGCCAGTAAATGATGGTGACGGCGAGGATGGCGCCTGCCTGAATGACGATGTTGAACATGTCCGACCGGTGGCCGAGCCATTGCTCCGCAATGATGAGATGGCCGGTGCTCGAGATCGGCAGAAACTCGGTGATCCCCTCTATGATACCGAGAATGATAGCACTTATATAATCCATACATTGTCTCCGGTTTAAAGTTCGGCCGGGCCTGAACGCTTGGGTCGATCAGGCCGCCGTTTCTAATCATTCGTTAGACCGTGTTTCGCCATTGTCAGATGGCGTAAAATCCGATTCGCTTGTATTGGCGGGGCCAAGCTCCTATAGCTTCAACCAATGAGTCATGACTAGGGCGCTATAATCGAGCTGCCACACAGTCCTGTAACAGCAATCACAAAGCCCGAGTATCGATGCCCACGCTTTATCATCATCCCATGTCATCCGCATCTCGCTTCGTCCGGCTGATCCTGGCGGAATACGGCTATCAGGCGGATCTGATCGAGGAGCAGACATGGGAGAAACGCCGGGATTTCCTGGCGCTCAATCCGGCCGGCACGCTGCCGGTTTATGTCGACGACAGCATGCGCGCGCTCTGCGGCGCGAGCGTTATTTCCGAATATCTGGACGAAACGCATGGCGTCTTGAAGCGCGACCGGCGGCTGCTCGCCGAAGACCCTTTCCAGCGAGCGGAAATCCGCCGGCTGACCGAATGGTTCATGCAGAAGATGGAAAACGACGTGACCAAACCGCTCGCGCGCGAGCGTGTCTATAAGTTGCAGATGACCGCCGATCAGGGCGGCGGAGCACCGGATTCGAAGGTTTTGCGCACGGCACGCGCGAATATCCGCCAGCATATGCGCTATCTCACCTGGCTTGCCGGCTCGCGTCAGTGGCTGGCGGGTGAGCGGATGAGCTATGCCGACCTTGCCGCCGCGGCCTCGATCTCGATCCTCGATTATCTCGGCGAGATCGAGTGGGCGGATTCGCCCGTCGTCAAGGACTGGTACCAGCGGCTGAAGTCGCGTCCCTCCTTCCGGCCGATGCTGACCGAGCGCGTACGCGGCCTGACACCGGTTTCACACTATGCCGATCTGGATTTCTGACGAGGGCTCTTCATGCCCGAACCTGACAATGATGACAAAGAGCGCCGCCGCCGCGACAATTTGACCGAGTTTGTCCGGGCGGAATCTGCCGCCAAGGGCTTCGATCTCTGCCGCATCACGCGCCCGGATGCGATCCCTGAAGCCAAGGAGCGTCTCGGCCAGTTCATCGATGCCGGGCGCCACGGGACGATGGGCTGGATGGCGGAGACGCGCGACCGGCGCGGCGATCCCCGCACGCTCTGGAGCGAGGTGCGCTCCGTCGTCGTCTTCGGCCTCAATTACGCCCCGGATGAAGATCCCCGCGCTATCCTCGACAAGCCGGACAAGGCAGCGATTTCGGTCTATGCCCGCAACCGCGATTATCACGACGTCATCAAGGGCCGGCTGAAGGAGATCGCCACGCGCTTCGCGGCGCGGGCGGGCGCCGATGTGAAGGTCTTCGTCGATACGGCGCCGGTGATGGAGAAACCGCTGGCGGAGGCAGCCGGGCTCGGCTGGCAGGGCAAACACACCAATCTCGTCAGCCGCGTTCATGGCTCCTGGCTGTTCCTCGGCACGATGTTCACCACCGCCGATCTTGCCGTCGACGCGTCGGAGACCGATCATTGCGGCTCCTGCCGAGCCTGCCTCGACATCTGTCCGACGGCTGCCTTTCCGGCGCCTTACCAGATCGATGCGCGGCGCTGCATCTCCTATCTGACCATCGAGCACAAGGGGCCGATCGATGCCGATTTGCGCGGGCTGATCGGCAATCGCATCTATGGCTGCGACGACTGTCTTGCCGTCTGTCCCTGGAACAAGTTCGCAAGTTCCGCCTCCGAGATGAAGCTCAAGGCGCGGGAAGATCTGAAGGAGCCGTCGATCGCCTTTCTGCTGACGCTCGACGATGCCGCCTTCCGCGCCTTTTTCAGCGGCTCGCCGGTGAAGCGGATCGGCCGCGACCGCTTTATCCGCAACGTGCTGATCGCCGCCGGCAATTCCGGCGACAAGGCGCTCATTGGGCAATGTCGCGGGCTTTCGGAGGATCCCTCGCCCGTGGTACGCGGCATGGCGGTCTGGGCGCTTTCACGGCTGATGGAGGCTGGCGAATTTGCGGCCTTTGCCGCACAAAGGGCAGACGAGAGAGATGACGACGTCCTGAACGAATGGCGATTGGCGGGAGTGGGCTGATGCATGTGATGATCTTTGGCTGCGGTTATTCCGGCACGGCAATCGCCAAGGCCTTTACCGGCGACGGCGTGCGGGTTTCCGGCACCACGCGCTCGCCTGACAAAGTGGAAGTCCTCCGCGAATACGGCATCGAAGCATTCCTTTTCGACGGACAGAGCATGGAAGAGGAACTGCGCCAGGCTTTGGAAGGCGTCACTCATCTGGTGCAGTCGATTGCCCCTGGAAAGGCCGACCCGTTGCTACGGCTGCTCGGTAAAGACGGCGCACGTCTGCTGCCGAAGCTCGAATGGATCGGCTACCTCTCCACCGTCGGCGTCTATGGCGATCACCAGGGCGCCTGGGTGGACGAGGAAACGCCGTGCCTGCCGGTTTCCGGGCGGTCGACCGAGCGGCTCGAGGCGGAAGAGGGCTGGTTGGCTATGGGCCGGGAGCGCAGCGTGCCGGCGGCGGTGCTTCGCCTTTCCGGCATCTATGGGCCGGGTCGCAACGCCTTCTGCAATCTGGACAAGGGCACGGCGCGACGGCTGATCAAGAAGGACCAGGTGTTCAACCGCATCCGCGTCGAGGATATTGGTGCGGCGACACGTTTCCTGTCGGAGCGCGGCCTCGGCGGCATCTATAATGTCACCGACGACCGGCCCGGCCCGCCGCAGGATGTGATCGTCGAGGCAGCCCGCCTGATGGGCGTCGAACCGCCGCCGGAACAGGCGTTCGAGACCGCGGAACTGACGCCGATGGCGCGCACTTTCTACGGCGAGAACAAGCGGGTTTCGAATGCGAAACTGAAGGCTGCCGGCTTCGAATTCTCCTTCCCGAACTATCCTATGTCGCTTGCGCAATTGTGGCAGGATGGCCGCTGGCGTGGGGAGTAGAACTCAGTCCTGTTTGCGACGGATACGCTCACCCAAAATGAGTAGGAAATTCCTACTTTCCCGCTTTGGCCGGACAATTTTCGCCGCATCTTATGGTTAACGGCCTTTGAATTTGCCCAAATGTGGCAGTAAATATGGCGAAATCGAAAAAATATTTTCGCGATTTTCGTGAACGCGATGGCGTTAACCATCCCTTCGGAAAATTCGTTCGGATTTTGGCTGATTCTATTAGCTTTTTTCCACGTTTGGCGACGGCGCGCATTCCTGAAATCTCGTCATCACACTCACGAATGTTGCAGATTGTAATATTCCGTGAATTGCTGCGGCACTTTTTCGCCACTTTTTCACAGATTTAAGCCCCGCCACCCTGCAAGGGCGTGAGTTCAATAGTTGAGGGATACTCTGTTGTGAAGAAAATACGTCGTTCTATTATCGCCGCTGTAACTATTGCAGCCTGTTCTTCCATGCTTCCGGCGGAAGGTTTTGCTGGCAATGGCTGTGGCGGTGCTTCATGGTACGCACTTCGCTCCAAAACTGCTTCCGGGGAACGTATGAATCCAGCCATCTTGACTGCCGCACATCGTTCACTTGCTTTCGGCACCAAGGTGAAGGTCACCAACCGCAACAATGGCCGCACCGTCGTCGTTCGTATCAACGATCGTGGTCCGTTCATCCGTGGTCGTGTGATCGACCTGTCGCGCGCCGCCGCCCAGAATATCGGCATGGTGAGCTCCGGCACTGCGAAGGTCTGCTACCAGGTCGTCAGCTGAGGTCAGCACTGACTGCGCCGGAAGCGGCGCTTGCTCTTGCCGTCAATCGCGGTTACCACCCGGTTGAGACTTGTGAACAATCCGCTGCGTGACACTCGCGTTTGCGCTGATCGTTCCCACGCCACGGCAACAGGAGACATGTGAATGCGTCTGGGCGGCCGCCTCGAAGGGGCGATTTCTGTGCTCGCGGACATCGATGCCCGCAAGCGGCCCGTCGCCGACGCGCTGAAGGACTGGGGCCTCGCGCACCGCTTCGCCGGTTCCGGCGATCGTGCTGCGATCGGCAACATCGTCTATGACGCACTGCGCATGCGGCTTTCCCACGCCTGGCTGATGGATGACGACAGTGCTGCGGCCATTGCCCATGCCGTCATGTTCCGCCAATGGGGTTTCACGCCTGACAGTCTTGCCACTGAGCTGGCGGATGACAAGTTTGCGCCGGCGCCGCTTTCAGCCGACGCCGTCTCTGCCTTTCAAAGCCGCTCGCTCGACGATGCGCCGCCGCATATTCGCGGCGATATTCCCGAATGGGTGCAATCCTCCTTCGAACAGGCCTTCGGCGCCGGCTGGCTCGCCGAGGCACAGGCACTCGCCGCCCGCCCGACGCTCGATCTGCGCGCCAACCTGCTCAAAGCCTCCCGCGACAAGGTCGTCAGGGCGCTCGAAAGAGCCAACGCGCATGCAGCGAAGATCGCCCGCTACGGCATCCGGATTGCCGCTGGCGAAGGCGCCTCGCGTCTTCCCAACGTGACAGCCGAGCTTTCGTTCCAGAAAGGCTGGTTCGAAGTTCAGGACGAGGGATCGCAGATCGTCGCCGACCTGGTGCTCGCCCATGATGGCGAACAGGTTCTCGACTATTGCGCCGGCGGCGGCGGTAAGACGCTCGCCATGGCGGCGGCCATGCAGAACAAGGGACAGGTTCACGCCTATGACGCCGACCGCAAACGACTGGCGCCGATCATTGAGCGGCTGAAGCGGGCGGGCACACGCAATGTCCAGGTGCATGACGACGCCAGGGCGCTCTCCGCCCTTGCCGGACGCTGCGACAAGGTGCTGGTCGACGCGCCCTGCACCGGCACCGGCACGTGGCGCCGCCGCCCCGATACGAAGTGGCGGCTGACGGCGAAGAACCTCGACGAGCGCACCGCCCAGCAGCAGGACGCGCTGGCGCAGGCGAGCGGCTTCGTCAAATCAGGCGGCGATCTGATCTATGTCACCTGCTCGGTCCTGCCCCAGGAAAACGAGGAACAGGCGCGCCGCTTCACGGCTGACAATCCTGATTTTCAGATCGTCAGTGCCCTGCCCGCCTGGGAAGCCCTGTTCGGCAAGGATGCCCCGCGTCCGCATTCTTCCGACGGCCTGACGGTGACTCTGACGCCCGCCTCCACCGACACGGACGGCTTCTTCTTCTGCCGCATGCAGCGCAAGGGCTGAGGCGGTTTAGCGGCCGTCGACAACGCATCGTGATGCCGCGGCGGAATAAGGCTGCGCTGAGCGCGTGAGATGGCGTGGTTGCCGCCGGTTTTTCAAGTAGATGCCGTTCGACGACGGCAGCGCGGGCACCGGCTCTGCATCCTTAAAACCATTCCAAACTAGAGCGTTTGACACAAGTTTGCTTTTGCGCGAAGAGACGGAGCCCGATTAGACGGAAAATCCCGTCACAGGAGAGGATCATGACGCTCAACCGCAAATTCCGCGCAGCCGTGCTGGCGATCGCCCCCGCAGCCCTGCTCGCCCTTCCCGTGCATGCCGAGACCGATGCCGCCGCCGTGGTGAAACACTATGCCGACGTGGCGCATGCGAAATACGAGGATTCGCTGACGACGGCCAAGGCGCTCGACGCTGCGATCGACGCCTTCCTGAAGGCGCCGACCGATGCGACGCTCAAGGCCGCCAGGGACGCCTGGATCAAGGCGCGCGTCCCCTACCAGCAGACGGAAGTCTATCGCTTCGGCAATCCGATCGTCGACGACTGGGAAGGCAAGGTCAATGCATGGCCGCTCGATGAAGGCCTGATCGACTATGTCGACGCCTCCTACGGCACCGAGAGCGACGAAAATTCTCTCTATGTGGCAAATGTCATCGCCAACAAGACGATCAAGATCGACGGCAAGGATGTCGACGCCTCCAAGCTGACGCCAGAATTCCTCTCCGGTACGCTCGCCGAGGCAGGCGGCATCGAAGCCAATGTCGCGACCGGCTATCATGCCATCGAATTCCTGCTCTGGGGTCAGGATCTGAACGGCACGGGCCCTGGCGCCGGCGACCGCCCGGCAACCGATTACGACCTCAAGAACTGCACGCACGGCAATTGCGACCGCCGCGCCGAATATCTGAAGTCCGCCTCCACCCTGCTGGTTTCCGACCTGCAGGAAATGACCGACAACTGGAAGCCGGATGGCGCTGCGACGAAGAATGTCGAAGCCGATCCGAAGGCAGGCCTTGTGGCGATCCTGACGGGCATGGGTTCGCTTTCCTACGGCGAGCTTGCCGGCGAGCGCATGAAGCTCGGCCTGCTGCTGCACGATCCGGAAGAAGAGCATGATTGCTTCTCGGACAATACCTACAACTCGCATCTCAACGACGCGATCGGCATTGCTGCCGCCTATACCGGCAATTATACCCGCGTCGACGGCACCAAGCTCAGCGGCCCGTCGCTGCACGATCTGGTGGCCGCCAAGGACAAGGCGCTCGATGCCGAAGTGGAAGGCAAGCTCAACAAGACGCTCGATGCGATGAATGCCATGGCAAAGCGCGGCGAGACGGTCGAAAAGTACGATCAGATGATCGGCGAAGGCAACAAGGACGGCAACGCCGTTGTCCAGGCCGCCATCGACGGGCTGATCGACCAGACGAAATCGGTGCAGCGCGTTATTGCCGCACTCGATCTCGGCACGGTTCAGCTTGAAGGTTCCGACAGCTTGGATAATCCTAACGCCGTCTTCCAATAAGCAAAAAGGCGGGCCGCTTCGAAAGCCGGAGCGGCCCGGACCCTGAAATGCCATCTATTGCCTCCCTCATTCCTGTGTCCTCAGGGCTTTGCCCGAGGGATGTCACAGGAATCCAGCCACGGCGCGTCCGCGCCGTGAATGACTCGGTCAAAGGGGAGTCTTCCGCGCCCAAGGACTTGGGCGCACTGGATTCCTGTGACGAGCACAGGAATGAGGGAGCAGAGAGGGAAGCGCGCGCGGGCACCGTTGAGTTTGCCGCTCGGGATCATCGCCTCTTATCAAAACTTCGCCTATCCATCCGCATCGCCGCCTTCGCAGCTCTTGCAGCCGCGCCCGTCAGCATCGCCGCCGGTTTCGATCTGCCGCGGAAACGTATCGATCTCTCCGAGGCCGATCTGAAACGCGTCGCCGCCGTCACCCGGCCGACGGCGGATTTTTCCAAGGCCGAACAATACGAAGCCATGCAGGCGGGTGCGACGACCTCGATCGACTCTGTCACCGAGGACAGCTTCTCGCATATTTCGGCCAATATCCCCTTCGAGGAAGAGCAGAATTTCAAGCTCGGCAACGCGCTCTTCCGCAAGCTCTGGGTTTCCGCTCCCTCCTCGACACAGGCCTCCGATGGTCTCGGGCCGCTGTTCAACGCCCGCTCCTGCATGAGCTGCCACGTCAATGATGGCCGCGGCAGACCGCCGGAGGGAGGTCCGAGCGCCACCTCGATGTTGCTGCGGCTTTCCGGTACGGCCAGGACGCCGGAGGAAGAAAAAGCGGTTGCGCGTGCCGATGTCGTCAATTTTCCCGATCCGGTCTACGGCCATCAGCTGCAGGACCTCGCCGTTCCCGGCCTTGCCGCTGAAGGCAAGATGGCGATCAGCTACCGCGAAGAGAGGGTGACGCTCGGCGACGGCGAGATCGTGTCGCTGCGCCGGCCGAGTTATGCGGTGACAAACCTTGGTTATGGACCGCTCGATCCGGCGACGACGATTTCGCCGCGTGTCGCCTCGGCGATGATCGGCCTCGGACTGATCGAGGCCATTCCCGAGGCCGATATCCTTGCCCATGCCGATCCTGACGATGCCAACGGCGACAGCATCTCGGGGAAAGCTGCGGTCGTGCGCGACCACCGCAGCGGCAAGATCACGCTCGGTCGTTTTGGCTGGAAGGCGCAGAACGCCACGGTGCGCGACCAGAGTGCCGATGCTTTCGCCAATGATATCGGCATCTCGACGCCCGATCACCCGGACGCGCAGGGCGATTGCACCAAGGCGGAAGAGAAATGCCTTGATATGCCGACCGGCGTGCAGAAACGGCTGGGCGCAGAAGAAGCGCCAGGTCCGATTCTCGACCTCGTCACCTTCTATTCCGGAAATCTTGCCGTTCCGGCACGGCGCAAGGCAAGCTTCCCCGAGACGCTGCGGGGCAAGCGCGTGTTTTACGAAAGCGGCTGCATTTCCTGCCACGTGCCGAAATTCGTCACCCGGCGGGATACGCAAGAAAAAGCGCAGTCGTTCCAGCTGATCTGGCCCTATTCCGACTTTCTTCTGCACGACATGGGCGACGGGCTTGCCGACGGGCAGCAGGTCGGCCTTGCAAGCGGACGTGAATGGCGCACGCCGCCGCTATGGGGTATAGGACTGACCCGGACTGTCAGCGGACACAGCTTTTTCCTGCATGACGGCCGTGCGCGGAGCCTCACCGAAGCGATCCTCTGGCACGGCGGCGAAGCTGAAAAGGCCCGCAACGCTTTCTCCTCCCTGCCGAAAGACGACAGGGCGGCCCTGATTACATTCCTGGAGTCACTTTGATGCGCCTTTGGCACCCCCTGCTCTGCCTTACTCTGATCGGCCTCGCGACATCCGCGGCCGCCCAGACTGTTGCTCCCCCGGCAGGGCTGAACGAGGATGCCGTTCCCGCCGTCATGCAGCGCGCCGTCGACGAGGTGATCCGTCCCGGCTATCGCAACATGCAGCAATCGGCTGCCCGGTTGACGACGGCGATGAAGGATCTATGCGCTGACGGTACGCAGCAGACGCTCGACAAGGCGAAATCCGCCTTCGACGATACGATCCGCTACTGGTCGATCATCGAGATCGTCCAGACCGGACCTGTCATCCAGGACAATCTCTTCGAGCACATCCTGTTTTATCCCGACCGCAAGGGCGTCGGCCTCAAGCAGGTGCAGGCGCTGATCGCCAAGGCCGATCCAAAGGATGCGACTGTCGATGCGATCGCCGGCAAGAGTGTTGCGCTGCAAGGCCTGACGGCGCTGGAATACGTGCTCTACGGCAATGGCTCCAACGATCTCGTCGGGCAGAAAAACGGCTTCCGTTGCCTTTACGGCGAGGCGGTCGCCGGCAATATCCAGCGTGAGGCCGGCGAAGTCGTCGCCGCCTGGGAAAAGCCCGACGGCGTGCAGGCGAGCTGGAAACATCCAGGCCCGCAGAGCAACGATTTCATGGATAACAAGGAAGCGGTGACCGCGCTGCTCGGCATTCTCGTCCATGGCGCGGAGAATGTCCGCGACCAGCGGCTGGAGCAATTCTACAAGGGCAAGGACACCGCGCCGCGGCCGCGCATGGCGATCTACTGGCGTTCCAAGAACACCTGGAAATCGATGGCCGCCAATCTGGAAGGCCTGCGCACGCTCTGGCAGAAGGCCGGCATGGCCGAACTTCTGCCGCCGGACAAACAGCCGATCGCCGCCTCGATCGACGAGGATTTCAAATCACTGCTCGACAGCGTGCCGAAGCTCAACCCCGACATCGACGTCGCCACAAGCGATGCGGAGAAGGCCAAGCTCGATACGCTGCTTGCCGAAAGCCGCGACCTGATCACCCGGATCAGCGACGAATATGGCGCAGCCATCGGCCTTTCGGCCGGCTTTTCCTTTTCGGACGGAGACTGAGACGATGATGCAAAGTGCCGCGATCAACCGACGCAGCTTCGTCAAGGCGGCGGGGCTCGGCTTCCTTGCCACCTTGACGCCAAGATCGCTGATGGCGCTGGAGGGGACTGATGTGGTCTATGCCTCGGGCATTCGGGCAGCCGACGGCTCCTTTGCCATTGCGACCGTGACCGAGCGCGGCGAGATCGTCGATCAGGTGGCGCTTCCCGCCCGCGCCCACGGCATGGCCTTCAGCGCCAGTACCGGCAAGACTGTCGCCTTCGCGCGCCGGCCGGGCACTTATGCGATGATCTTCGATCCCTGGAACAAAAGCGAGCCGATCGTCATCAGCTCCAGGGAAGACCGGCATTTCTACGGCCACGGCGCCTTCTCTCCCGACGGCCGTCTGCTCTACGCCAGCGAGAACGACTTCGACGGCAATCGCGGCATGATCGGCCTCTACGACGCCACCGACCGCTTCACCCGCATCGGCGAATTCGAAACCTACGGCATTGGTCCGCACGACATGACCGTTTCCGACGACGGACGCCTGCTCATCGTCGCCAATGGCGGCATCGAGACGCATCCGGATTTCGGCCGCACCAAGCTCAATCTCGGAGAGATGCAGCCGTCGCTGGCGCTGATCGATGCGGCAACCGGTGCGCTGGTCGAAAAACATGTGCTGCCGGCAGAATGGGCAGAACTCTCCACTCGCCATGTCGATCTCGATGGCGCGGGCCGCATCTGGTTCGCCTGCCAGTATGAAGGCCACCGCAAGGATTTGCCGCCGCTTGTCGGCCATTTCGCCAAGGGGGAGGATCTTACCTTCATCGACCTGCCGGAGGAGACGACGCGCAGGCTTGCCAATTACGTCGGGGCGATCGCCGTCAATCGCAGCGAAGGTCTCGTCGGCATAACCTCGCCGAAGGGCGGCGCCTCGGTGACCATCGACGCTAGGACGGGCAAGATGCTGGCCGAGACTTCCGTACCGGATGCGGCGGGCATCGCGCCGGCTAGAAGCGGCTTTGCCGTCTCCTCCTATGACGGCGATTTCCTGTCGACCCGCAGCGACGTCGCCTGGGATCAGCACATCGTGCGGATCTAGATCAGGGAAGGCAGGGCTTAACCGGAACGCGCATAGGCTTTCTGCTCGGCGCTGACGCTTGATGCCGCGGCTCTTGCCGCCTCGTGCAGCCATTCGTTTCCCCGCGCCGCCAAATCCTTCAGGATCGCTGCAACCGCAGCCGCATCGTCAGAATGGCAATTGGCGATCTCGAATCCCATCAATTCGAGCATCGTCGGCGAAAGCAGGATCTCGGGGTGCCGGTCGATTTCGATCTTGCAGCTGTTCGGCGAGAGCCGGCGCACGAGGGTGCGGCCGGAGACCCGGTAATGCGGATCGGCAGAGCGCGCCCGCCCATTGGCGATCTCGCTTGCATGAATCGCCAGGTCCCGCGGGTTGTAGCGAAGCGACCAGGCGGACGGCACCAGCGCCTTTGCCTCGCGCAGCACCGGCCCACCCTGCCATTCGGCATAGGCGACGAAACGCGGCCGGCCGAGGCTGCCGGTGCCGCCGCTGCGCGGCTTCGCCGCGAAGGGTCCTGCCCCCAACGGCAGCGCGTCTGCGAGCGCCTCGACGTAGGCTGCCGGTGGCGGCTTCTTGCCGGGCTGCAGCATTTCGTATTTCTCCCAGAATTCCCGGCGTTCGGAATTCGGCAGCAGCAGCGCCTTGCGCAGCCATTTGTGGTCGCGCTCGAGGATAACAGGCAGCGGATTTTCAAGGCCCCGGCGATAACCGCTCAAGATCAATTCGCCGATCATGCGAACCGACGGACCGTCGCCGCCGCGGGCCAGCACAGCGCTTGCCGCAAGGCGAACGAGATCCAGCGCATAGGGCATCACCGCCGCGTCGTCGAAATCATTGACGCCCCAGACGAGCCGGCCCTCGACATCGCGCCAGGTGCCGAAATTCTCCAGATGCGTGTCACCGATCGCCAGTACCTGAGGCGCGCCCGTCAGTTCCGGGCAGATATCGAGGATGATCTCGCACCAGCGCCAATAGGTGGCGCGCAGGAAGACGAAATCGTCGCTCCGCATCTTCTCATGCTTCTCGCGCAGATCCTCCTTGACGAGATCGTTGCCGAGTTCGCCGGCCAGCCATGTCTCGAAATTCCGGACCGATTGCGATATCGTCGTCATGCCGCCGGCGCTCCATCATTTCGCGACCCGGTGCGGAGAATACGCGCACCGCGCGAAGCTGCAATCGTCTTCGCATCGGAACGCCACAATCCAGCGGTACTGGCGAGCGGTGCCGGCCAGCTGTGCCGGCTTGCACGGCGACGGAAAGGTGAAGGGTTGCCGCGGCGACACGGTCTCGGGTTTCCATCGGCGCCCGGACCGATTTCAGCAATGTCCAGCTTGTCGAATGCGGCGCGCCATGCCACTTTCGCGGCTGCAAGAGGGGCAGACATGAGCGAGACTGACAGGGGCGATTTCCGCGCGCGAATCCGCCGCAATTTTGCGCGGCAGGCGGCGATGGAGACGATCGGCGCGGAGCTGACGCGCGTCGAGCACGGCGTCGTCGAGATCGAGCTTCCCTTCGACGTCAAACTGACACAACAGCACGGCATCCTGCATGCGGGCATCATTTCCGCAGCGCTCGATTCGGCCTGCGGCTTTGCCGCCTACAGCGTCATCGACCCGGAAGCCTCGATCCTGACGATCGAGTTCAAGGTCAACCTCATGTCGCCCGGGCGCGGCGATCGTTTCCTGTTTCGCGGGGAAATCACCAAACCCGGCTCCACCATCATCGTCGCCGACGGACGAGGCTACGCGATCAGCGACGGGCCGGCGAAACTCATCGCCTCCATGACCGGAACGATGATGGTGATCCGCGGTAGAGAGGGCATTACGGGATGAAGTTCGAACTGAAATCGGTCGCGGGGAAATCCATTCTTTTCGTCATGGCGGCGGAGGCCGAATACGGTCCCTTCCTGCGTTCGCGCATCGAACCGCTGATGACCGGCGTCGGCCCGGTCGAGGCAGCCATCGCGCTGAGCAAGACATTGGCGCGGCTGGACGCCGTCGACGACCTCCCCGATCTCGTCGTCTCCCTCGGATCGGCCGGCTCCGCGAAACTGGAGCAGACCGAAATCTATCAGGTGACCTCGGTTTCTTACCGCGACATGGACGCCTCGCCGCTCGGCTTCGAAAAGGGCAAGACACCCTTTCTCGACCTGCCGGCAACGCTCGAGCTGCCGCTGCGCATTCCCGGCATTGCCGAAGCAAGCCTTTCCACCGGCGGCAACATCATCTCGGGCACCGCTTATACCGGCATCGACGCCGACATGGTCGATATGGAGACCTATGCGGTGCTGCGGGCCTGCCAGGGCTACAAGCTGCCGCTGATCGGCCTGCGCGGCATTTCCGACGGCGCCGTCGAGCTGCAGCATATTTCGGGCTGGACCGAATATCTGCACATCGTCGACCGCAAGCTCTCCTATGGCGTCGACAGCCTGTTCACGGCGCTGGAGGACGGGGTTTTCTGGTTCTGAGCCCCTGAATGGATCGTGTCCCGGCAGGTGGCCATCGATGGCTGAACGCGTCATCGTGGCGCTGCAGTCCAGTAGGAAGGCTTGAGATCGGTGCGATGTTACCCTGGGCGTTCGCCAGCCACGCCTTTCCGAAACAAACCGTTTCTGACCGGCGCTTGCTCAGGAACGTGTTTGCACTGTGAACCTCTTCAGGGCCGCGAGCGTTTCCAGGCTGACATGATGCTCCATCGGCGCCGGTCGTGACCCCACCTGCGCGTCGAATTACGATTGACAATCAACATGATGCGTTTCACCAGACCGGTGTCAACCTTCGCTTCTGATTCACAGTGGCTATTCAAATGGATCTTGCCTCATCGGCTGTCAGCGCATTCTCTCGCGTGCCGGAAACGATAATCTCCAGCACTTCATGCTCGTCCGTGTTCCTGATGTAGCGATCGCCGACATATTCGCCGCGCTTGAGGACCATGACGCGATCGCCCACGGCAAAAATATCGATAAGGCGGTGTGAGATGATGATCTGGGCAACGCCTTGCTTCTTCAGCTCCAGCATGGTTTCGAGCAGCCGTTCGGTCGCCATCACGGAAAGGTTGGCGGTCGGCTCGTCGAGGATCACGACGCGCGGCTCGAACGAGATTGCGCGGGCGATCGCGACCGACTGCTGGCGGCCGCCCGACAGGCTTTCGACCTTCTGATAGACGGAGTTCACGTCGACCTTGAGCCGTTTCAGCACGCTGTCGGCTTCCGCATACATCTTCCGCCTGTTAACGAAAGGGCCTTTGAGCGGCCAGCGGCCAAGGAAGATATTCTGGCCGACATCCATGTTGCCGCAGAGCGCGAAATCCTGGTAGATCATCTCGATGCCGACGTCGCGGCTCTCGTGCGGGCTCTTGAACCGCACCGGTTGCCCGGCAACGAGGATATCACCCGCATCGCGCTGATAAGCACCGGTCAGGATCTTCATAAGCGTCGATTTGCCGGCCGAGTTGTCGCCGACCAGGCCGAGAATCTCGCCGGGATAAAGCGTCAGATCGACCTTGCGAAGCGCCTGCACGGCCCCGAAGGCTTTTTCGATGCCCCGCATTTCCACGATCGGCGCGGATGGTGTCGCGTCAGCCATGACTGCTGTCCCCTGTTGGCGCACCTCTTCTCAGCCGGGTGCGCAGGCGCCCGAAAATATTGGCCTGGCGCACCCATATATCGATCAGCACCGCGACGATGAGGATGACGCCGATAAAGACGTTGATCCAGTGCTGCGGCATGCTGAACCCCTGAACGTTGAGTTGAAGCAGCGCCCGCACGAGCGTGATGACGGCGGCGCCCGCAAGCGAGCCGATCATCGTGCCGTAACCGCCGAAGATCGATCCGCCGCCGATGATGACGGAAGCGATCGCATCGAGCTCGCGAAACTGGCCGGCAACCGGGTTGAAGCTGCGAAAATAGGCGACGTTGATGATCCCGGCCATGGTGGCGCAGAGCGCCGACAGCATGAGCGCGATGAAGCGCACGCGGTTGGTGTTGATGCCGGCATAAGCGGCGGCGCGCACGTTGCCGCCCGCCGCGCAGACCTTCAGCCCGAACGGCGTATAGGCAAGCACGATACCGGCGATCACGGCAACGAAAAACATCCAGATCGTCTGGACGCTGACGACCTCGGCCACCGAGCGAATGATCCCCGGCGGCAATGCAAGGCCGAAATGCAGGAGAACGTCATTCACCTTGCGCCCGAGCAGGTTATAGCCCTCTGACCAGCCGGTCAGCTGCTGTCCCGCGACGAACCAGGCGGCGAGCCCGCGGGCAATGTAGAACATGCCGAGCGTGGCGATGAAGGCAGGTAGTTTGAAGCCGACGACGACCATGGCGTTGACGGCTCCGGCGGTCATCCCCGCAAACAGGCCCATCGTCACGGCAGTGAGCGGATCGGCGCCGAGCACCTTCAGGAAATAGGCCGCGGTGCTGCCGGCAAGGGCAAGCACCGCGCCGACGGAGAGATCGATATCGCCGGCTGCGATGACATAGGTGAGCCCGACGGTGATGAGGGCCAATTCCGTGTAATTGAGCAGGATGGCAAAGGTGTTGGGCAGGTTCCACCAGTAGTCCGGCCTGAGCACGAGGCCCGTCAGCCACAACACGACGGTCAGGATGATGGCCAGTGCGTCGCGGCGGGCGAGAAACTTGCCGAGCCCGGTGGCAGACAGCGCCATGTCGGCCGCCATCGCCCCCTTGGTCTGCACACCTTCGATCGCCACGCCGCCGATCTCATAGGCCGGCGGCGGTGGCCGGCCGCGCAGCCATGCCCATAGCCGGGCCGCGACCTGGCGCCGAATGAGTAAGGGCTCGATCAGCACGGCGATGACGAGAAGCAGACCCAGGAAAACCAGAACGGCGCCTGCCGGCAACGTGAACTTGGCGCCGACCGAGACGTTTTCACCGTCGATCACGACGATGCGCGTGATCGGCCATCCCTCGCGCAGCACCTTATCGATCAGCACGACGACCGCAGCCCCCAGGCAAGACCCGATCACGCGCCCGCGCCCGCCAAGGATCGATGCTCCGCCGATGACGACCGATGCGATGACGGTGAGTTCCCAGCTGACACCATAGAGAGGGGTGACGCCCTTGTCCTGCGCGGCCGACAGGAGAGCTGCAAGGGTCGCGCAAAGCGAGGAGAGCAGATAGGCGCGAATGCGCACCCAGCGCGTGCGAATGCCGGCATAGGCCGCCGCCTGCTCGTTTCCGCCGGTGGCGAAAGTCTCATAGCCCCAGCGGGTCTTGGCAAGCACATAGGCCCCAACCATGGCGATGAGGAAGAAGATCGCGATCTGGTTGTTGAAGCCGAGGATATTCGTCTCGCCCAGGTGGAAGAACAGCGGATGGTCTTTCGCCTTGTCGGAGTAATAGATTGCCTGGCCATGCGTCAGCGCCAGCACGAAACCGCGGCCGATGAAGAGGATCGTCAGCGTCGCGATGAAGGCCGGCACTTTCAGGACGGTGACGAGCACGCCGTTGATCAGGCCGATCGCCGTGCCCAGCAGCACGCAGAGGATCGCCGACTGGATCACGCCGAAATCGAGAAAGCTCGGGGCAAAAAGCCTGGCGAAGACCACCGCGATCAGGCCGTAGGTCGAACCGACCGAAAGATCGAGATCCCTGTTGACGATGACGAAAGTCATCCCGACCGCGATGATGCCCACACGGGACGTATCGCGCAGAAGCGCGTGAAGGGCCTCCGTCGATCCGAAAAAGGCCGGATTGACGATTGCGCCGCCGAAATAGAGCAGCGCAAGGAACACGAGGAGCCCCGCCTCCCAGCCGCCGACGAGCTGGGGCGGCGCACGGCCGAGCGATGTCGTCGTGGCGGGCTCCATCAGTTTCTACCGAAAATGAATTTCTACCGAATGAGTTTCTACCGACCGATGCTTGCCTTCGCGTGGCGGGATGGCTCGCACCCTCCCGCCTTGATTTCAGACGTTTCGAACGGCAGTCAGTTCTCGAAGCGCTTGCCGACGTTGGCGACCGTTTCCTTCGTCACAAGCTGGGCACGCGTGTCGAGATTGGCAGCCGCGATACCGCGATCGATCTGCAGATAAAGCTGCATGACGGGCCAGAAGCCCTGCAGGAAGGGCTGCTGGCCGAGCGAGCCGGTCAGGTTCCCCGCTGCGATGCCTTCCTGCTGCGCCGGGCCGAGATCGAAACCATAAGCGCACAACTTGCCTGTCCGCCCCATCTGGGCAACCGCCTTGACGAGCGGCGGCGTAAAGACGTTGTTGGCTGTGAAGGCGCCGACCACGTCTCCACGGGACTCGAAGAGCGAAACAAGTGCGTTGACAGGGTCGTTCGGGTTCGTGTCGATGCCGACGTTCTCCGGACCGGCGTCAACCTTGAAGGCATCGAGCTTGCCGGCGTCCTTCAACGTCTTGACGATGGCATTGAAGGCGGCGGTGACTCGGTTGTTCACCTCGATGTTGCCCATCGCGGTGGAGGACGGCAGCACGATCGAGCCGCTGGTCGCGCCACTGGCAAGCACGCAAGTCGCGAGCGCCTCGCCGCCGATTGCCGCGGCCGACGCGTCCTGGCCGGTATGGCTGATCGCGCTCCGGTGCAGTATGGTGCCGTCGAACGAGTTGGTCGTCGCGATCGGGATGCCGGCCGCCTCGGCAGCCTTGACGATGTCGTTATAGGCGCCGACCTGCGGCGTCGTCATGATGATGCCGTCGATCGTCGGGTCCTGAACGATCTGGTTCAGGATCTCGATCTCGCGGGCGGGGTCGTCCACCGGCGATTCCGAACCGAGCAGCAATATCTTGGCACCGATCATATTGCCGGCGACGGTCGCGCCGACATAGACAGGGTCAAAGAAGCCATTGCCTGCCGTGTGCGTCACGATCGCGAAGGTCAAATGACCGTCAGCCGAATGGAAATCCTTCGTGCCGGGGGCCTCTTTTGCCGCTTCCTCGAAGTTATAGCCGCCAACCGCTTTCTCGACGCCGCCCGACTGCGCAAATGCATGCGAGACACCGAGCGACAGTATCGCGGCCGATGCCGCGTAGAACAATACCCGCCTCATGATTGGTCCTCCCTTGAAACCAAGGGAGGAAAGCCGTTCCGGCGCAATGTATCGAGAGTGGGCCGAAGGCTTATCCTCCCATTTGCTAATATTCCGCGCAATTCTGGTTCAAGTAAACCGCAAACCCATCCTACTTGTGAATTTTTTGCTTTTGGAAGCGTCCGATAACCGTTTTTGAATGGCAGGTGACAGGTTGGTGGGGTCGGGACAATTGGAACAATAAAAACCCGATGCCTTCGATTTCCCGGATTGCCAGGCGAAGCGCTTTTCATTAAAGCCTCGCCATGACCCAGACAGCACATCCCGACTCCGTTCTCATCGTCGATTTCGGCAGCCAGGTGACCCAGCTCATCGCACGACGCGTGCGCGAGGCCGGCGTCTATTGCGAGATCGTCCCCTTCCAATCGGCCGAAGAAGGCTTCCACCGCCTGCAGCCGAAGGCCGTGATCCTGTCCGGCAGCCCGGCTTCCACGGTGGACGAGGGATCGCCGCGAGCGCCTCAGATCATCTTCGACAGCGGCCTGCCGGTGTTCGGCATCTGCTACGGCCAGCAGACGATGTGCATGCAGCTCGGCGGCAAGGTCGAGAGCGGCCATCATCGCGAATTCGGCCGCGCCTTCCTCGATGTCGACAGGGACTGCCAGCTGTTCGAGGGCCTCTGGTCCTCCGGCTCGCGCCATCAGGTTTGGATGAGCCATGGCGACCGCGTCACCGCGCTGCCGGATGGTTTCGAGGTGGTCGCCACCTCCTCCAACGCGCCCTATGCCTTCATCGCTGACGAGAAGCGCAAATATTACGGCGTGCAGTTCCACCCGGAAGTCGTGCATACGCCTGACGGCGCCAAGCTGATCGGCAATTTCATTCACAACATTGCCGGCATCAAGGGCGACTGGTCGATGTCGGCCTATCGCCAGAAGGCGGTCGAGCAGATCCGTGCGCAGGTGGGCGACAAACGCGTCATCTGCGCGCTTTCGGGCGGCGTCGACAGCTCCGTCGCAGCCCTCCTGATCCACGAAGCCGTCGGCGACCAGCTGACCTGCATCCTCGTCGACCACGGGTTGATGCGCAAGGACGAGGCGGCCGGCGTCGTCGCCATGTTCCGCGAGCACTACAATCTGCATCTGCTGCACGTCGATGCCGCCGATCGTTTCATCGGCGAACTCGAGGGCGTCAGCGACCCGGAAACCAAGCGCAAGATCATCGGCAGGCTGTTCATCGAGACCTTCGAGGAAGAGGCAAAGAAGCTCGGCGGCGCCGACTTCCTCGGCCAGGGCACGCTCTATCCCGACGTGATCGAAAGCGTTTCCTTCACCGGCGGCCCGTCGGTGACGATCAAATCGCACCATAATGTCGGCGGTCTGCCGGAGCGCATGAAGATGCAGCTCGTGGAACCCTTGCGCGAGCTCTTCAAGGACGAAGTGCGCGCGCTTGGCCGCGAGCTCGGCCTGCCCGACAGCTTCATCGGCCGCCACCCCTTCCCCGGCCCGGGCCTTGCCATCCGCTGCCCCGGCGGCATCACCCGCGAAAAGCTGGAGATCCTGCGCGAGGCCGATGCGATCTATCTCGATGAAATCCGCAAGGCCGGCCTCTACGACGCCATCTGGCAGGCCTTCGCCGTGCTGCTGCCCGTCCAGACCGTCGGCGTCATGGGCGACGGGCGCACCTATGAATTCGTCTGCGCACTACGCGCCGTCACCTCCGTCGACGGCATGACGGCCGATTTCTACCACTACGACATGGAATTCCTCGGCCGCGCCGCCACCCGCATCATCAACGAGGTGCGCGGCATCAACCGCGTGGTCTACGATGTTACGTCGAAACCGCCCGGTACGATCGAGTGGGAATAATCGGACATCATTGACGCGTGGGTGGCGGGACGTAAACACACACCCGGGCTCTTGCCGCCGGCTATGCCTCTGATGGAGCTTGATCCCGCCCTTTGACTGGCCGCGTTTTACGCTTTGAAACGTCCGGCTGCTGAGCGCGTCGGCGCGGCGCGCCAGCAGCCAGGCCTCAACTTCAGCTAAGTCCCAGACGATGCATCTAGGCGATAGTGCAAAACGGCGCGGAAATTCACCACGCTGCTCCATTTCGTAGATGGTGCTGTCAGCGAGTGGGATCATCTCGCGCAGCTGATGGCGCCGTATAGTCCGGCGTAGTGCATCGTCGGCATTTGCCTTGGCCATGCTTTGCCTCCTGCTGCTCGGGGGGCCCGAGATAGAAAGCAATAGGTCGAGGAAGATGGAAGGCCCCACAGCGCTGCGTGCGGGAATATCGCATCATAGCGTGCAAATCGGACGGGCGGTCTCAAGGGGCAGGCGTCGTCTAGGACATCCAACCACGGCACGCCCGAGAGAAGATCGCCATACCGATCGGTAAAGATCTTTGAAGATTAGCCTTGCCTAATCTTTACTGACCGGTAATTGAGCGGATGCGGTCCACATAGCCAAGCTGCTTTCAACCAACGCCTCAAGCTCACGTTGGTTTGCGCCGGCCCCTCCCTGCATGAGGATGCCGTGCATCAGGGATTGGAGGACGTCGCCAAGGCAGAAGCGCAGGTTGCACCAGATTTTCGATATGGTTGTCAGAGCAGCGCATGCGTCGATAGGAACGAGCGAACGCGACGATACCGCATGGCCGCGGCGTCGCCGTTCAGCCCATCGACCAAAATTCCGCCCGAACGTCCTCATTATTTTTACGGTCCGATGTAACAATCAGAGACCCGAGTGCGAAATATCTGCTGTGACTCGGTCTTCCTACCTCCTTCCCGATCACCGGGGGGCCGGAACCTTTTTGGGCCGTGCGCAGATTCACCGCAACTTGAAGGAATAACTTATGGGCACCAATCTCGCTGCGCTCGCCCACAGGACAGGTCGAAGCGTCCTTACTCCCCTATGCAAAAAGGAGCGTATTTCCCTTCCGGCAACGTCCAAAAAAAATTCCCAGACGTGACCCCGTCTGCTGCGCTCGCACGCTATTGCAATATGCCTTGCGCAAACTGCTCACCACCCACCAGGACTCTGGCAGACTTCTCATTATAAACACCGGTGATACCCTTCATGCGCACATGCCCACTCGCTCCTCTCCTCCTCATCGCCGTCATGCCTCTTACTGTTTCTTCCGCAATGCTCTGCGGAGTGCAGACTGCTTGTACGGTCAAGGACGGAAACTATCGGATCGAGTTGCCGCAAGATGGCGACATTCGCGGCGTCTTTGTCTATTTCCATGGTTTCAAAAGTTCCGCCAGGTTGCAGATGCAGCAACGCTCCCTGGTCGAGATGACGCTCGCGCATCATCTGGCCTATGTAGCCGTCGATGGCATCGACGGGAGTTGGTCTTTTGCCCACGGTCCCAACCAGGGTCGCGATGAAAAGGCGTTCATCACGAATGTCTTTGATGACCTGCGGCAACGTTACGGTTTTACCCCGGACCGGACGGTGATCGGTGGTTTTTCCATCGGCGCATCGATGGCTTGGTACACCGCCTGCCAGCAGGGGGAGAAAACCGCGGCGATGGTGACTTTCTCCGGCGTGTTCTGGAATCCTCTTCCAAAACCGGAGGACTGCGTTGCCGATCTTCCTCCAATGGCACATTTTCATGGGACCGCGGATCAGACATTTCCGCTCGCCGGTCGGGCGATTGGCACCGAATTCCATCAGGGCGATGCTCTCAAGAGCTTGGCCATTCTGCGTGAGCGCGCCAAATGCGACATGAAGGCTGCGAAGAAAGTCACGCTGGATAGCATCGAGTGCGACGATGTACCGGACTGCATTCGGGGCGACAGTATCATGTGCATCCACAACGGTGGCCACGAGGCCCGGTCCGATATGCTCGACGCTGGCCTGACAGCGATGGGTTTTCCCAAGTGAGCCGGGCTGCAAATAAAGAAGATCCTTTGTAACAACCGCCTGCATTCCCACGAATTAGCAGGCAGCAAGGTCGCAAAACCTGGTCCGACGCGATGCTGACGGATCGTTCGAGGATTACAAAGGAACACCCTCATGCTGCAGTCAATCACATGTCCAAATATCGGCCATGATATCGTTCATCACTTCGGAGAGGGCGCGGCCGTCTGGGGGCAGACAATTACTCCGAGCATTGCTCATCTGGTTCAGGCGCAGCGGGAGTTGGCGATCGATTATTCCCGGATACGCCCCGGGATTGTGTTCGAGACCGTATCGAGTGTTGCGATGCTTCCCCATGTCATCGATGGATCCACGTTTCGCGCGCACGTCGAAAGCACGGCGTTTCGCCGAACCGTTGTTCGACGCGAAGCGGCGGTGGAAGCCTTCATCCGCTGCGATGCAGGCGCCGAATGCACTCTCAAGCTTTGGGGACGCGTCGCATCGCAGCGGTCAGATCACTTGCTAGCTACCGACGATAAAGATGCCGCCACCGTACCTGTGATTTTCACCGTGGCCTTCTGGGAGATCTCGCGCGCACCTGACGCCCGCATGGAGCAAATGATCAGGGAAGCTTCCGAGAAAGATCGCAAAATCCGGGAGCTGGAAGGGAAGGCGGCGCTCTCAATGTGTTCGCAATGAACCCGATGTTCAGACAGATGCGTACGCAGTCGTAGAATTGATTGTTCCATATGAGGGAGTTTACCATGCAGAATTCAGACAGGCCGACGATAAAGAATGAGGCGGAATCAACCTGGATCCCCCGGGCAGAGCAGTCCGCACCGCGCTGGCGTCAAATCGGACTGTGGAGCGTCAAGCTTCTCCTTGCTGCGACCTTCATCGCCGCCGGCAGCGCCAACCTCTACGGCCTGCCGATGTTGGTTCAGAACTTCGAGCAGATCGGGCTCGGGCAGTGGTTTCGGTATTTCACCGGAACACTCGAGCTGATCGGCGCGGCCGCGCTACTCGTCCCGGCTGTGGCCTCGCTCGGTGCGCTTCTTCTCGCCGCGATCATGGTCGGCGCCACCTTGACCCATCTCTTCGTGCTGCCGGGCTCGCCCGTCCCCGCGATCGTGCTCTTCGCGCTGAGCGTGATGGTAGCCTGGGCGCATCGCGACCAGAACGCGGCGCTGGCCAGCAAGATCCTCGTCGACCGCGACTGAGGACACGAAGGTCGTCAACGCTCTCCCCTTCACGTTCTCAGGCTCATGTCATGTCACGGCTTGGACGTGCAGATGCTCGCCTTGGAGGATGAAGGTTTTGACGCGACTTTCTCGCTGATTGGCGCCAGCATCTTTCCTGACTGGCGGCGAGGGCTTGCGGAACAAGTTCGCGTGACCCGCACGGGCGGCAAAGCATGCGTCGCGACGTGGCGCAAGCTGCCTGGCGGTGGCCCCTTCCTTGTTATGGCGGAAGCGCTTCGTGCCGTTTATCCGAATATGGCGCCGCCGGCGCCGCCCGAAGGGTTCACAACGTTTGCGGACCCGGACCGACTGGGCGCGGAACTCAAGGGAGCAGGCCTCTCTGCGCCCGAGATCGAAGAGATCGAGGTCGTCTGGGAAATGCCTGCTGGCCAGTCCTACTTTGACGACGTTCGGGAATTGCACGGCTACATGGGTGCTTATGCCACGCTCGATGACAATGAACGTCGCCGGGTGGAGTGGCGCGATCTTAACGGTGGTCGACCGGATTGCAACGGACAACCGGCTTGTGCTGAGCTCGACTACGGTTCTGGCCGTGGGAACGAGACAGTGATCACTCATTCGAATTTGTCGCAAAGGTTGCGCAGACTGTTTCAAACCCTGGCGCGTAAGGCCTGCGCTTCGTTCTGCAATCGGTTTATCCCTCTCCACACAAAAGTGTGAACAACCTGAATGTAACGTCTACGCATCCCATGACGAAGAAGGCAGATCGCTTTCGTTCAACAAAGGATAAGACCATGACGATCTCATTACGCCCCATTCTGCCGCTTGCAACGGCTCTCACACTTTCCTTCGCCTCTGTCGGCTATTCCGCGGAGATTTTTACGACGAATGGTGTGGCCATCAACGGCTATGATCCCGTCGCCTATTTCACCGACCACAAGCCTGTGAAAGGGTCGGACAAATACGCGGCAACTTACCAAGGGGCGACGTTCCACTTTGCATCCGCCGCACATCGCGATGCGTTCACCGCCAACCCCCGGCATTTTGCTCCGCAGTATGGCGGCTATTGCGCCTTTGGAACGGCGCAGGGCCACAAGGCGTCAACCGAACCCCAGGCCTTTACCGTGGTCAATAAGAAGCTCTACCTCAATTACAATGACAGCGTCCTCAAGACGTGGAGGCAGGACGTCAGCGGGTATATCAAAAAGGCCAACGCAAACTGGGGTAAGGTCAGAGTACAACCTGATCCGTAAGTCCCGATGCCGACATGAATCACCTATTCGACCCATTGCGGATAGGTACCTTTTCAGGTTGATGACGACGACGCCGGCCGCCCAGAGCGAAGGTGACGCCAGGCTCAGCGAGATCGCGAATACAGTGCGTCACAAGCGAGATTACAATCAAACGCTCGCCCTCAACTTTGTCGGCACGTCGCCCTTGTCATCGGCAAGACGACCCATTCCAGCGTCCTTGGCAAAAACCATTTGCGCGACGCGATCAAGCGACAGTTTAAGTCCGGCGAGCAGCTTCGAGCATCGTGAGTTCGCGAAGGATGGCGTCCTTATCCTGATCGACATGCGGCGGCGCCCGATCGAAACGAACCGGGGTTGCGGACATTTTGAGCGGGTTGCCGAGCAGGTGGACGGTTTGTCCGTCCGCTGTTTCCATGGGCATGATCATTTCACGCGCCAAGGTATGCGGATTGGTCATGACCTGATCGATCGTGGCGACCCGGCCCGCAGGGATTTCGGCATGGACAAGGCGCTGCTCCCAGTTTTCGGCGGTGTCGGCTCGTAGAGCCTCGGTCACAAGCCGGTCCAGTGCATCGACATTGACAACGCGATCACGGTTGCGGCGAAACCGCTCGTCGCCCGCCAGATCGGGACAGCCGATCGCCGTACAGAAGCGGGCGAACTGCTGATCGTTTCCGACTGCGATGGCGATTTCACCGGCAGCCGTTGCAAAGGTCTGGTAGGGGGCAATGTTGGGATGCCGGTTGCCGATCCGATTTGGCACCTTTCCCGAAACCAGATGGTTCGTCGCGGCATTGATAAGCCAGGCAACTTGCGTGTCATAAAGCGCCAGATCGATATACTGGCCTTCGCCCGTGCGGTCGCGATGGCGGAGAGCGGCGAGGATGCCGACGGTCGCATACATGCCGCACATGACATCGGCGATGCCGAGGCCGACCTTGAGGGGCCGGCCACCGGCCGTATCGCTTTCGCCGGTGATGCTCATGATGCCGCCCATCGCCTGGACGAGAAAATCATAGCCGGTTCGCTCGGCATAGGGTCCGGTTTGACCAAAGCCGGAAATCGCACACCAGACGATATTCGGTTTGATCTTGCGAATATCCTCATAGCCCAGTCCGCGCCGGTCGAGATCGCCCGGCTTGTAGTTTTCGATCACCACGTCCGAGATAGCCACCAGCCGCTCGACAAGCGCAACACCTTCATCGCTGGCGAGATCGATGGCTATCGATCGCTTGTTGCGGTTGGCGGACAGGAAATAGGCGCTGAGATCACTGTCGCCGCCATCGGCATCCGGCACGAAGGGCGGTCCCCAGCTGCGCGTGTCGTCGCCAGTATCAGGCCGCTCGACCTTGATGACATCGGCCCCGAGATCGGCGAGCAGCTGCGTGCAGGTCGGTCCGGCGAGAATCCGCGACAGATCGAGGATGCGCAGACCGTCCAGGCTGGCGGGTTTTTGATGGTCAGACATTAGGGATTCTCACGATTTCCAGGGGGAACTCTTGAACCAGCGTACGAGATAGGCGGTTCCTACGAGAACGCCGAAGCCAATCAGGTTTCCAACTGCCTCTGCAGAAGTGGTGCGACCGGCATGATCAAGCGCAATACCGATCGGCTGAGCAATCACGATACCGGTGATGAAGACGGCGAGCGATTGCTGGCCTACCACCGTCAGAACGCGCACGGCAGGGCCGCGCAGCCGGAAACCCTTCTTGCCGACGAGATGTACGGCGATGTAGCAGAGCGCCATGAAATGAACGAAGCGCAACAGGCCGAAGTCGGTCTTGTCGGTGAGGGGAAAAAGCGTGGTAGCGGCCATTTGGAAGGCTGGATGCGCATCGTGGAACCGTACCCAGGCAAACGGCACAGTCAGGATCACGACGGCAATCGCGAGCGCCATCAACCTGCGATCGAAGCCGGGCGCTGGAAGGCTGCCGCGCATCAGGAAGAAACCCGTGAAAAACAGCAACTGCCATCCGAAGGGGTTAAAGAACCACGGACGATCCGACCAGGGCTCGGCGGGCAGCCCCGTAAAGCCGAACTGCGTCGCCAGCCACAACGCTGTCATGAGCGCAAACGGCAGGAATCGCTGGATTTTCGACGCGAAGATCATCACCGGCATCAGCGCCAGGATGACGATGTACATCGGCAGGATATCGAAATAATTCGGCACGTAAGTCAGCGTCAGCAAACCGACGAGGAGGTTGCCGGGGTCCTCCATGAAAGGCACGAGGTTCAGGCTGTCGACATAGGTGACGCCGTCATAACGGGTTCCGGCAACAACCATGATGGCGGCGACGACAATGAAGACAACAATGTGGGCCCAGAAGATTTGCCAGATCCGCTGTGCAACGCGGGCGATGAGGGCAAGTGCGCCGCTGCGGTCGAAGGTCGAGCCGAAGGCGATGGCCGAGGCCATTCCCGATTGGAAGACGAACATTTCCGTGGCGTCGGAAAAACCGAAGCGCGCCGGAATCCACAGCGCCCATCCGTTGTTTGGGATATGGGCCAAAAGAATGATCAGCATGCCGACACCACGGAAAAAGTCGAGCCGCGGATCACGGGCGCGCTTGACCTTCTGAGGGGCTGAACCTGCCGCCTGGTTGGCCTCAGAAGGCGCCGTCGTAGGCGCTTGCATCGAATTTGCAGGCGATGAGGGTGAAGCCTTCGCGCTCGCGGGCTGCCTCAAGCTCGTTACGGAAGTCATCACAATTCTCCACATTGAAACCATAACCGCCGAAACCTCGCGCGACGGCGGCAAAGTCAGTTTCGCCGAGCGTGACGCCGGCCGGTTTCAGACCGGCGGATGCCTGCTTCAGAGCAATCAACGCCAGGCTGCGATCCTGAAAAAGCACGATGGTGATAGGCAGATTAAGATCGCGTAGCGTAGCCAGTTCGCCGATTCCCATCTCAAGACCGCCGTCGCCCATCACGGCGAAAACCGGACGTGATGGATCGGCGACCTTGGCGCCGATCGCAAGCGGCAAGGCCGCGTTCATGGTGCAAAAGCCCGCCGATTGCAGCAATGACATGGCCCGTGGCGCAACCCATTTCTGCGACAGGAGAATGCGATGCGCTCCGCTGTCGACGGTGACGATTGCTTCCTGACCGGCGACGGCATTGAGGGCCTCGATTATTGCGTGCGGTCCCCAACTGCCATTGCTTGCGAATAAACGGGCAAGTTCGTTTTTCGCGGCGGCGGGTTGGCCAGCCGTCCAGGTCTTGGGCCCCGCGTGAGTATCGGCCAGCGCCTGTAGAAAAAAGCGAGGTGCAGCCTGGATTCTGGTTCCGGCATGATGCATGCCGTGGTCCGGGGCAGTATCGGAAATCTCCACCAGCTTTGCTGGATCTCCGACGAAATCCAGCCAGCCGAGCCGCATTTCGATTGGGTCATACCCAATTGACAGGACCAGATCAGAATCCCGGACCAGGTTCAGAAGAATTTGATCCGCCAGCGGCGACAATCCGGCAGCGCCAACCGACAGAGGGTGGTTCTCGGGGATGATGCCCTTGGCCTTATAGGTTGTGATAACCGGTGCGCCAATTTTTTCGACCAGGTGCTGAAGTGCCGGACCGGCATGATCTCGCACGGCGTCAAGACCAGCGATAAAAAGCGGTCGTTGCGCCCGGCCAATCCTCTCGGCAAGTGTATGAACGGCCGGATCCGTCATTGTTACCGAGGGTTTCAGAAGCTTCGGAGGCGAAATGACATTCAAGGTTGGCGAGACCGCGGCAGCCGTCGCCGGAGACAGGTCGAGATGGACGGGACCCATCGGCTCCGTCATGGCAAGCGCGAGTGCACGAGCGACCGCGGAGGCAGCGCTCTCAGGCTCGATTTCGAAAGAAGCCTTGACCAGCGGTCGCAGCAACTGCGCATGGTCGATCACCTGATGGGTGTAACGCGCGCGGGTCGGACGGTCGACAATGCCGGATATGACGATCAAGGGGACGCGCTCCTGGGCAGCATCGGCGATGCCGTTGACCGCATTGGCAAGGCCCGGGCCCACGGTCGTCACGAGAAGTTCCGGGTTTTGCGTCATCGCGCTCGCGCCTGCCGCCATGATCGCTGCCGCGGTTTCGTGGCGTGCAAGGTGAAAGGCGATGCCTGAGGCCTCCAGGCCGTCTATCAGCGTGACCACTTCTCCGCCCGGCATGCCGAAAGCATGACGGACGCCATGGGCATGAAGCGTCCTGGCGACGATGTCGGCAACTCTCGGCGTTACGAAGCTTTCGGTGGTCACGATCAATCTCTCGAATCTGGTGAAGTGGGCTGTGCTCAGCGTTCACTGGAAAAACCTTGCACAGTTAGGAAACCTGCCCGATGGGGCAGGCCTAGTCTCACAACGGGTCTAGCGTTCCAGGCGGCGGACGACGAACGCGACAACCGTACCAAACAGCATGTGGCCGATCAGAGATGCCCAGGTGAGGGTGACAAAACCGAGAAATGCCGGTTGGCCGCCAAACAGGTGTGCCATGACGTAAAGGGCGAAGATCCAAAGACCGATGCCGAAGCCGATACCCGTCAATAGTAATGGCAGCTTGGGGATGATCAGCCGCTGCAACGGCCGGGCGATGAACAGGTAGCCGATCGGATAAAAAACGATGCCCACGATCGCGTGGATCGCTTCGGCCAGCAACAAATTGTTGAACCCGAACACCGATTGAACGAGAGCAGCGGGCTCCAGCGGTCCGCCAACCCACAGTGGCGTGATCAGCCGTGCCCAGATCTCCCAGGTAATATTGGCGGCAAGGCCGGAAAGAATAATCGTCCGGCCGAGGCTCGGTTGAATTTCAGGGAAGACGCTTGTCTTTTGCATTTCCATCATGGACATCGTGTTTTCCTTTCTTTGAGGTGAGATCAGGCGGATAAACTCATGCCAACCGAATGTTCGATGGATTTGAATAATCGGTCGTCGGCCTTCAGCCGCTGGCGAATCTGGCCGATACGCGAAACACCGACATTATTGCCGTCGGTCGCCATCGCCCTGGCGAGCGCGAGGACGAAAAAGTCGCGCTGTGCGTTGCTGCCGCCGATCTTCGGCAGGTTCGCCACCATGCGTTCGAGCATGTAGCGGTCCGCCGGAGCATGGAGACCCGTGAGAACGCGCGCCATCGGTACACCGATCTCGGCGGCGACGCGGCCCTGGTCATCCATACGAAGCGCCTTGGCTTCTATATGCGATACAAGCTCCACAGCCCCATCGCGGTCGCCAACGGCAACCATGGCGGCAAGATTATGCAGAGCTGCAAAAATCAAGGTCGTGTCCGCCTTTCGACGATGGGCTATTTCTGCCAGATCGGTCCAGCGATCACCGACATGAGCTCCCGATTGCTCCATCCGCCACAGGAGCGAGACAGCATTCGCCATGTCTCGGAAATCGTCGGTTTGCTGTGGGCGAACGTCGTCGTCGTAGATCTGCAGCACCCGATCATGATCGCCGCGTTCCAGGTGTAGCAGACCGAGATGCCAGGCCATATGGAAGGAGAAATTGTTGCAGCGCGACCAGGCCTTGCGGTTCGCCTCGAGCCAGTCAATGCCTTCTTCCGTATCGCCACGCATCTCGAAGACATGCGAGACGGCGTGAAGGCCCCAGGAATCATCGGGCTGCAGAGTAACCGCAAGCTGTCCCGCGGCAAGCGCCTCGGCATACCGACCATGCTCTTCAAGCGAAAACGCGTGGCAACCAAGAATAAAGCCCTTCGCCGTCGTGCTGGTGTCAAGGCGGGCGACTGCACGCGTGCTGGCCCGTAGCATGCCGCGGGCATCTCCAAGCATGAAACGCAGAGCCTGCGAAATCTTAAAGGGCAGGAACGTCACCGACCGATCCTCGAAACCATCGTCGAGAATATCCGTCGCACGCGAAAACGAGCCTTCGACGGCGGCCTCCAGTGCTTTCACAAGGGTGCGCTCGTCACCGGTTCCTCCGTCTCTGACCACCAGCGCTGCTTGCGCATCAACAAGTGCCTTGGCAGCCGGTTCGTCGAGCTCCGACCGCGCCAATATCAGATTTGCAAAGCCCTTCAGCGCATGGCCGGCAACATGATGCGGGTCGGCTGCCAAGGTTGACTGGATGGCCACACCAGTACTTGGCCGATGCGCTGCCAGACCAAAGACGGCATTCTCGAATGCCCGTTGTGCCTCGTTGCTGTCAGTGCTGGTCATGAGACCGTAAGCATCGCGCTTCATTCGTTTGCTCCTTCAGGAGGACGCCGATCGGAACCTTCGAGATCCCATTTACCCTTCGTCCGACAGAGACCTTTACGGTCGCGTCAGGTGGTTCGTTACAGCCGGTCCCGAATTTTTTCGCAGCCACAGCAAAATTTCCTGGCGTCGCATAGCGGGCGGGAATTTTTTAAGAACGTGTGTAACAAAACCATGTGCTGCCGCGAATTACGGGCGAGCCTTTGCAGGCGGCCTCAACTCGAAAGGGCGGGACCATCATGAGTGAAGCAACAGGAACAAGCACCGTTGTCATGGTTACGGGTGCTGCAGGAAACCTTGGAAGCGCCGTCGTCAGGGAGCTTGCGGCGAACGGTGCGCGGCTCGTCTGCGTTGAGCACAATTCGGAAGCCTTGGAAAAATTGGCAGATAGCCTGCCCGACAGCAGCGAAATCCTGCTGATCGGCGGCATGGATCTCGCCGATTTGACCTCATGCCAGGAAGCGGTCCAAAAAACGCTCGCGAGATTTGGCCGGCTCGATGCGCTCGCCAATACCGTCGGCGGCTTCCAGACAGGACCGGTCGACGAGACGGGCGTGCACCAGTGGGACCAGTTGTTTCAGATGAACGCCAGAACGGCTTATGCAATTAGTGCGGCGGTCCTGAAACCGATGCAGCAGGCAGGCTACGGCCGCATCGTCCATGTCGCGGCAGCGCCGGGACTAAAGGCCGGCGCCAATCAAGCCGCCTACGCCGCATCGAAAGGGGCGGTGATCCGGCTTACGGAAGCGATCGCCGCGGAAAACCGCGACAAGCGCATTACCGCCAACTGTATTTTGCCGGGCACGATCGACACGCCGCAAAACCGGTCGGCGATGCCGAATGCGAAGACGAACAGCTGGGTTCAGCCGACGGATATCGCCAAGCTTATCGGGTTCCTGATTTCGCCTGCAGCAGGCATCGTCACCGGTGCGGCCATACCGGCGACCGGCCGCATCTGAGGGTCCCATGGTTTCGATCTCCGATCCCGTCTCCGCAGGATTGATGCTTTGGGCCGGCATCGGTCTTGCCGTCGCCGTCGCCTTTCTGCTGTTCGGATTCGACAAGGTCGATCCGGGAGCACGTGACGCCTATGCGGTCCGGCCGCTCCTTATCCCCGGGCTCGTTCTTCTCTGGCCGCTGGTCGTCTGGCGGTGGACCAGACTTTCCAGGGGAGAGTCCTAGCATGCAGCGCCGTCACCGTCGCGCTCACACAGTGATCTGGACAGGCCTTGCGGTCGTTATCCCGATCATGCTTGTCGTCATCTTCGCGAGCGTCCCGAAACTGCCGGCCGATGCGCCGGCTGTGCGCCTTGATGCCACTGCAGCACAGGGGGATAAGCAACCGTGAGCGTGTCCTACAAGCCGGTCATCTGGAACAAGACCAAGATCATCTATGACGCGGTCATGCTGGCCGGGATCTTCATCTACATCCTCATTTTCCTGCGGCTGGGCCCAGTCATGTCCTCTGCGCTGCGGGATACCGACCTGCCGATCCAGCGGATGCGCGCCTTCGGGTCTCTGGCCCTGCTGATGCTGACCATCGTCCTCGCAATCGGGCCACTGGCGCGGATCGATGCCCGTTTCGTTCCGCTCCTCTACAATCGCCGCCATTTTGGCGTGATGACCGCGATCATCGCAGCCACGCACGCCTACTATGTGCTCGGATGGTATTTCTCCTTTAGTCCAACACCACAGCTCACGGCGCTCTTCACCAGCAATACCAGCTTCACGAGCATCGCCGGCTTTCCTTTCGAACTCTTCGGCGTCTTCGCGCTCGTCATTCTGGCGGTCCTTGCGGTAACGAGCCACGATTTCTGGCTTTCCTTCCTGACGCCGCCGGTGTGGAAGGCGATCCACATGAGCGTCTACTTCGCCTACGCTGCGGTCATCCTGCATGTGGCGCTCGGCGCTCTGATCGATCGCCGGGATCTTGCTTTGGCATTTTTGTCGCTCGGCGGATTGGCGACACTGTGCGTCCTGCACCTTGTCACAGGTCGGCGGGAGACATCGGCTGACGCGGCCGCGGCGCGAAAGGCCACCGAGGCGCCCTGGGTGATCGTCGGCGATGTCAGCGAGATTGCCGAAGGCAGGGCGATCATCGGGGTGGCACCGGGCGGCGAGCGCATCGCCGTCTTCCGTTCAAAGGGTGGTCTTTCAGCCGTATCCAATATCTGCTCGCACCAGAACGGCCCCATCGGCGAAGGCAAGGTCGTCATCGGCTTTATCACCTGCCCCTGGCATGGCTATCAGTATGGCCCCGAGGACGGTTGTTCGCCACCGCCGTTCCGGGAGCGGATCCGCAAATATCGCCTTCGCCTGGAGGGATCGAGCATTCTGGTTGATCCGGAACCTTTGCCTCTTGGTACAAAGCTGGAGCCGTTGGCCATCCCCGCGGAGTTGCTTCCCGCGGCTGCCGCGCCGAAGAATGGAGGAACAGTTTGATGCTGAGGCCCGTCGAACGCGGATTTTTTGTCGGTTACTTCAAGAAAGTCCCAGCCGATGTCAGGGTGCTGATGATCGGGTTCATCGTGTTCTTCATTGCCGCTATGGCGACGACTTCGGCGTTGCTGTCCCTGAATACCGAAAGTCCAGGCGCGGGCAGCTATGCCGACGAGCTCTCCGGCGAGCATTTGATCGGCACCATGGAGGTAAAGCCCTATCCGATTCTTCGTGTTCCCTCCGACGGCAAAAAGCCCGCGCGCGCTGTCATGCTGGCGGGCTCGGGCAAGTTCGGGGTGGACGACAGGGCGCTGACACTTGCGGGCAAAACCACACAGGCCGGTGGCATCTTCGTTAAGCGTGGAGACCTGGTCATGCTGCTGATCGGCGGCGAAGACGACCTGAAAGCAGCCGATCCGCAAATGCCGGCCCTGCCGGTCACGTCCGTGCCGGACAATCTCGGTCGGTGGCGTTTGACGGGCGAGATCTGTGATGGAAAATGCAGTGCTGGCGCCATGAAGCCGGGGACGGGCCTCGCGCACAAGGCCTGCGCCAATCTGTGTATTTCTGGAGGTGTTCCACCCGTCTTCGTTTCCACTGCACCCGTGGACGGCCACATCTTCTTTCTTCTCGCTTCCAAGGACGGAGGACCGATGCCGGCGGCCTTGCTCGACAAGACCGGTTTACCGGTGGTGCTTGAAGGCAATATCGAACGCCGCGACGATCTGCTGATTTTCAAGATCGACAGTTTCCGCGAGGTGGCGGGAGCATGACCCAGAATGGGGGAGGCTTCTGGCGCCATCTGTTCGGTCTATTGCTGGCGCTGATTGCTACGATCGTGATCGTCCTCGCATGGCAATATGGTCTGGACTATCTGAGCGGCACCCCGTTCGAAGAACTGCGCTACGTGATCTTCGGGGTTGCCGTTATCGGACTGCTCTCCGCCCTTAACAGCCTGACGCTGAGATTGATGAAGTAGAAAGCTGTCAAAGGTTGAACCACACAGGGTTGAATTTTAGATCGTATGTTCTAAAATAAATTGGCAATAAACCTTGGGCAGTCGCCCGTTCGATCCATGTTCTGGGAGACAGGATGCATGGCCAGACCCAGAGAATTTGATGAAGAAAAAGTATTGCTGCTGGCTGTAGAACGGTTTTGGGAACACGGCTACGAGGCAACGTCAATCCGCGATCTGGCCCAGGCAATCGGGCTGACCACCGCAAGCATCTACAATACCTTTGGCGACAAGCACGCATTTTATCGCAAAGCGCTCGATTTTTACGTCGAACGAAGCTTCGGCGACCGTGTCGGCCGGTTTGAGACGAAGCCGCCGCGTGAGGCGATCGGCGCATTCTTCAACGAGATCATTGAGCGGTCGTTGAGCGATACAAAGCGAAAAGGCTGCATGTTGGTCAATTCCGCGCTCGAGGTAGCACCACATGATGATGAGTTTCAGCGGGTGGTTGCACAAGTCCTGGTGCAGGTTGAGGCTTTCTTCAAGCGCTGCGTCGAAAGAGGCCAGAAAGACGGATCGATCAATCGTTGGCAAAAAGCATCGGACATGGCCGGCACGCTCCTCGGCACACTGCTTGGTATTCGTGTGCTAGCGCGCACGCGTCCAGAAAGAGACCTTCTGGAAGGTCTTATCCGGCCCATTTTTGCACTGCTGGAACCCCAATCACAGTCAGACAATCTTATCTCATGATCGATGACATGAACGTTCAAACGCTTGCACGTTTCGGCCCGATATCCCACACGCAAAAAAATGCGGCTGGTCTCTGTAACAATTGCACGAGAACCGCCGAAGAGGGATATGTCGGATGAAAGATCTGGCGCGTGAAAAGGAATGGGCATCCTGGCTGCGTTCCGCGATTGCGGGCGACAGCCATGCCTATCACAAATTCCTGACGGCCCTCACACCACATTTACGGGTGATGGCGCGGAAGCGTTGTGACCAGTTCGGTGCGCCGGCCAGCGAGGCTGAGGACGTGGTTCAGGAAGTGCTGCTTACTATCCATCTCAAGCGGGGGACATGGGATCCGTCACGGCCTTTGGGGCCATGGCTATCGGCAATCGTTCGCAACAAGGTGGTCGATAGCCTGCGGCGCCGTGGCAGTCAGTCAGTACCACTCGAGGACGTCGTTGCTACACTTAAAGCAGACGAACGCATCGCAGCCTCCGATCGCATCGATATCGAACAGATTCTAGGCAAGCTCAAGGATCCGCAACGAACGATCGTTCAATCGATATCGATTGAAGGGTCGAGTGTTCGGGAAACCGCCGATCGGCTGGAAATGACAGAGGTGGCGGTACGTGTTTCCCTGCATAGGGCATTGAAGGGGTTGGCTGCTCTCTATTCGGGGCGGGTGACATGAAAACTGATGAGTTGATCGAACTGCTCGTGCAGGATACCCCGGTTCGACTGAATCTTGATCATGCCCTGATGCATGCTGCCACTGCCGCTACATTGATCGCCGCCATTTTGTTCTTCGCGGTCATCGGCTTGCGTGCGGACTTCGTCACGGCCATCGAGACCGGCCGCTTCCTGTTCAAATTCGTGATCACGGGATCTCTCAGCTTGACCGGTGGGATGGTCATGTTCCGGATTGGAAGACCGGGCGTCCCGGTTCGGTTGACGGCATTGGGCTTAACGGTTCCAGCTCTGTTGATGAGTGCAGCGGCGATCTTTGAACTGTTGGTCATGCCGTCGGAGACATGGGTGACGCGCATGATCGGGCGCAATTCCAGCCTCTGCCTGACGATTATCCCTTTCTTATCGGTGGGTCCTCTTGCCTGTTTTCTCTACGCGCTTCGATCCGCTGCCCCCACCCGACCCGCGGTCGCCGGAGCTGTTGCCGGGCTCGTAGCGGCAGGGATTGCGGCGACATTCTACGCAGCCAATTGCGATGACGACAGCCCGCTCTTTGTAATGCTGTGGTATCCCATTGCCATTTCGATAGTTGCCGGAACCGGTGCTTTGCTTGGCCACAGACTGTTGCGCTGGTAGGTCACGATGGTGAAACCGACATACTTCGTGGCTGGTGAGAGTGGCCAATGGCAGGTCGAGGCAACGCGCGCCATTATTGGCAAGGGTCTGGATGTTGCGCCTCGTCTTAGTGTCATGGACACCGATCAGGTCATATTACCCGATTCGGCGGCCTGGGTTCTGCGCGGAACGGCCGGCAGCGCGCGATACACGACCCGTGTCGAACTCGATCAGCTTGGAGAACGCCAACCACCGTTGGGCCGCGCAACGGCCTGCCTTGCGGTCTTGATCCCGATCCGCAAGTCGGATCTTTGGTGGTCTCTTGCGCAGGACGAACGCCGGGCTATCATTCAGGAGAGGTCGGCGCATTTTCAGATTGGGATGGACTATTTGCCTGCTGTCGCTCGACGGCTCTATCACAGCCGTGATCTTGGCGAGCCTTTCGATTTTCTCACCTGGTTCGAATTCGCGGAGGAAAGTGCCCCTCAATTTGAGGCCATGCTCTTTCGATTGCGTGCGACCGAAGAATGGCGTTATGTCGAACGTGAGGTCGAGATCCGCTTGCGGATATGGCAAGATGAATAATGTTGTCAGACAGCCAATCTTTGCACAACGAAACGGGACGGTTCTCATCGGACCAGCCGCAAACGGAGTACTTGAGTGAACACGGAAGACCTGATCAATCTGATATCAGAGGACACACGGCGGCCCGTCAACCTCTCGAGGGCGCTTGCTCTGGCGACAGCTGCTGGCGCATTGGTAGCGGGATTGGTGTTCTTTTCGGTCCTGGGTGTTCGACCTGATTTTGCTCAAGCCATCCTGACTGCGCGCTTCGCATTCAAGTTCATTGCCACCTCGGCGCTGTTTTTTGTGGCGGCATCGCTGATGGAGAGCCTTATTCGTCCAGGAGAGAGCGCAACGGCCCGGCGCTGGTTACTGCTGCTGGCACCAGCGCTGTTGATCGCCGCCGCCACCATCGAGATGATCGTCACCCCGGCCGATCTTTGGGGAACCAGACTGTTGGGCCACAATGCGTTGCATTGCCTGACGGTTATCCCGATCCTCTCATTAGCGCCGGCCGTGTTCCTCTTTCTGGTGATGCGCCATGGTGCGCCGGATCACCCCGGTCAGGCTGGGGCAATCGCGGCATTGGCTTCCGCCGGTATTGCCGCTACGCTTTACGCCTCCAATTGCCCCGACGACAGTCCGTTGTTCGTCGCAACCTGGTATCCAATCGCCATACTCATTGTGGCCGTTGCGGGCTATTTTGCAGGCCGACGCTTTCTAAGGTGGTAGCTGCGACGAAGCAGTTGCAGTGCCAGGCCCTATCCGTCCGGCGAAAGTCGATGGCGTTCATTATGAACAATCGTCTGGAAGGGGGCGCTGATTGCAAGCCGACAGCTTTGGCTATTCCTGTTCGTAAAGCTGTTCGCGAGAAACCGTCACCATCCTTTGACGGTACTTTGTTGGCGGGCTAGATTCGACCTTCGCCGCCTACGGCACGCCGCGAAATGGTCGATTTCGTCAATAAAAACAGATGCTTGGTGTAGAAAAAATAATAGAGTGGAAGTAGGGGAATAGCGCAGCCTGGCGTAGGAAATCGTATTCTGTCATTGACAATACAACGATTTTCGAACTGTGCCGCGCACTATCCGATGCATCATAAACTGAACCGCTGATGTGCTTAAGCAACTGATTTGGTTAGAGTCGTCCGACGGCGATCGCGGGCGGCGAAAGTGTGGCGGATCTGTCTGACGGTACCTTTTTGCAATCACGGCCTTTGAGATCCAATGTGAAAGCTGCCCTTCACGTGGCTCTTCCGCGCGAACGGTCCTTTGGCTGGAGCCCTACAAACCACCCATGATCAGTCTCCCGACCGCGAACTCGCTCGCGAAATAACCGCTGTACTTGGGCAAACTGTCTGCCATGTCCATCACACGACGGTGATAGAAGATGTCCATCCGTACCGGCGGCAGCCGGGTTTCCGGGCCGAAGTTGCTGGTCGGAATGAACATCACCTTGAGTGGCCCCGCCCCCATCACCTCTACGACGGGATTGCCGCAAGTGCGGCAGAGCCCGCGATCGAAGTTCGGCGGTGAACGATACTTCTTGAACGAGATATTATCGGCACCTTTCAGTGTCACATCCTTGGCGCGAACAGCGACAACATCGGCGAACAGTTTGCCGTTGAATGCCTGGCAGATCAGGCAGTGGCACCGGAACCTGGCTTTCGGCGAGGTATGCACCTCGAACGAGCAAGCGCCGCATTCGCATGCGCCGCGTAGCCGCGACGACGTGTCCGTGGTCATGTGCTGATACTCCTGAGCTTGATTTGATGACGGCATGCTGATCACCGGAGCATCATTTTGAGGATGATATCGATCGGCTGTCTGAACGGGGCATGGAGCAGGTTGGAGAGGTTCCAATGGCCCTGCTCATAGATCCCCTTGGCATGGCTGAGGGTGCGGAAGCCTTCGATGCCATGGTATGCGCCCATGCCGCTGGCCCCGACGCCGCCGAAGGGCAAGTCATCCTGAGCGATGTGCATGATCGTGCCGTTCACGGTGACGTTGCCTGAGATTGTTCGGCTCAGCACCATGCGTCGGTCTTCATCATCGGCACCGAAGTAGTAGAGCGCGAGCGGCCGTGGCCGGGCGTTCACGTAGGCGATCGCTTCTTCAACGTCGCTGTAGGGAAAAATCGGTAGGACCGGGCCGAAGATTTCCTCGTGAGCGATGCGCATGTCGTCTGTGACGCCAAGCACCACGGTTGGCGCCAGCGTGTTGGGGCGACGGGATGCATCGCCGGGCCGGTTGCCGACCTCGATGATCCGCGCTCCTTTGGAGCGAGCATCGTCGATAAGGCTCCGGAGCCGGGAATAGTGCCGCTCGTTGATGATCGAGGTGAAGTGTTCACTCGTCGGACCGTCAGCATAAAGCGACGCCGCTTTCCGGTCATACGCCTTGACGAATGCGTCAACGTCGCTTTCGTGGACCAGTGCGTAGTCCGGGGCAATGCAGGTTTGTCCGGCGCTGAGCAGCTTCCCGTAGGCAATTGACGCCGCCGCCTGGTCGAGGGTGTGGCCCTTGGCGACGATGACCGGTGATTTGCCCCCGAGTTCGAGGGTAACCGGAACGAGGTTCTCGCTTGCGGCCTTCATCACCGATCGCCCTACTGCGGTGCTCCCGGTGAAGACGAGATGGTCAAACGGGAGGGCAGTGAATGCCGCCCCCACGACCGCATCGCCGGTGACGACCGCGAACTGATCTTCGGAGAAGATCTCGCCGAACATTTTTGCGAGCAGCGCATTGGTGACGGGCGTGAACTCCGAGGGTTTCAGCATCACCCGGTTTCCGGCGGCGATGGCGGTCGCGACCGGCATCAGCGCGAGGTTCACCGGATAGTTCCACGGCGACATCACGCCGACGACGCCAAGCGGCTGATATTCAATGCGGGCCTTGCCCATCCGCATGTGCAGAGCAACGTGGCGGCGGGTCGGCGTCATGAATTTGCGAAGGTTGCGGATCAGATACTTTGTACCCTCGGCGACCCCTCCAACCTCCATGATCGCCGTCTCGTACCTCGATCGATGCCCGAAATCGGCATTGATGGCATCTTCGATCGCTTTGCGGTGCCCGATGAGCGCGGCCCTCAACTTGGCCAGATCAGCGCGTCGCTGCGCCAACGAAGGCGCTCCCTCGCGCAGGAAGGCAGCGCGCTGGCCTGCGAGGAGACTGCCCAGCCGATTAGCCTCGGTGATATTTGCGGTTGCGTTCATGGTCCGCTCCAATGTAGACAAGAGAAACTTACGCCCTTGACATAAGCGCTTAAGTAGTCACTGTCAACAATGTAATCACAAGAAACTTTGAGGTATCATGCCGGACACATCCAGCCGCCCTTACCATCATGGTGATCTCCGTCGTGCGCTTATCGAGACGGCGTTGGATATGCTTGCCGAGGAAAAGGGCTGGCAGTTCACGCTGCGGGAAGTCGCGCGCCGGGCTGGCGTCAGCCACGGGGCACCCTACAAGCACTTTCCAGACAAAGGCGCGCTGCTCGCGGAACTCGCAATGATTGGCTTCGACCGCCTGCGGAAGTCCCTTTCGGCTGCGAAGCCCAAGGCGCCCAATTCTCTGCGCGACGAAATCACTCCGATAGCTCGTGCCTACGTCGCGTTCGGAACGGACAACCCGGCTCTCTACCGCCTGATGTTCAGCGCAGGGGAGGAGAAAGCCGCAGGGGTGCATCTCAACGAGCGGGCGCTCGCGGTCTTCGATGTGGCGCTCGAAATCCTCCAGCGCGGCCAGGCCGCGGGGAGCATACGCAAGCGGCCGATAGAAGGTCAGGCGGCAGCCTGGTGGGGGCTCATCCACGGCATGACCATGCTTGCGATCGATGGGCTCCTAGTGCCCGAGAAAGTCGGATCGGCCCCCTTGGATGCGGCTTTGAGCACGCTGGTGGAAGGGCTGGCGAGCCCGGCAACATGACACGACCTGCGCATGGTTGACCTCTTCTTCGTGAAGGTGAGCCGGCGTCGCAAGTAGTCCTTCGGCAGATCGTGATACGCGTTGGTGACGATACTTTCGAAGTGCGTCGCGTTGAGCAGGGTCGCTTTCGTTCCGCTGCTCCAGATGCGGTGACTTATTTACCCCAGAACCGGTCCTCTTCTTCCGGATCGGAGGAGAACAGCCAGACTTCGACGATCTTGCCATCCTGCACGCGCAGCAGATCGATACCGGGCTGGTCGACCTTGGCGCCTTCACGCTGACCGGCGAACTCGATCTCGATGTCAACCAGGTCGCCGTTGGCGAGATAGCGATGGGCATGGGTGATGGCGAAACTACCACCAGACTTTGCCATCATGGCGCCCATCATGGCACCAAATTCGGCAATGCCGTTCTTGGTGCCCGAGAACTGGTTATTGCCCGGCTGATGCCAAATGACCTGGGGCGAAAGCAGTTCGCCAAGCGTGGCCTGATCGCCGGTCTGGACGGCTTTGATATAAGCTTTTCCGATGTCGATAGTGGTCATTTCGGTCTCTCATTTGCAGATGTTGGAACCTGCTGCGAAGTGCCCTTCGCAGTTCATAAGAGTGATAATAATGGGTAGCATCCCATTCTGTCGTTCATAATCGCCGAAATATGATACTTATCGGACATGTCCGACCGGAACTGGCGCAACGCGAATGACAAAGAGCCGAGCGAAGCTGGATCAACTCAATTACCGTCCGAGTGGGCGCGATCTGGATGTTGAGATATTTCATTTTTCGGACTTGCGGCGCCGCGTGACCTCCGAGCAAATCCTGGCGCTGTACCATAATTCCTTCCACACGCTGATCTGCGTGACCGAGGGTGCGGTGACCCAGATCGTGGACTTCCAGCCGATCAATTGCGCGGCCGGATCCCTCCTCGTGTTGAGGCCCGGACAGGTTCACAGTTTCGGCAGTGATAAAGGCTGGGACGGGTGGATGGTCCTGTTCCGCGCAGAATTCCTCCCCTCGGAGACGCAAACGACTGCCGATCTGCTGCCTGTCCTGGGTCTGGATCGGCTACCCGATCACCTATCCCTATTCACTGCCGATTTCGGCGCTGTGAATGAGGCGATCGCCAGGATGCAGCAGGACGCAGGGAGCCCCGCCCCGCCCAAGGATGTACACGCGCTCTTGCGATACGAACTTTGTGCGCTGCTTCTGCGCCTTGCCATCCTGCAGGATAAGCACATGGGCATTGACGTCGCACAAAGCCCGGGGGTGCAGCGTTATGCCAGGTTTCGCAGGCTACTCGAACAAAACTATGCTGGCTGGCATCAGGTATCCGCCTATGCGGCAGCTCTAGGCTGTACCGAGAAAAGCCTGACGCGAGCGGCGTTGGAGGCGACCGGGCAAAGCGCCAAAAACGCCATCACGGCTCGTATCGCCTTGGAAGCCAAACGGCTCCTGGTCCATACCGACAGGCCCATCTACCTCATCGCAGAGGGCCTCGGTTTCGCGGAGGCAACCAATTTCGCTAAGTTTTTCAGCCGCGAAACCGGTTTCACCCCGATTAAGTTTCGCAAGCAATACAAGAACTGAACGCCTTAGGGATAGCACCTCAACCGCCACGGATAGCTTGGGGACGGCGTCGATCACACGGTTGTAGATCGATTACTGCTCCTTCTTGTACAAATCCTGGAAGATGAGCCGGCCCCAAGTGCGGCCGCGTGCGTGCACCAGCGCGCCACCCTCGTTGAGCTTTCCCAGCTTGACGGGTGCGAACCCGAGTTGTTTGGCCAAGGCCGCCACGGGAGTGATCGCGTCCTCGTCGTCGCTCGACAGAAAGACGACCCGGTGGCCGCCCTCAACGGCCGGATCGGCAGCCAGGGTGGCCGCAATCAGGTGATTGAACCCTTTCACGAGCTTGGCGCCGGAGAACGATTTCGCTACGAAGGCGGAGGACGGGAGGCCGTCCAGCTCTTCAGGGACGGGAAATGCGTTCATCGCATCGATGACTGTCTTGCCTTCCCAGCTCGGCAGAGCCTTCGCAACATCGCGATGCTCTCCGAACGGGACCGCCAGGATGATCGTGTCGGCCTCGAGTGCATCCCGCAGCGACTTGGCGACGACCGTGGGTCCAATAGCCCGAGCCTGCGGCGCCAACGCCTCGGGCGGCCGGCGGCTCGCGACGGCCACCTCGATGTTTTTACGCGCGAAGGCGTGGGCGAGGGCCTGGCCTATCTTGCCGAATCCTACAATTGCGTAGCTCATAATGCTTCTCCGATATTGTGTTGATATTGATTTCCCGGCCCTGGACGGCGCTGGGTTATCTGCCGAGCCCCACAGAGCTCCGAATAAGTGAACGGGCGCCTGGCCGGGTGCAGGGCGTCAGAGTTGGGCTAGGCCGCCGTCGACGGCTACCTCGCTGGCGGTCATGAAGCTGCTGTCCGGCGAGGCGAGGAAGGCCGCCGCCGCCCCGATCTCTGCCGGATCGCCCATGCGCTGAAACGCCGTCATTGAGCCGTAGGCCTTCAGGCCGTCCTCGCCGAGCGCTTCGGTCGCGAGTTCGGTCGCGATGGCCCCAGGCGACAGGACGTTTACCCGGATGCCGGTGCCCTTGAGATCCTCTGCCCAGGTTCGCGCGAGGTTGCGCACTGCCGCCTTGCTCGCGCTGTAGGCGGTGAATGCCGGGGCGCCCGTGGTACCGGCGCTCGATCCGGTCAGAATAATCGAGCCACCTTCGCCCATCAGCGGTAGCGCCTTCTGGACCGTGAAGATCGTACCCTTCACATTGACGTCGAAGGTTTCGTCGATGTGCTCGGCGGTGATCTCGCCGAGCTTAAGCTGGCTTCCTACCCCAGCATTGGCGAAGACGATGTCGAGGGTTCCGCGCTCGGTCTTCACCGCCGCGTAAAGTCGGTCGAGATCGGCCTCATCGGAAACCGAGCCCTGCACCGCGCGGGCATTGGATCCGACCTCGGCGACGGCGGCGGCGAGCGCATCCTGCCGGCGGCCGAAGATGAAGACGAAAGCGCCCTCCTCGATGAAGCGCTTTGCAGCGGCGAGGCCGATGCCGGTGGCGCCACCGGTGATCACGGCCGTCTTTCCATTCAGTCTGTTCATGTCATGCATCCTTTGATTGTCCAGGGACTCCTCCCGAGGCCCTCAAAATAGGTCCGCCGGAGTCAGGCGTTGAGTGCGGAAGCGCGCACATCGGTGGTGCAAAATCGATCCGGCTGGACGACTGACGCCAGCCGCGACGAGCGGTGCCCGCGTTCGGAATTGGGCCGTGCTCGTCGACATAAGCTATGATGACCGCCCGTTCTGCTGTACGAATGCGTTCGATACGGGCTTTGGAAGGCGCACCGAGCGGTGCCGGATTGCACCATGATCGACTGGGATGACATTCGCTACTTTCTTGCCGTGGCGCGCGGAGGCTCGGTGCGGGCTGCCGCCGAGGGCCTCGGGGTGTATCACTCGACCGTGCTGCGACGCATCGCCCAGCTCGAGGAACGCCTCGGGGCGCAGATGTTCGAAAAGCTGCCTTCGGGCTACCGCCTGACGGCTGCGGGCGACGAGGTCCTCGAACTCGCTAACCAGATGGAAGCGTCGTCGCACCAGCTGGAGACGCGTGTCTTCGGGCGCGACCAGAGCGTGCGCGGGCAGCTGCGGGTGACGTTGGCTCCAACCCTTGCGACGCACCTGCTCATGCCGGACCTCGCCGATTTCGCGCGTCAGCATCCTGATATCGAGATGGACATCTTGTCGTCCGGCGAGCTGGCAAATCTGACCAACCGAGAGGCCGATGTCGCGATCCGCGTCGTTTACGACCGCAAAACCCTGCCGCTCAATCTTCACGCCCTGAAGGGACCGGAGCTGTTCGGCGGCGTCTACATGTCCTGCGATCGACTGGCCGCGTGGCGCGCGGGCGCGCCGGATCCCATCCGGTGGATCGTCATAAGCATGTTTGGTATCCCGGACTGGGCCAGCGAGGGTGAGGTTCGCACCACGGGGGTTCCGTTCAGGACCACGGACGGCGAGGCGCAGATCGTTGCAGTACGGCAAGGGCTCGGGATCACAACACTGCCGTGCTTCGTCGGAGATGCCGACCCCCTGCTGGTGAGAGTGCCGGGCACCGACCTGCACATGCATGGAACGCTCTGGCTTCTCACGCAGGGGGAGACACGCAAGACGAAGCGCGTGCGGCTCTTCACGGAGTTCGTATCCCGCAGGCTCGCCGCGTACGCTCCGCTTCTCGCCGGGCTGTCCATATCGCGCGACTGACGTCCGGCAGGTCGCCGGCGGCGCTTGCCGTCATCCGGCCGGAAGCCGAGCTGCGATCGCTTGAAGCGGCGTCGTTCAATCCGCGAATGTTGCGCCGTTTGCGCTTTAGCGACCGACACCTGCAAAGTGCGGAGCCGGTTCGCAATACTCAATCAGCAATTCGGTGAGGACCCGTATCTTCCGTGCGGGATGCTGACCTGGCGGGCGGATGACATATGCACCTGCCGGGGGTGGTGGATAATGCGTCATGACCGGCACAAGCGCGCCGGAGGCTATAAATTCATGGGTAAGGCAATCGGGCAGGTAAGCGATCCCTAATCCTGCTGCCGCGGCGGCGACTAGAGCGGTGCCGTTGTCGGCTTTAAAGCGCCCCTGCGGACGAACCGTGATGATCTTGTCGCCATCCATGAGTTGCCAGGCTTCGGTGCCCTGCATGAGGGCCTCGTGAGCGACGAGCGCGTCCGGCGTCTCGGGAGATCCATGCACCTTGATGTAGTCCGGGCTCGCGACGAACTTCCCATAGATCGGTCCGACGCGTCTTGCGATCAAGTTGGAGTCCTGAAGATAGCCAACCCGGATCGCACAATCATAACCCTCTGTGATGAGATCGACGAAGCGATCACTGTAGCAGGTGTGGATGTGGAGCTGGGGGTGGCGGCGCGCCATTTCCGCGAGGATGGGAGCGAAGTGAGTCTGGCCGAAGGAAAGCGGCACGGCAACTCGCAAGCGGCCGCGAAGGTCACCGGCGGGTAGGATCGTTTCCTTGGCCACGTCGATCTCGGCGCAAACTCTCGCTGCATAATCTCGGAACGTGGCCCCTGCTTCCGTGAGAGCGGCGCCCCGAGTGGTCCGTGCAAGAAGCTGGACACCAAGTTCCGCTTCAAGCCGGGAGAGCCGCCGACTGACGATCGACTTGGAGACGCCGAGCCGGAGCGCAGCCGGCGAAACTCCCCCGGCATCAGCCACTTCCACGAAGGTTTGCAGTTCTTCGATGTCCATTTGGCGTTCCCCTTTTCGCGACATAGCTTGCCATAAAAGGGTGCTACCGCATCTCGAGTAGGAACGGCAATACTGCTTCCGGGCAACGTCGCCCCTGGCGCATGTCTCCCGCAAAACCAATGCCGCTCATGGGCGGCAGCAAAGGAAGTAATAATGACCTTTCGTAATGGCCTTGCTTCGCTTCTTCGTCCCGAAGATTCGGTACTCGTTCTGATCGACCACCAGCCTTACCAGCTCACGAACCTGAACAGCCACGATCCGCAGGCGGTGGTCAACAATTCGACGGCCCTGGCGAAGGCCGCGAGGGCTTTCGGTGTTCCCACCATCCTGACGAGCGTGATCGCCGATCGGGGCGGTCTGATCTTCCCGCAAATCACCGATGTCTTCCCGGGCCAGGAGGTGATCGACCGGACGTTCATCAATACCTGGGAAGACAGGAAGGTCGTGGACGCGGTCAGGGCGACCGGCCGCAAGCAGCTGATCATCGCCGGCCTGTGGACCGAGATATGCGTCGCGATGCCGGTGATCCAGGCGCTCGGCGAAGGCTGGGATGTGACTGTTATCACCGACGCGTCGGGGGGCACGTCGGTCGAGGCCCACGAGGTCGCCATCCAGCGCATGATCGCGGCTGGCGCGAACATGATGACCTGGCTGGCGCTGGCGTCCGAATGGCAGCGCGACTGGGCTCGGACCGAGCACGCTGCAGAGTTGACGGAGGTTCTCAAGCAGCACGCCGCTGGTAGCGGTATCGCGTACCTGTGGGAGCAGCAGCTGCTCAACACGCCTGTACCTAGAGCATGATGCCGAAAAGTGTCAGCGGTTTTCGGACGACATCATGCTCTAACTTTTAGAACAGGATTCAGATTTTAGGCCAATCTGGCCTAAAATCATCCCGTTCTGGCAACGCAGGCTGATCTGCACCCGGATCAGGCGCCCGTCCGCTATCGCAGGCATCACCTTTGCGACGGGCGCCCCTATGAATTCGTAGGCTGCGCGCCGTCACCTCCGTCGACGGCACGACGGCGCCGCCAAGCGGGCTGTTTCCGTCGCTTTGACCCAACCCAAGACCAGACTTTCGCGGCGATTTCCATCTGGCGAGTCCCGAGATCAAGCCGGAACGTAGGTCAACCTGATCACATCCTCGCCAATCCGGTCATGAGCCATCAGGCGGAGCGGCGGCCGGGGTCCGGCGAAATATGGCTTGCCGTAACCGAGCACGACGGGGTGCAGGTAGATGCGATACTCATCGATCAGGCCAAGTTCGGTGAGGCTTTGCGCCAAATGGGGGCCGGCAACTTCGATCTCCCCGTCACGTTCCGCCTTAAGCTCGCGGATCGCGGCCTCAAGGTCTTCCCCAACAAGCCTGGCGTTGGGACCGACCGACTTCAACGAGCGCGAGACGACCCATTTCGGCTGATTCCGCCACGCCGCCGCGAAAGCCCGTCGCTCTGCATCCCATTCAGGATGTTCGTCGTCCCAGTAACGCATGACCTCATACATCTGGCGACCGTACACACTGCCCGCCTGCCGCTCTGCCTCCTCGATGAAGTGGCGGAAGAGCGTCGGGCTTGGCCCAAACGCCATATGATCGACGTAGCCGTCCAGGGACTGGTTCATTCCGAATACGAGCTTAGCCATCCTCACTTCCTTTCCTTAAACGGCATATCCGTATATCTGATTGCATTATGCAATCGGTTGCGATTTAACTCAACTGGTTTTAAATCGCAATTTGTTTTTGGAGCAGCCTGAACGCCCACGCTCAGGCTGCCGACTAGTCTGCCTGTCAAGGCTACCTGGGTGGACAACGGCCTGTCCGCTTCCAGCGATCCGAAATGGACAAGCCATCGTCAGAGGGCGCTATTTCAGCGGCAGAAACAACTCCGCCACCGCCTCATGCTCCGGCACTTCGGGGAAGAAGCTCAGCCGCTGGCAATAGATCGGGAAGTCGCGTGCTTCCTCGCCGCTGGCCGGAAGCCAGTCGCGATAAAGGTAGAGCGCGGCGGGCTCCAGATTGTCGGTGTTGCCGACGACGCGCAGCACCGCGCAGCGTCCGCCAGGGATCTCGCCGGCTTTGATCTCTTCGCCGTTCGCCTGGATCGGTTGGTCGGTCCCGACACAAAGGTCGACGCTATAATCGGCAGGCGACTGAGGACGCCGCTCGGAACGCCAGACGTTAAAAGTCGGATTTGTCCTGGGGTGCAGGCCAGCGGCCTTGCGCCAGGCGATGAACCGCTGGATGGTGGCACCGAGCGTCGCCGGGTCGCCCCGATGCTCCATGATCGCCACCGGCGTGGCAGGGCACATTGCGAATTATCACGTCGTCAGTGGTAAAAGTCTTCTGCATGAGCTTGCTCCTTGCATTGTCGAGAGGCCCGAAGGCGGCAAGCCACAGCTCCCAGTCGGGAGACTTCCGAAACGACGAAGGCGATTGACCGAACCGTTGCCGAAAGGCGCGGGCGAAGGCATCCGGCGCATCGTAGCCGGCATCCATCGCTATATCGGTGACGCGTTCTTCGTCCCTGTAAGCCAGCCGGTATGAAGCGCGCTTCATGCGGGCAAGCTGGATATAGCGATGCACGGACAATCCGAAGGTCGCCGTGAACTGCCGGTGGAAATGAAACTTCGAGAAGGCTGCGACACTGCTCAAAACATCAAGAGAGATCGTCATCGAGGTGCCGGTCGATATAATCCAGCACTCGCTGCATCCGCTCATGATAGTTCCGAACCGCTGCGGTCATTCGTCTTGGTCTCCGTGGCAGCTCAAACTAGATCCCTCAGGCAACGCAGCGCTCGACCGATCTTGCGGTTTGGCATGCATCAGCAGGCGTGCCGCCCGATCGGCGCATCTTGCGATCCTCGCCCGACGCTGTTATTCGCATTTCCGTCTTAGAGGAGAATGCCTTTGTTTGCCGTCGCAACGATCCATAACTCACCGGCTGCGGCGGTAGGGATAAAGGCGCTCGGCATCGTGACCGAGCGCTGATCCTCGCTCTATCGCTCGGCCTTTAGCGCGCCAGTGCTGGCGCATGTCTAATGTCGAGAAGACTATGATTATCGAACTAACGTCTCATGATTTTGAAGCGCTGCTGAAGGGCATCGCGCCACGTCATCTGCGCCTTGTCCAAGACAGCGCCATTGCGCCTCCTGAAGTGCTGGCGATGTTGAACCGCCTCGCGGCTGACATCGGCGCGGAATTTTCGCCGTCGGCCTGGATGATCGTGGAGGATGACGAGATCGTCGGCCTTTGCTCTGTCCTCAAGGTTCCTCAGGATGGAAGGATGCATATCGGCTATGGGGTTGCGCCCACCCGCCAAAGCCGCGGATGCACCACGCGAGCCATAGGGCAGTTGCTCGCGTGGGCGCGGAACGACTCTCGCGTCGCCCTGGTCTCTGCGGAGACCGGAGTCGACAACATCGCGTCCCAGCGCGTTCTTAAGCGCAATGGCTTTATCCGGATCGGCGAGCGTATCGATGCCGAAGACGGTCCGCTGATCTGCTGGGAAGCAATGACCGTTTAGGTTGCAGGCGAGGGAGCCCAAACAGGAAACGGCCGGCGAGGTTCAGTCACCTCGGCCGGCCGTTGTCATGAAGGAAATGACGACTGCGGATCTGAAGCCGGCTTCAGCGGCCGTAGGTGACCTCGACGGAGGCCTTGGCAAGCGTATTGGCCCTTACATAGAAGCCAACCATGGCGGCCGGGACGGTCTCGGGAAGCGGGAACTTGTCCACCGAGAGCGCGTAGACCGTGAACTGGTAGTGGTGCGGCTGATCACCCGCCGGCGGGCATGCGCCGTCATATCCAGACATGCCAAAATCCGTGCGACCTTCGACAGCGCCTGCGGGAAGCTTTTTGTCACCGCTTGCGCCAGTGGCAACTTTCGAGGCATCCGCGGGAATGTTGAACACCGACCAGTGCCACCAGCCCGAGCCTGTGGGAGCATCCGGATCGTAAGCCATGATGGCGAAGCTCTTGGTCGCCTCCGGAGCACCCGACCAGGTCAGTTCCGGCGAGATGTTCTCGCCGGCGCAGCCGAAGCTGTTGAAGACCTGCGCGTCGGCCATGGACTTGCCGGCGGCCAGATCCTTCGAGGTGAGCTTCATTTCGGCCTGTGCGGCCGTCGCGCCGAAGACGGACGCGGCGAAAAGTACTGCTGTGATGAAACGCATGCTGTTTTCCTGCGGTTGATAATGCCGGAAAACTATCGTCACTGCGCAAGCGCATCTGCCCCACTACGCTCAACTTCTGCCCCGATCCGCTCAAAACGCTCGGAGCCGCCCCGCACATGGCGCGGATTGACGCCAAACCGGTCCTTGAACCGCGCCGCGAATTGAGAAGGGGAGTCGTAACCGACTTCAAGCGCAACCTGTGCCATCGGCAAGGTTGTGGTTTGAATGAGCCCCAAGGCGCGGTTCATCCTTGTATCGCTCAGGATCTCACTAAAGCCGGTATTCTCGGCGCCGAGCTTACGCCTCAGCGTCGCTTCGCTCATGTTGAACGAGCGCGCCGCGTGCCCCAGCGTCCAATCAAAGGCCGTATCACTTTCGATCATCTGCCGCAGCCGGTCCTCGAACCGAGGGCTTTGGCATTGGCCCAGCACCGCTCCGCAGAGCGCAAACCAGGTGATCAGCTCCATCAAACGAGCCTTGGCAATGGCGCCGGGAAGCCTCGTCAGATTGCCGGGCTGACAGCAATAGTCAAACAGCACCGCGGCTTCCTCCGGCAGCTTCGAGGTGCCTGCGGGGACAGGCCTTGATGGAACGGCGATCGATCCCATCCTGATATCGGCCTCCTCGAAGAGCTGTCGCGGAACAGGAAGCGCCAGGGTTTGATACTTCTGCGGCGCCTTGGGAATGTTCTCCATCGTCAGCGGTCGATAGTCGGGCAGCAAGCCATAGGCGCCGGCTTCGAGGCGCAAAGCCTTGTCATCGGCCATGACGATCTTCGTTCCCGATTGCACCTGTATCAACAGGGGGCTCGTATTGACCAGGCGATAGAAACAGGCTCGCCCGCCCTGACGGATTAAGGCCCTGGCCGGAACGGGAAAGACGTCGTCGAGCATATGTTCTCCGGCAAAAGGATGGACGCGCGGCAACCGATGGACCTTTATTGAACGCCCTGGCTCGCTGGCCTCGATGATCGGGGATATCAAAACCGAATGTCAGCGGCAACATTCAGCCCAAGCGGCAGGCTTTGAGCCCGTCCGACAGGCCTGAAATCGCCGTCATGGCTTACAAGCGGCAGGCCTGAGCCAAAGCAGCATTAGCGCCTGCCGGACCTCCTGACATAGTCGACCAATGCGCGCAGCTTCAACGGCTGCCTCTGGCGCCTGGGATAGTAGAGATAGAAGCCCGGGAAGGGCGGACAGAAATCCTCCAGCAGCAGTACGAGTTCCCCGCGGTCGATATAGGGCTGGAAGGTCTCCACCATGCCGAAGGTGATGCCGGCTCCGGCGCAGGCCATGCGGATCATCATGCCCATGTCGTTGGTCGTAACGGCGGGATCAACCGCGACGTCGAAGTCGCGGTCGTTTTCGGTGAACTCCCAGCGATAGGGTGCCGTATCCGGGCGTGGCCGCCATCCGATGCAGGCGTGGTTCTGCAACTCGCCGGGATGACGGGGATGACCGCGGCGCTCGAGATAGCTGCGGGATGCGGCCGCGCATTGTCGCTGCTCTTCGGAGACTGAAATCGCGATCATGTCCTTTTCGATCACTTCGCCGAGCCGGACACCCGCATCGAAGCCCGCCTCGACGATATCGAATTCGTCATCGGTGATGGTGATATCGAGTTTGATATCAGGGCAGGCTTCCATGAAGCCGGCCAGCAAGGTGCCGGACAGGAAGTTCTCGGCGATCGAGGAAACGGTGATCCGCAGCAGGCCGCTTGGGCGCGCCTGCATTTCCCGCACCGTCTGCATCGCATCCTTTACCTGGCGGACCGATGGACGAACCGCGTTGAAGAACACTTCGCCGGCTTCGGTCAGGCTGACGCTGCGCGTCGTGCGCTGGACCAAGGCGACGCCGACCCGATCCTCCAGGCGCTGCAGGGCCTGGCTGACGGCTGAGCGGGTGACGCCGAGCCGCTCGCCGGCGAGCCGGAAGTTGCGCGCCTCCGCCACCGCAAGAAAAACCGAAATGCCTTCGAGATCGTCGACCATTGGTTAGTCGTTCTAACCAAGGCATCCTGGATTGGCAACTTAATCACTCGAGTTCTCCGTACTATCTTTCAGTCGAAGTCAACGAAGGCTTCGAAAGGCAAGGCAATGCGAAGGATTTTCACAAGCCCCCTCCTGCGGTTTTTCACGGCGGTCACCCTGGCTGGCGTGGCGACCAGTTTGTCCGCCGCCGATACCGTGAACGACCGAGAAACTCAGCAACAACAAACAAGCGAGAGCACTATGCAGCAACATCCCTATGTCGGCATGTGGGTTACGAATGATGGCCGCGTCCGCCACGAACTTCTGCCCAATGGCCGCTACGACGAGGCCCGCGGCAGCCGGGAAAGCGCCTATCGGGGACGCTACGAAGTCACCGGAAGCCACATCGAATATTGGGATGACACGGGCTTCACCGCCGACGGCGATTTCGTCGACGGCAATACCCTCCATCATGGCGGCATGGTGCTTCGGCGCAAATGACGTGCCGCCCGAAAGGCAACACCACACAGAAGAAGGCCGCGTTTGCCGGCCGGAAAGGATGACGATCATGTCTTTCCCAACCCCCATCTGGTTCATCACAGGCGCATCGTCCGGCCTCGGCCGGGCACTTGCCGTAGCCGTCCTCTCCCGCGGCTGGCGCGCCGCCATGACGGCACGCAGACCCGAGACCCTGGCAGATCTCACGGCAGAGCACGGAGACCGCGCGCTTGCCCTTGCACTGGATGTGACGAACAGCCGCTCCATCGCCAGCGCGGTTCGTGACGCCGAAACGCATTTCGGTGCGATCGACGTCCTCGTCAACAATGCCGGCTACGGCTATCTCTCGGCGATCGAAGAGGGTAACGATGCGGAGATACGCGCCCAGTTCGAGACCAATGTCTTCGGACTGATCGATGTCACCAAGCAGGTTCTGCCGGGCATGCGCCGACGCCGGCAAGGGCATATCTTCAACGTCTCCTCGCTTGGCGGGCTCGTCGCTTTTGCCGCAACCGGCTACTATCACGCCACCAAGTTCGCGGTCGAAGCCTTGTCGGAATCGCTTTTCCATGAGGTCAAACCGCTCGGCATCGATGTGACGATCCTCGAACCCGGCGCCTTCCGCACGGATTGGGCCGGCCGGTCGATGGTCGAATCCAGCACGATCATCGAAGACTATGCGGAAACATCCGGCAAGCGGCGCCGGGCCACCCGCTCGATCTCCGGCAACCAGCCGGGCGATCCCGCGCGCGCGGCAACCGCGATCATATCGGCGTTCGAAACGGACGAACCGCCGCTGCGCCTGCTGCTCGGCGCACCGGCCCTGAAGATCGCCCGCGAACGGCTCGATGCGCTAAGCGCAAACTTCGACGCGTGGGCGGAAACAACGCTCAGCGCCGATTTTCCCACCTGACTACCAAAAACCCTCAGCCGCATCGCCAGGTGAGCGGCGTATAAAGGAGCTTGAAATGCCTGATATCAAAGGAAAAGTCATTGCCATCACCGGCGCCAGCAGCGGCATCGGAGAGGCGGCGGCAAAGGTGCTGGCTGCCGCAGGCGCCCATATCGTGATCGGCGCCCGCCGCACCGAGCGCCTCGAGGAACTCGCCGGCGAAATCGCCGCAAAGGGCGGGACGGTGCGCCTGCGACAGCTTGATGTCACCGACCGTTCCCAGGTGGAAGCCTTTGCAGGCTTTGCCTGCTCCGAATTCGGCCGACTGGATGTCATCGTCAACAATGCCGGCGTGATGCCGCTGTCGCCGCTCGATGCCCTCAAGGTCGACGAATGGGACCGGATGGTCGACGTCAACATCAAGGGCGTTCTCTACGGCATCGCGGCAGCGCTCCCGATCATGAAGGCGCAGGGATCAGGGCAGGTCATCAACCTGTCTTCGATCGGCGGCCACAGCGTCTCGCCGACGGCGGCCGTCTATTGCGCGACAAAATTTGCAGTGCGTGCCATCTCGGACGGATTGCGGCAGGAGACCGATCGTATCCGGGTGACTGTCATCTCTCCCGGCACGACGACATCGGAGCTGGCCGACACGATCACCGATCCGACGGCGCGGGACGCCATGAAGGCTTTCAGGGCGATCACGATCAGCCCCGAGACCATCGCCAATTCGATCCTCTACGCCGTCAGCCAGCCTGATGACGTCGATGTCAGCGAGATCATCATCCGGCCGACAGCCAGCCCTTATTGAGCGGCTGAGACTCAGTCAAAAAGCACCTCCGCCGCCTAAAATCCCAGCGACTGCTGGGCAGGCGGCGGCGGGGCGAGGTTGACGCCCTCGAGCTCCAGCATGCGGGTCTTCGATGACGAACCGCCGGGCGCGGAGAAGCCGCCGATCTTGCCGCCGGCCGCAAGCACCCGATGGCAGGGAATGATCAGAGCCACCGGGTTCTTCGCCATCGCCTGGCCAACGTCGCGGGCGGCTTCCGGCCCGACGCCGAGCTCCTTGGCCAGCGCACCGTAAGTGGTCGTGTGGCCCCAGCCGACACGCCTTGCCGCCGCATAAATATCCCGGAAGAAGGTATCCTGGCCGGCAAGGTCGAGTTCGACGCCGGAAAAATCCGTCTCCTCACCCTGGAAGTAACGTTTCACTGCAGCGACCGTCTCCAGTACGGCAGGCGTCGGCGCGCCGGGTTCGGCATCCGGCAGGCGGCGCAGCAGGAGCCGTTCGGTGGCCTCTGCTGACTTGGTCGGCAGCTGGAAACGGGTGATGCCGGCGTCGCTCCAGGCGATGCCGCAGAAACCGCCCGCGGTTTCGAAGATGAGATAGTGGTGCGTTGTCTCAGCCATGACACAGCCTCCGTGTTTTCGATGACCCTCAAAATCGTATGAGACGGCCGCTGTTTCAACCCGTTTCTTGCGCGCGTAAGGCGTCCGGGAAATATCGCGATGCGTCCCTCGCAATGTCGATCGAACATCCAAGTCATCCGTTCAGAGCGGATTGTATCGGAAGCTTATGTTCCCTTTCTGTTCTTGCCATCAATCCCACCGGAGTATCCTTCGCCGCGTTTTTGGAAACGACGAGGCGGGTCATGACGACCCTGAGAGCCGATGAACCAGATTTCCTTCGACTTCGAGGGTGGGCGAAGTCGGAGCGGGCGACCGCGCGAACACCATAGCGGCGGACACCGGCTTTTCTTCGCTCTCTGTCCACCTGGGGCGGTTGAGCGGCAGGCGGCTTCGATCTCCTGTGATTATGGCAAGGCTTTCTCCCTTTCGGCAAAGCCGCGGCTGAAGACGCTGCATTTGACGATCATCGGCATCGACGATTATCAGGAATTGCCGGAGGACGCGGTGTTTGCGGCGCGGCAAGCCGGCGCCACGGTGGAGGGCGCGCCGATTGCGATCACTTTCGACAGGATTATGAGCTTCAGGCGGGAAGGCAAGGCGCGACCGCTCGTGCTTTGCGGCGAAGGCGGGCGGAAGGCGCTCACCCGGCTGCATGTCCAGCTCGGCGTCGGCATGCACAATGCCGGACTGCGCCACAATATCCGCCGCGATTTCACGCCGCATATGACGCTACTCTACGACCGCAAGACCGTGCCGCCGACGAGCCTCGACGCACCCGTTTCATGGACGGCATCCGAATTCCTGCTCGTCCACAGTCTTCTCGGAAAAACCGAACATCGAATCATCGATCGCTGGCCGTTGCTCGGCTGAGGCAACGATGTCCTCCCTACTCCGGCTTGCGCTTGGCTGATTTACGCGCATAAAGCTCGGGAAACCTGTTCGGATTGCAGCCGGGGAGCGAAGACAAAATGGACGTTTCAGAGATCATCATCCCTGGAGATACGCCGGGAACGGAGTGGCGGTTGCCGGTACTGCGCTTTAAAGGCCACGATCCGAAGGCGCCGAAGACCTATATCCAGGCGGCACTGCATGCCGGCGAGCTGCCGGGAACGGTGCTGCTGCATTTCCTCTGCGAGCGGCTGCGGCGGTCGGAAAGCCAAGGCGGGATCGCCGGCGATATCACCATCGTGCCGCAGGCCAATCCGATCGGTGCGGCGCAATCGCATTTCGGCGAGCTGCAGGGCCGTTTCGACCTGGGCTCACGCACCAATTTCAACCGGGATTTCCCGCTGATCTCGATTGTCGATCGCGCCACGCTGATCGAAGATCTCGACGATTACCCGGCTACCGACAGATTGAAGCGGCAGCTGCTGCATATGGCGCTTGGCGCCGATCTGGTGCTCGACCTGCATTGCGACGATGAATCCCTGCAATATGCCTATATCGACGAGGCCTTCTGGCCGGAAGCCGCCGATCTTGCCGCTGCACTCGAGATGGAGGCCGTGCTGCTTTCGGATGGCGAAAGCTCGGCCTTCGAGGAGGCCGTCGGCTTTGCATGGAAATATGAAGTTCCCGGCGAGCGTCGGGCCCGGCTGCCCGGCAAACTCTCCGTCACAGTCGAGCTGCGCGGCAAACGCGACGTCGATCCGGTGCTGGCGAAAAAGGATGCGGACGGGCTCTGGCACTTCCTTGCGGCACGGGGGATCGTTGGCGATGGGAAGCCGGCGGCAACGGTATTTTCCGGTCCGGCCGTACCGCTCGACAATGTCGAGATCATCCGTACGCCAGAAGGCGGAGCCGTACTCTTCTATCGCGATATCGGCGAGAGGGTTGCGGAAGGCGATCTTCTGGCGACGATTGTCACCCGGCCGGGGCAGCCTGGCGGCACCATCGAGCTTACCGCGCCGCAGGACGGGCTGATCCTCACCCGAACCTCCGACCGGCTGGTGCGGCGGCGCGGCGACCTGATGAAGATCGCCTGCGACGAACCCAGCAAGGCTTCGCGCAAGGCCGGCACGCTGGAGAATTGAACGGGACCGGTTTTGTCCTGCTGCGATTGTCGAAGCGCTGGGGGATAAAAGGTCGCACGGCGTTTGCGCCGGCCTTCGTGCATGTTATCTCGCTGTCATCACAGGGAGATCGATCGGGCATGGCCGTCACCATCTATGGCATCAAGAATTGCGACACGATGAAGAAGGCCCGCAGCTGGCTGGAAGAACATCGCGTCGCCTATGAGTTTCACGACTACAAGGCGCTCGGTATCGACCGCGCCCATCTCGAAACCTGGATCGACCAAGCCGGCCTCGATACCGTGCTCAACCGCGCCGGCACCACCTTCCGCAAATTGCCCGATGCCCAGCGCGAGAACCTGACCCGGGAGAAGGCAATCCAGCTGATGCTCGATCAGCCGTCGATGATCAAGCGGCCCGTGCTGGAGGCGAAGGGCAAGCTGCTGGTCGGCTTCAAGCCGGAGATTTACGCCGGTGCATTCGGCGGCTGACGGCGGGCCGCTGAACTCACGAGGGAAAGAGATGTCCAAGGCCACGCGCGCGACACAGCTTCTTTCGCAGGCAGGCGTCGCCTTCACTGTCCATGTCTATGACTACGACCCCAATGCCGAGCGCGTTGGGTTGCAGGCGGCCGAAGCACTCGGCGAGGCGCCGCATCGGGTGCTGAAGACGCTGATGGCGGAGGTGGACGGCAAGCCGGTCTGCGTCGTCGTGCCATCGGATCGTGAAGTCAGCATGAAAAAACTTGCCAGCGCCTTTCGCGGCAAATCGGCCAACATGATGAAGCCTGCCGATGCCGAGCGGCTGACAGGTTATCATGTCGGCGGCATCAGCCCTTTCGGCCAGAAGAAGACCGTGCCGACGGCGATCGAGGAGGCCGCGCTTGGCGAACCGCTGGTCTACATCAATGGCGGGCAGCGCGGGCTGCAGGTGCGGCTCGATCCGAAGCATGCGTTGAAGGCGCTGAAGGCCGTCGCCGCGCCGCTGATTGCCTGATCGGAGCATGATGCCGAAAAGTGTGAGCGGTTTTCGGACGACATCATGCTCTTACTATTGAATCTAGAGGAAGCGGTCGAGCAGCCGGGCGATCGTCTTCGCCTCGTTTTCGGCAAGCTTGCAACCGATATGGGTCTCGATCGATTTGGCATAGACGGTCCACATGCGCTCGCGAAGCTTTCGGCCGGCATCAGTGATCACCACCCAACGGCCGCGCCCATCTTCAGCGAAGGCCTCGCGCCGGACCAGGCCCTCTTTTTCCAGCCGATCGATCAGCCGGGAAAGATTATACTGGGCCAGCAATGTCCGCTCTTCGATTTCGTAGGGGCGCAGCCTGCCGTCTTGCGAGCGCGCCAATTCCCACAGCACGTCATACCAGGCAAGCGGCGGCATGCCGGCCGCCTTCAGGTCGGCTTCGATGGCGCCAAGCAACCGCTCGCGGGCGCGCATGATGCTCGTCCAGGCAGAGGTGACCGCTTCGCTCGGATTCGACGGTTTTTCAGACATAAATGCAGTTACATCTATCTTGAATTCTGTTACAACCGATATTAGATGCATTTACATCTATCATATTGCCAAGGAGAGCGCCATGAGCAAGCTTACCCTCGTCAGCCATCATCTCTGCCCCTATGTGCAGCGCGCCGCGATCGCGCTGCTCGAAAAGGGCGTGCCCTTCGAGCGAATCAATATTGATCTTGCCGACAAGCCGGACTGGGTCCTGAAGATCTCGCCGCTCGGCAAGGTGCCGCTGCTGCGGATCGAGGAGGACGGCAGTCAGGCCGTGCTGTTCGAAAGCAGCGTCATCTGCGAATATCTGGAGGAAACGCAGCCAGGTGTGGCGCTGCATCCAAAAGACCCACTGACACGTGCCCGCCATCGCGGCTGGATGGAATTCGGCTCATCCGTGCTTTCCGATCTCTGGGGCTATGAGACGGCGCAGGTTGCGGACCAGCTGGACGCCAAGCGCACGGCGCTCATCTCCAAATTCGCAACGCTCGAGAACGTATTGACGGACGGCCCCTATTTCGCCGGCAACGACTTCAGCCTCGTCGACGCCGTCTTCGCGCCGGTCTTTCGGTATTTCGATCTCTTCGAGACGCTCGGCGACGGCGACATCTTCGAAGGGCTTGAGCGTGTAAAGCGCTGGCGCAAGGCGCTCTCCGAACGGGCGAGCGTCAAGGCCGCCGTTGGCGAAGACTACCCGCAGTGGCTGATGGAATTCCTCGAAAAACATAACTCGATCCTGCTCAGGCTGCCTGCCGCCGCCTGAAGCGCGCCCGGCGGCCGGACCTCTCATCCGGCCGCTTGCAATTCGGCGGCAATACGCTTCATTTTCGCCGCAAACGGGTCTAAGTCTTCCAGCCTCCCACCGTCGATGACAGAAGGCAGGTTGAATCATGACTTTCATGCCCCAGAGCCAGAGCACCGTTGATCCCGTCAAGCTGGAAAAGCTTGCGGAAGTCGCCGTCAAGGTTGGGCTACAGCTGCAGAAGGGTCAGGACCTGGTGATCACCGCGCCTGTCGTGGCGCTGCCGCTCGTTCGACTGATCACCAAACACGCCTATCTGGCCGGCGCCGGGCTGGTCTCCGCCTTCTATTCCGACGAGGAAACGACGCTGGCGCGCTATCAGTATGGCAGCGACGAGAGCTTCGACCGCGCCTCCGCTTGGCTCTACGAGGGCATGGCCAAGGCCTATGCCAACGGGGCGGCCCGTCTTGCGGTTGCCGGCGACAATCCGATGCTGCTCTCCGAGCAGGATGCCGGCAAGGTCGGCCGTGCCAATCGCGCCAACTCCACCGCCTACAAGCCGGCACTGGAGAAGATCTCGAATTTCGACATCAACTGGAACATCGTCTCCTACCCGAACCCCTCCTGGGCCAAGGTGGTCTTCCCCGACGATCCGGAACCGATTGGGATCGCCAAGCTCGCCAAGGCGATCTTTGCCGCCTCGCGTGTCGATGTCAGCGATCCGGTCGCCGCCTGGGCCGAGCACAATGCCAATCTTGGCAAGCGCAGCGCCTGGCTGAACGGCGAGCGCTTCGCCTCGCTGCATTTCCAGGGACCGGGCACCGACCTGACGGTCGGCCTTGCCGACGGACATGAATGGCATGGCGGCGCTTCCACTGCCAAGAACGGCATCACCTGCAATCCGAACATCCCGACCGAGGAAGTGTTCACCACGCCGCATGCGCTGCGCGTCGAAGGCCATGTTTCGAGCACCAAGCCGCTTTCGCACCAGGGCACGCTGATCGACAATATCCAGGTGCGCTTCGAGGGCGGGCGCATTGTCGAGGCCAAGGCCTCGCGCGGCGAAGAGGTGTTGAACAAGGTGCTCGATACCGACGATGGCGCGCGCCGGCTCGGCGAAGTGGCGCTGGTGCCGCATTCCTCGCCGATCTCGGCGAGCGGCATCCTGTTCTACAACACGCTGTTCGACGAAAACGCCTCGTGCCACATTGCGCTCGGCCAGTGCTATTCCAAATGCTTCCTCGATGGCGCGACACTGAGCCAGGAGCAGATCAAGGCACAGGGCGGCAATTCCAGCCTTATCCATATCGACTGGATGATCGGCTCCGACAAGGTCGATATCGACGGCATCAAGCCGGATGGTTCACGGGTTCCGGTGATACGGCAGGGCGAATGGGCCTGAGTGGCATCATCGTGCGCTGACTGAGCCAGACGCTGGCAAGCACCATGGCGAAACCGCCGATCTGCACTGGCGTGAGGCTCTGGCCGAGCGCCAGCCAGCCGAGCAGGGTCGCGACCAGCGGGCTCAAAAAGCCGAGCGAGGCAACCGCCGAGGGCTCGATGCGCGACAGGCCGCGGAACCAGAGCAGATAGGTGAAGGCTGCGCCGATCAGCCCGAGATAGGCGATGCCGGCGATGTTTGCAGCGGTCGGCATCGGCAGCGCCGGTTCCAGGAAAAGGGCGAAAGGCACCAGCAGCATGCCGCCCGCTGTCAATTGCCAAGCGGTGAAGGTGAGGTTTGAGACCGGCGGCGCCCAGCGGCGCGTCAGCACAGTGCCGAAGGCCATCGAGACGGCGCCGGCCAGACCGGCAGCGACACCTATCGGATCGAGCCCCGCCTTCGGCGTCAGCACCAGAAGTCCGACGCCGGCCATGCCGACGAGACCGGCCAGCACGGCCAGCGGCCGGATCGGGTTGCCGAGAAAAAGCCGCGACAAAGCGATGACGATCAGCGGCTGCACCGCGCCGACCGTTGCGGCAACGCCCCCCGGCAGCCTGTAGGCCGAGACGAAGAGCATCGCCCAGAAGAACGAGAAGTTCAGCGCGCCGAGAACGAAAGCCCTTCCCCACCAGATGCCGACAGGCAGCTTTCTGACCAGGAAGAGAAGCAGCAGGCCGGCCGGCAGGGCGCGCAGCATCGCAACCGTCAGCGGATATCCGGCCGGCAGGAAAGCGGTGGTGACGATATAGGTGCTTCCCCAGATCGCGGGTGCGAGCGCGGTTGCCATAAGATCGGCGACATAGCGTGAATTTGTCTTCATATCAAGAATCTCTATTTCAAGATAAATTCATCCTACACCTTCTTATCTTGACGTCAAGATAATGAATGGTATCGATGGAGCATGAGCGAAGAGGGCAAGATGGACCATGTCGACAAGATCCTGACGCAATGGCGGCGCGAGCGGCCGGACCTCGACGTCGAACCGATGGGCATCCTCGGACGTCTGAAACGCTTAAGTACCCATCTCGGCCGCGAAGTGGAGGCCGTGCTCATGCAGCAGGGGCTTTCGTCCTCCGCCTTCGACGTGTTGGCGACGCTGCGCCGCGCCGGGGCGCCCCACCGGCTTTCGCCGGGGGAGCTTCTGGAGATGACCATGGTCAGCTCCGGCACGATGACGAACCGCATCGACCAGTTGGAGAAGGCAGGTTACGTCGAGCGTATCCTCAATCCGGAGGATCGCAGGAGCGTGCTCATCGCGCTGACAGAAAAAGGGCTTGCGACGGTGGAGACCGCCGTCGATGCGCATGTCGCCAATCAGCACCGGTTGTCGAAAAATCTGAGCGCGGCCGACAAGGCGGAACTCGACAGGCTGCTGCGCAAGTTCCTTGCGGACTTCGAATAGCGGCTATCGAATTGCCGATAGCAGCTTGCGCACGCGATTGAGATGCGCCCTGCGCTTGGCATCGGTGGCCCGGTCCACGTCGTGCAGGCTGAGCATGCGGAAATTCAATCCCTTCGAGCAGAAGGCGGCGATGCCACGCTTCAACAGCCGGCGCACCGGATCGCCCATATAGAGACGCACCAGCCACCAGGGCGAGCCTGTCGTCGTCAGCGCATAGAGCAGCCTGATATTGGTCAGTTGCGGCACGATACGGCCGCCGGCGGCATCATGGCTGAAGGCAACGCCGGGAGCGAAAACACGGTCGAAGAAACCCTTCAGGATGGCGGGGAAATTGAACCACCATTGCGGAAAGACGAAGATCAGGCCTTCGGCAGCCTTCAGGCGGGCGACGATATCGGCAACGGCTGAGGTATCGTAGGGCTGATCGAAATAACCGCTGCGCTCGGCCTTCGAAAGGCGTGGATCGAAATTTTCGGCATAGAGATCGAGCAGGTCGACCGTATGGCCTGCTGCTTCCAGCGCCTCACGCGCAGTCCTTGCCACGGCGGCGGCGAAACTGTCCTCCAACGGATGGGCAAGCACCAGCAGGATTCGCATCGTCAGAACAGGCTTCCCTGCTTCGGCGGTTCGGCGGGTTTTGCGCTGCGCTTCTTGGCACCGGCCGGCGGTGTGCCACCTTCCGTGGTCATCGCGCCGACACGGCCGTCGGCGAATTCGATGGCGATGCCCATGCCGGCGGAGAGGTGAGCAGCCTGCGAGACCGGCCTGTTATCCTCATCGCGAATGACGGCGTAACCGCGCTTCAGCACATTCTTATAGGAGAGCGACTGGAGCACGCGGTCCTGCGCGGAAAGCTCGGCGCGCGCGCGGGTCAGCTGGTGGCGGACCGCCGTATCGGCATGGCGCGAAAGATTGCCGATGCGTTCGCGACCGCGGTCGGTCTGGGTCTTCAGCCGGGCTGGCAGCGAGGCGAGGATGGCTTCGGCGCGGTCGACGCGTGATTTCGAGCGGTCGATCAGCCGTTCGACCATGCGCTCGGCCCGGGCCATGCGCTCGTTCAGCGTCTGGCGGCGCTCGGCGATGCGATTGGACAGCACATCAGGACGCAGATGCGCGGCAACACGCTCGAAGCCGCGACGCTTGTTGATGGTGTTGAGCTCCAGTCCGCGGCCGAGGCCGATTGCCGCCTCGTCGAAACGGCGGCGCGGCAAGGCGAGAAGCTGATCGAGCGACGGCAATGCCCGCATCAGAGCACGCACCGACTGGCGGCGCTGATCCATCTGCCGGTTCATGCAACCCTGCAAGCGCGCGGCAAGAGCGGCGGCTTGCGCCTCCAGCTCCGCCTTGACGGGAACCGCCATTTCCGCGGCCCCCGTCGGCGTCGGCGCACGGATATCGGCGGCATAGTCGATCAGCGTCCAGTCGGTCTCATGGCCGACGGCCGAGATCAGCGGTATTGCGCTTTCGGCGGCGGCACGCACGACGATTTCGTCGTTGAAGCTCCAGAGGTCTTCCAGGCTGCCGCCGCCGCGCGCGACGATCAGCACATCCGGGCGCGGGATGGCGCCTGAGGGTTCCAGCGCGTTGAAGCCGCGAATGGCGTTTGCCACCTCCTCGCCGGAGCCCTCGCCCTGGACCTTCACCGGCCAGACGAGGACATGCACGGGAAAACGATCGGAGATGCGGTGAAGGATATCGCGGATCACGGCGCCGGTCGGTGAGGTGACGACGCCGATGACGCCGGGCATGAAGGGCAGCCGCTTCTTGCGGGCGGCATCGAACAGGCCCTCGGCGCCGAGCTTGCGCTTGCGCTCCTCGATCAGCGCCATCAGAGCGCCGGCGCCGGCCGGTTCCAGCGTCTCGATGACGATCTGATATTTCGAGGAGCCCGGAAAGGTAGTGACCTTGCCGGTAGCGATGACTTCCATGCCCTCTTCCGGGCGGAATTTCAGCCGTGAGAAGGTGCCCTTCCAGATGACGGCGTCGATGCGGGCGCGGTCGTCCTTCAGCGCGAAATAGGCATGGCCCGAGGAGTGCGGCCCGCGATAGCCGGAGATTTCGCCACGCACGCGAACCTGGTCGAAGGCGGTTTCGACGGTGCGCTTGATCGAGCCGGAAAGTTCCGAAACCGAATATTCGGCAAGGTTGGTCGGCGAATCGCCGTCGAAGACGTTGCTCATCCCTCTTTCTATGTCCATCCGCTGGAAACAGGAAGGGTGGCACGGGCTTTGGGATCGGTTTTCCCAGCCGTTGAAATCGTTGTGAGGAGGGGTTCGTCGCCATTGCATCAAGCACGCTCATCTCCTGGCATCCTGCACATGCATGCGTTGCGGCCAGGTGGACAAACAACAAAATCGTGTAAATATGTTTTGGTGCGGAACGGATAGTTAGAATACGCGTTTTACCCGAAAGGGATTGCTAACCACCGCAATACAAAGGCTTTTCGGCGAAGATCGCCGGTAAATCTTTGTTAGTTGGCGCTTCCTATGCTTCCCCTCGTTCTCTCTGGGAAGGTGCTGAAATGATTATTCTCACAGCAGCAGCATTGGGCGTCAGCGCCGGGCAGACGCGTTCGGCTGGCGTGATCGCGCTGGTCGCCGCGCTGATCGGAATGACATTCGCGTTGGCGGCGATCACCTCGCCCGGGCCGGTGTCTATTCTCGCATTCGTCTATGCCGTGCTCGGCTATAATGGCGGCCTCATGCTCTTCGTGCTCGGGCTCTATGCCAATCAGCGCCTTCGTCGCGCCATGCGCGTTTCAAACTGACAGCGCGTTTTCACACTGATAAGGGCGTCGCGATCCTTCAGATTGGCTTCCCGCGCTTGCTTTGTTTTTACGCATGTCGTTGTCGCGACATGGTTATCCCATCCTGAAGATTGCCGGCGTCAATTCGTCGCCGGCCGATAGCGGAAGAACTGAACGCCCACGTCCGCCGCCTTCGGAAGCGGTTCCAGATAGGGCGGGATATTGCCCTTGCCGAGCTCAGCATAGAGCCCATCCGGCTTCAGTTTGGTGATCTCGCGGGTCTGCAGATCGCCGAGGCAGAAGGCAAGCACCGTCACGCCGGTCCCCTTCAGGAAGGCTTCCGCCTCCCGCGGCTCCGCCATGCCGATATGCAGCTCCGTCAGCATGCCGCCCTGATTGCGATGATAGGGCGCGGAGAGAACCCGGTTCGCGGTGAAGCGGAGGATCGGCACGCCCATTTCTGAAGGCGCCGAGACCAGTCCGGCCGGTAGCCCGGCGAGCGGCGCCAGCGCCGCTTGCGATGTGCAGGAAATCTTCTTTGCCGGCTCTGCCGCCTTTTTCTGTGCAGCATTCTGCATCTGCAGCGAGATAAACCCGCCACCGACGGCCCAGGCGGCCGGAGCACTGGCGAGCACGGTGACGATATAGATGAAGGCGGCGGCGACATTCTCGCTGTCGCTGTTGGAGATGCGCCTGATATCGATGATCAGCAGAGCAAGCGGCAGGATCGAGATCAGGTTCGAGAACGTCGAACCGCGCACCTGGACCAGCGCGATAGCCCAGCTCGTCATCAGCAGGAAGAGCAGGACCAGGTGGATTTGCACGCGGTCACGCTGGACGACGCGGAAGATGCAGACGGCGATGCCGAACAGGCCGGCCGCATAGAAGGCACCGATCGAGAAGGGATCGGTGCGTGCGAGAGCAAAAATCGACTGCGCTTCCGAAACATTTCTGAGCCAGAGCTCGACCAGCATCGGGTCGAGACCGACCAGCGGATCGCTCAGGCATTGCGGTGCGATCACGATCGCCGAACCGAGAACGCCGGCGCCGACGACGGCGAGTGCGGCAAAGCGCAAGGGCCGGCGCAAGCGGCTGGCAAAAACCGCCGAAAACAACAGCAACCCGCCGCCGATCGCCGCCAGGCTGTAATAGCCGAGCGAGAGATTGTCGCAGGTGACCGTCGAATAAAGCCGGGGCGGCACCGTTGCGAAGAAAAGGATGCTGATCGCAATCGTGAGCGCCAGCCCGAAGGCCTTGGCGGCGGCGGCGAAATTTTCGCCCTCCCACGCCCAGAGCAAGGCAATGGTCAGGCAGACGGCGGCGACGAAGGGGGTCGTCTCGGCGCCGATGGCGATGGCAACGGCTGCCGCGATGCCGGCGACCGCGTAACTCCAGGCGCGACGCTCTGGATCCAGCAGCATCGCGATCATCGTCGCGACCAGCGCCAGCTGCGCATTGTGGTGATCGATGGCGCCCGGCGCGAAACGGTTTCCGGTGTAGATCGCAAGACCGGTCAAGCCGAGACTGATATGCATGGCGGCAACCCCGCCGATGCGCCGGCCGGCGACCGCCATGGCGAGCATGGCGGGCAGGATGAGCGATACCGGCCAGGCGGCGAGCGCCAGCGCTTCGGCCGTCTCGCGGGGCGCAAGCAGGCCGAAGAACCAGATGAGCGAGGCGATCGGCATATCGATCAGCCGCGACCAATGCATCAGCGTGCCGCCATCGAGGCCGAGACGGTATTGCATCAGATCGAACCAGCCCTGCCCGGCCAGAAAATCGCGAACCTCGACGAGACGCATTCCGTCATCATTGTCGGGGCCGACGTAATCGGTGGCGACGGAAAGCTTGGTGATGAGGATGGCGGCAGCAAGGATGACGCTATAGGCGATGACGGTTGGCCAGAGACGCGTCAGCAGGTCGCGCAGCCCGCCCCTGGGAGCGGGCAGCCCGCCCCTGGGAGCGTCGATCGCGGAGGATGCATGGGGGATCGGCTGCACAGCGTTCATTGTGGTTAGCGGTTCGTTTCGATACCCGAACTTTAGCCGTCGCCGATCAAGAAAGTGTAAAGCCGTTTGTGGCAGCCGCCGATTTTGCCTGCGTCATAGGGTCTTATTAACGGCGCATGATTTAGGCTGAGCGCGGCTTTCAAGTGTAACGAGTAGAGTCATGGCCCGATCGCGTACCGATAATCTGAATATTGCCGTCCTGCTCCCCTGCTATAATGAAGCGGCGACGATCGGCCCTGTCGTGCAGGGTTTCCGGGCGACGCTGCCCTATGCTGCGATCCACGTCTACGACAACAATTCCACCGACGGCACCGCGCTGCAGGCAATGCTTGCCGGCGCGCATGTCGTGCGCGAGCGGCGTCAGGGCAAGGGTCATGTCGTGCGCCGCATGTTTGCCGATATCGACGCCGACATCTACATCATCGCCGACGGCGATGGCACCTATGCGCCTGAGGATGCCGAGGAACTGGTGCGCACGCTTCTGACCGAGCGCGCCGACATGGTGGTCGGCACCAGGCGCGGCGTGCACGCCGATGCCGGCCGTCAGGGACATGCGCTCGGCAACCGGCTTTTCAACCTGCTCTACCGGATGATCTTCGGCCCCGACTTCACCGATATCTTTTCCGGCTACCGCGCGTTTTCGCGCCGCTTCGTCAAGAGTTTCCCGGCGGTATCTGGCGGCTTCGAGATCGAAACCGAGATGTCCGTGCATGCCTCGCGGCTGAAGCTGCCGGTCAGCGAACTGGAGCTCGACTACGGCCGCCGGCCGGAAGGCTCGCAGTCCAAACTTTCGACATTCCGCGACGGCGCCAAGATCCTCTGGATGTTTGCGATGCTGATGAAGGAAACCCGGCCCTTCGCCTTTTTCAGCGTGATCAGCCTCGCCTTCATGCTGGCCAGCCTCGGCTTCATGACGCCGGTGCTGGCGGAATATTTCGAGACGGGTCTCGTCAGCCGCATGCCGACCTGGGTGCTGTCGACGGCGCTGATGATGATCTCCTTCATGCTGTTCACCGCCGGCGTCATCCTGGATTCCGTTGCGCGCGCCCGCGCCGAACAGCTGCGTATCCATTATATGGGTCTGGAAACGCCGAACACCTTGAAGGCGCCGCTCAGTGCCGCAGGGCCGGTATCGCGTCCGCGTTCCGGCAAGGCGGATGCGGCATGAGGAAGATCGTCCGCTTCACCATCGCCGGCGGCATCGGCTTCCTCGTCGATGCCGGCATCCTGTCGGCGCTGCTCCATCTGACGTCGCTCGGGCCGTTTCTGGCGCGGCTCGTGGCGATCGTCTTCGCCATGGCCGCGACCTGGGCTTTCAACCGCAGCTTCACCTTCGATCGCTCCGGCCGTTCGCTTGCCGCCGAAGGCTTCCGCTATGGCTCGGTCGGGGTGACGGCAGCGCTCGTCAACTACGGGCTCTATTCCGCGCTGCTGTTGTCGCTGCCGCCGCTTCAGCCGCTGGCGGCCATGGTGATCGCCAGCATCGCCTCGATGATCTTCAGCTTCTTCGGCTATTCGCGCTTCGTCTTCCGCGCCGAGTGATTAGAGCGCCGCGCGTCCAATAGGACGCGCTAAGGACGCTCTAACCCTCTGAAGTGGCGCATAATCCTTTCCGAAAATCGATTCCTATTTTCGGGTTATGCGCTAGACTGCCTCCCAGCCGTCCTTCTCGCTGGCCCGGTAGATCGCATCGATCACCTTCTGGTTCAGCTTCGAATTTTCGAGCGTGACGATCTCTTCCTTGCCGTTCGTCACCGCCCGGGCGAAGGCCTCGACCTGCCGCTTGTACTGGCGGCTGTCCTGGAAGCGGAAGATGCGCGATTCAGTGTGGCTGCGGTCGGCAAGCTCGATCTCTTCCGGCCCCCAGCGATTGGCGTTGAAGGGCGACTTGACCTCGATGTACCCTTCGGTGCCGTGGAAGACCATGACCTGGCGGTTGGCCATCTGCGTCGAGATATAGAAGCTCAGCTCGAAATCGCCGAAATCGGCCTTGACGCTCGAATAGATATCCGTGCCGAAATCCGGATCGCGCTCGGTGATCGCCTGGATCCAGAGCGGCTCCTTGCCGGTGGAAAAACGCGTGCCCATAACGGGATAGACGCCGATATCGGGAAGGCCGCCGCCGCCGAGCTCGGGGACGTTGCGCATATTGGCGGGGTCGCGATTGAAATACGTGAAGGCGCCCTGTACATGCCGGAGCGAACCGATGGCGCCCTCGTCGATCAACGAGCGCACCTTCTGCCAGACCGGGGAATAGGTGATCATATAGGCTTCGGTGACAACCACCCGGTTGCGGTCGCGGGCGGCGATCAGATCGTCGATATCGCCTGATTTCAGCGCTAAGGGCTTTTCGCAGAGCACGTGTTTACCCGCATCTGCCGCCTTGATCGACCATTCGATATGCTGCGAGGTCGGCAGCGGGATGTAGACGGCGTCGATAAGGTCGGAGGCCAGCATCTCCTCGTAGGAGCCGAAGGCATGCGGCACCGAGAAGCGGTCGGCCATCTCTCTTGCGCGCCTGAGATCACGGCTGGCAATCGCCGTGACGACGCAATTCTCTGCATCCTGGATCGCCGGAACGACATTGTCGCGGCCGATTTTCGCCGTTGAAATGATACCGAAACGCAGCATGATCCAAGTCTCCCGAACTGATTTCCGCGAACCATATTCAGGCCTTAGCTGCGGCGCAATGGCGCGGCCCAAAATCACGGAAGTTTGCCTTCCCGGATGCGCGGATCGCACTAAGTTGCGCAAGGCGGCATCCTGCCGTATCCGCGATTTCAATTCCTTCACACTTCTGGAGAGCGTCATGGAAATGCGCCGACTTGGAAAAACTGGTCTTTCGATCGCGCCGATCGTCATCGGCGGCAATGTCTTCGGCTGGACGGCCGACGAAAAAACATCCTTCGCCATTCTCGATGCCTTCTTCGACGCGGGCCTGAACACGATCGATACGGCCGATGTCTATTCCTCGTGGGTTCCGGGCAACAAGGGCGGCGATTCCGAGGAGATCATCGGGCGCTGGCTGAGCCAAGCCAAGGTCTCCCGCGACAAGGCCGTTATCGTCACCAAGGTCGGCTCCGACATGGGGCAGGGAAAGACGCTGAAGGAGACCTATATCCTGAAGGCGGTCGAGGATTCGCTCAGCCGGCTGCAGACCGACTATATCGACCTCTATCTCTCGCACTGGCCGGATGAAGATACGCCGCACGAGGAAACGCTCGGCGCCTATGCCAAGCTGAAGCAGCAGGGCAAGATCCGCGCCATCGGCTGCTCAAACTATGATGCGACACTGCTTCAGGCTTCCTTCGCCGCTGCCGAGAAGGCCGGCCTGCCGCGGTACGATGTGCTGCAGCCGGAATATAATCTCTATGAGCGCGCAAGCTTCGAGGGGCCGCTTGCCGATCTCTGCGTCAAAGAAGACATCGGCGTCATCACCTATTTCAGCCTCGCCGCCGGCTTCCTCACCGGCAAATACCGCAGCAAGTCCGATACGCAGGGCCGCGCACGCGAGGGCCGAGTTTCGCAATATCTCGACGACAAAGGCCTGCGCATCCTGGCCGCGCTCGACACGGTTTCAAGCGAGACCGGTGCAGCGCCGGCAGAAATTTCGCTCGCCTGGCTGCTGCGCAAGAAGGGCGTGACGGCGCCGATCGCCAGCGCGACCAGTCTTTCGCAGCTTGAAAGCCTGGCGAAATCGGCGACACTGGCGCTTTCCGATGAGGCGATGGCGCTGCTCGACGAAGCCGGCGCCTGAAAGAAAGAGACGCCATGACCGTGACGATACGTGATGCCCGCCCCGAGGACGAAGCCCGCTGGCGCGAACTGTGGGCGGCCTATCTCGCCTTTTATGACGTCACGGTCGATGCCGATATCACGGATTCCACATGGCGCCGGGTCTTCGATCCGGAGTCGGCAATCGCGATGCGTGTCGCCGACGTCGACGGCAGGATCATGGGATTTGCGCTCTATCTCACCCATGAGGGCACGTGGATCCACGGCAGGGACTGCTATCTCGAAGACCTGTTCGTCGATGCCGATGCGCGTGGCAAAGGCGTCGGGCGGGCGCTGATGGACGATCTCGTTTCGACCTGCAGAGCCAAGGGCTGGTCGCGGCTCTACTGGCATACGAGCGAGCAGAACAGAACCGCGCGAGCGCTCTATGACAGCTATGTCGAGAGCGACGGCCATATCCGCTATAGGATCACCTTTTGAGCGATGGAAAATTCCCATACCATTCGGAATGATCGCCTTTCCAATTGGCCATACCCGGTTTGGTGAGTATGCCGCGCGGGCTGATATAGCTCTGGATCACCCGCTTCGGCCGTTCGTGCCACTGAATATTGAAGGCCCAGAGCTTGGGGAAAAAGCAGAGCGAGGCATAAGGCAGGTGGTCGTGAATCCACCAGGCGAGCCGCTGCCAGTCGCTTTCATCGTGGTAGTGGTCGATCATCCATGGCACGGCGATGCAGACGGCAGCACCCATGCAGCCGTCAAAATCCCTCATATCCCAGATGTGATGCGCTGATGTGGCGGCATTGGTCGAACAGTTCAGCTTGTTCTCGTTGCCGAACCTGTTGACCGTGGGCGAACGATAACCGGAACGGATGTGCAGGCGCCCGAACGTCGCTTCCAGTGGCTCCAGCAATTCCTCGCAAAGCCTCTTGCCCGCGTCGATCGCTAGATCGGGATCTTCGGGGATATTGGGGATGCGATGGAAATCGGCGATTTCGGAATGCAGGAAATCGCGGAGGAAGAAGTTTTGCGACAGCCGCACGCGGCCGAGATCCTCCAGACCTTTCATCGAACCCGGCTTTCGCATGACTTTACCTCCCATGTCGACGGTAAGAATCGTCGCCCCGCACCAATTTTCAGTCCACCCGAAATCGATCGGGAACAATTGGCGCGATCCTCGCTTCTTAATGTGTCGCCGCATTCGCGGTTTTTCCCAGAACAAGGATTGAGAAAATGGCCAAGGAAAAGACGTTGGAAGATCTCTTCTACGACACGCTGAAGGACATCTACTTCGCCGAACGGCAGATTTTGCGCGCCCTGCCGAAGATGGCGCGTGCTGCCCAATCCCCCGATTTGAAGGCGGGCCTTGAAAAGCACCGCGAGCAGACCGAAGGACATGTCGAGCGCCTGCAGCAGGTCTTCGAACTGATGGGCAAACGCGCGCAGGGCAAGACCTGCGAGGCGATCCAGGGCATCATCGCCGAGGGCGAGGAAATCATGGAGGAATTCAAGGGCACCCCGGCTCTCGACGCCGGCCTGATTTCGGCCGCCCAATCCGTCGAGCATTATGAAATCGCCCGTTACGGCACGCTGAAGACCTGGGCCGCGACCCTCGGCCTCAAGGATGCCGTCAGCCTGCTAGACCAGACGCTGCAGGAGGAAACGGCCACCGACAAGATCCTCTCTCAGCTCGCCACCACGGCGGCAAACCAGAAGGCAAAGGCTGCCTGATGGAAACGGCGCTCTGATGGTACGGGCGGCCCGGCTTCCATTCCTTACCGGCCGCCCGTATCCTGCTCGCTGTATCTGAAGAAATCGATGAAGGCGCGTAGCGCCGGCCGCATCTGCCGCCGGCTGGGGTAATAGAGAAACGGCCCGGAATAGGGCGCGCACCAATCCTCCAGCACCCGCACAAGTGTGCCGCCCGCCAGTTCGTCGTAGACCCGCATGTCGAACAGATAGGCAAGGCCGGCGCCGTTCAGCGCCGCAAGCAGGGCCAGCCGGTCCTCGCTGACGATCAGCGGTCCATCGACCGAAACGACGAGTTCCTGCCCGTCCTTTTCGAATTCCCAGCGATAGATCGAGCCATTGGTGAAGCGCCGCTTGATACAGCGGTGATGGACGAGATTGCGCGGATGCTCGGGCTTTGGATGATGCTCGAAATATTCGGGCGAAGCGGCGATCACCGTCGTCAGATTGGGCGAGACCCTGACGGCGATCATATCGGCCTCGAGGCTCTCTTCCAGCCGGATGCCGGCATCGAAACCCTCCTTGACGATATCGGTGAACCCATCCTCATTGGCGATCTCCAGGGTGATATCGGGATAGAGGTTGAGAAAGTCGCCGAGCCGGGGAGCGAGCAGCAGATCGGAGGCGAAGCGCGGGGCGGTGATGCGCAGGTTTCCGGCCGGCTTGGCGCGCGTATCGCGGACGGCCTCCAAGGCGATATCGATCTCCTCGAGTGCGGGACGAAGTCTTTCAAGTAGCAGGCGGCCCTCTTCCGTCGGCGCGACGCTGCGGGTGGTGCGCGCCAGAAGCCGCACCCCCAGACTTTCCTCGAGGCTCGATATCGCATGGCTGATGGCCGAGGGCGCGACGAGGAGTTCCTTCGCCGCCGCCCGGAAGCTGCGATGCTCCGAGACGGCGGCGAGAACGGCGAGTTGTGAAAGCTGTGTTCTGTTCATTGATCGAAATGATAGAACAACCTGTTAGAAACTGCATGTATTTTCTGATTGATAGCGCAGCGATATGGTCTGTCGGTACCGCAAGCATCCAGAACAGCGTGATTTCAGGCCGGTCGGCCTAAAATCTGAATCCTATTCTGAATTAAATAGTTAGAGCATAATGTCGTCCGAAAATCGCTCACACTTTTCGGCATCATGCTCTGGCGGCTCAAAATCAGCTCAGAGGAGCACATCATGAAAATCCGGAAACTCGGAAACGATCTGACCGTCTCTGCCGTCGGCCTTGGCTGCATGGGCATGAGCTTTGCCTATGGCGCCAGCGACGATGCGGAATCGATCAGGACGCTGCATCGCGCCATCGATCTCGGCGTCACCTTCTTCGACACCGCCGAAGTCTATGGTCCCTTTACCAACGAGGTTCTGCTCGGCAAAGCGCTGAAGCCGTTCCGCGACCGCGTGGTAATCGCCACCAAATTCGGCTTCAAGATCGATGCCAGCAAGCCGGGCGCTGCCGCCATCGCCGGCGTCGACAGCCGCCCCGAGCATGTGCGAGTCGTGGCCGAGGCCTCGCTGAAACGCCTCGGCATCGAGACCATCGACCTCTTCTACCAGCACCGGGTCGATCCCAACGTGCCGATCGAAGAGACCGTCGGCGCCATGTCGGAACTGGTGAAGGAAGGCAAAGTCCGGGCGCTCGGGCTTTCGGAAGCCGGTAGCGCCACCATTCGCCGCGCCCATGCGGTCCATCCGATCGCAGCCCTGCAGAGTGAATATTCGCTCTGGACGCGCGATCCCGAAGAGGAGGTGCTTGCCACCTGCCGCGAACTCGGCATCGGCTTCGTGCCCTACAGCCCGCTCGGCCGCGGCTTCCTGACCGGGGCGATCCGCAAAGTGGAGGATCTCGCTGCCGACGATTTCCGTCGGCAGGTGCCGCGGTTCCAGGCGGAAAATTTCGACGCCAATGCCGCCCTCGTCTCGACGCTCGAGCGGCTTGCCGCCGAGAAGGGCGTAACGGCGGCGCAGCTCGCGCTCGCCTGGGTATTGAGCCAGGGCGACGACATCGTGCCGATCCCCGGCGCCCGCAAGCTTCACCATCTCGAACAGAATGCGGCCGCTGCCGATATCGTGCTGAGCCGGGCGGAACTCGAGCAGCTCAGCGAAGCGATCCCCGCCGGACAGGTAGCCGGCAAGCGCTATTCGGACGCCTCGCTTGCCATGACGAATATCTGACCTGGAAAAGCCCGGTCGATCACAACCGGCCGGGCTTGCCTTCGGGGCTGGCGAAACTATCTAACGCCATCTCTGAGAACGGGATGACAATATGTCGGACAGGCAGGCAGTCGAACAGACGGTTCATCTCTATGTCGAAGGCATGGCCTTCGCCAATGAGGCAGCCTTGAAAAAGGCCTTTCATCCGAAAAGCTCGATCATCGGCCATTACGAAAATGCGGTCGAATGGCTGACGCGGGACGAATTCATCGCCGCGATCCTGCAGGAGGAGCCGGCGCCGCCCGGCACGCAGCCCTACATGGACATTCAGAGTGTCGATGTCGAGGGTGAGGCGGCAAGCGTCAAGGTCACCGACGATTTCGCCGGAATGCGCTTTACCGACTATCTCTCGCTGCTGAAGATCGACGGCCGCTGGACGATCGTCAGCAAACTCTTCCATCTGCATCGGTGAAAAGACCGGCCGCCATTCGCGACCGGTCCATTATCTGGCGACGTTGGATGAAGCTCAGCTTCTGAGAACACCGCCGGTAAATTTCATCACGCTGGCGACGATCTTCTGCGTCAGCGCCTCGAAATCCTCGTCCGTCAGCGTGCGCTCGACCGGCTGGATCTGAACCTCGATCGCCACCGATTTCTTGCCGTCGCCAACCGATGCGCCCTCGAAGATATCGAAGACGTTGACACCGGTCACCAGCTTGCGGTCTGCGCCAGTTGCGGCCTTGACGATGGCGCCGGCTTCCACCGTCTTGTCGACGACGAAGGCGAAGTCGCGCCGCACCAGCTGGAAGGGTGACAGCTCGAGCGCCGGCTTGGTGCGTGTCGCCTTGCGCTTGGCCTCCGGCATGGCGTCGACATAGACCTCGAAGCCGCATAGAGCGCCGGAGACATCAAGCGATTCCAGCGTCAGCGGATGGAATTCGCCGAAATAGCCGAGGACGACCTTCGGTCCCATCTTGATCGTGCCGGAGCGGCCGGGGTGATACCATTCCGGTCCACCCTGCTCGATCTGGATATTGCCCATCGGCAGGCCGCAGGCTTCGATGACGGCGAGCGCATCGGCCTTGGCGTCGAAGACGTCGACCGGCTTGCCACCGCCCTTGGCGGCGTTCGACCAGGCGCGACCGGCGCCGGCAAGCGAGGCCGTGCCGCGGCGGATGCCGCCGGCGACGCGGCGCTGACCGTCCGGCCTGTCGTTCTCATAAGTGCCGGAGACCTCGAAAAGCGCGACGTCGCCATAACCCTTATCGGCATTGCGCTGGGCAGCGGTCAGCAGGCCAGGCAGCAGCGACGGCCGCATATCCGACATTTCGGCGGCGATCGGGTTGGCGAGCTTGAGGGCGGGCGAGCCACCGCCGAAGAGCTTTGCCTGGTCTTCCGGAATGAAGGACCAGGTAACGGCTTCGAGCATGCCGCGCGCGGCGAGCGCGCGCTTGGCGAGGCGGCTGCGGATCTGCAGCGTCGTCAGAATCTTGCCGTTGACGGCCGCATGGCTTTCAAGCGGCGCCGGCTTGATATTGTCGACGCCGTGAATGCGCATGACCTCCTCGACGAGATCGGCCTTGCCGTCGATATCGGGACGCCAGGAGGGGACAGAGACGGAGACGCGCTCGCCGGAACCGGAGACAGTGAAGCCGAGGCGCGTCAGAATCGTGGCGCTTTCCTCATTCGAGACGTCGAGGCCGGTCAGACGCTTGACTTCCGAATAGAGGAAATCGACGATCTTCGGTTCGTAACCCTTGTAGCCGACGACCTCTGCCCTAGCAGCCGTCCCACCGCAAAGCTCCAGCACCAGCTCCGTCGTGCGCTCAAGACCCGGAACCATATATTCCGGATCGACGCCGCGTTCGAAGCGGTAGCGGGCATCGGTGATGATGCCGAGCGCACGGCCGGACTTGGCGATGTTCATTGGATCCCAGAGGGCGGATTCGATCAGCACGTCGACGGTGTTCTCGTCGCAGCCGGAATGTTCGCCGCCCATAATGCCGCCGATCGATTCGATACCATTCTCGTCGGCGATGACGACGTTGTTCGGGCCGAGCTTATATTCGCGCTGATCGAGCGCCATCACCGTTTCGCCTTCCTTGGCGCGGCGCACAGTCAGGTTGCCCTTGACCTTGGCGGCGTCGAAGACGTGCATCGGCCGGCCCTGATCGAAGGTCATGTAATTGGTGATGTCGACGAGCGCATTGATCGGGCGCAGGCCGATGGCGAGCAGCCGCTGCTGCATCCAGCGCGGGCTCGGGCCGTTCCTGACGCCGCGCACGAGGCGCAACGCAAAGCCCGGGCAGAGCTTCGGATCGTCGAGACCGAGCGTCAGCTTCACCGGCGTCTCGCCTTCGGCGGCGAAGGACGGGGCAGCCTGAGTCTTCAGCGTGCCGAGGCCGGAGGCGGCGAGGTCGCGGGCGATGCCGTGGATCGAGGTGCAGTCCGGCCGATTGGGCGTCAGGTTGATCTCGATGAGAGGATCGTCAAGATGAGCATAGGCGGCATAACTCTGGCCGACCGGCGCATCCTCGGGCAGATCGATGATGCCGTCGTGGCTGTCGGAGATCTGCAGCTCCTTTTCGGAGCACATCATGCCATGGCTTTCGACACCGCGGATATTGCCGACGGCAAGCGTCACGTCGATACCGGGAACATATGTTCCGGGCGCCGCGAAGGCGCCGACGAGGCCGGCGCGCGCATTCGGGGCGCCGCAGACGACCTGGACCGGTGCTCCGGAACCGGTGTCGACCATCAACACCTTCAGGCGATCGGCCTGCGGATGTTTTTCGGCCGAGACGACCCTGGCGATGACGAAGGGCTTGAATGCCGCCTTATCGTCGACATCCTCGACCTCCAGCCCGATTTCGGTGAGGCGCGTGCAGATTTCATCGAGGCCGGCATCCGTTTCCAGATGCTCTTTCAGCCAGGAGAGCGTGAATTTCATCGTCCCAATTCTCCGTTCAAGCGCTGAGGCCGCCGAACAGCGTCGGCATGTCGAGCGGGCGGAAGCCGTAATGCGTCATCCAGCGGACATCGGCGTTGAAGAAGTCGCGCAGGTCGGGCATGCCGTATTTCAGCATGGCGATGCGGTCGAGGCCCATGCCCCAGGCAAAACCCTGATATTCGTCCGGATCGAGCCCGCCGTAACGCAACACGTTCGGGTGAACCATGCCGCAACCGAGGATCTCCATCCAGTCGGTGCCTTCACCGAACTTGACGATCGGGCCGGAGCGGTCGCACTGGATATCGACCTCGAAGGAGGGCTCGGTGAAGGGAAAGAAGGACGGGCGGAAGCGCATCGTCACGCTGTCGACCTCGAAGAAGGTCTTGCAGAATTCTTCCAGCACCCAGCGGAGGTTGGCGACATTGGCCTTCTTGTCGACGACCAGGCCTTCGACCTGATGGAACATCGGCGAATGGGTAGCGTCCGAGTCCTGGCGGTAGGTCTTGCCGGGAATGATGATACGGATCGGCGGCGTCTGCGCCTCCATGGTGCGCACCTGCACCGGCGAGGTGTGGGTGCGCAGCACCTTGCGCTCACCATTCTCATCCGGGTTGAAGAAGAAGGTGTCGTGCATCTCGCGGGCCGGATGGCCCTCGGGGAAATTCAGCGCGGTGAAATTGTAATAATCGGTCTCGATGTCGGGACCTTCGGCGATCGAGAAGCCCATGTCGGCGAAGATCGCAGTGATCTCGTCGACGATCTGGCTGATCGGATGGATACGGCCGCGCTCGGCCGGCGAAGAGCGCACCGGCAGGCTGACATCAACCGTCTCGGCCTTCAGCCGCGCATCGATCGCCGCTTGCCGGAGCGTCGTCTTGCGGGCGGTGAGCGCCTCGGTCACCGCGTTCTTCAGGACGTTGATTGCCGCACCCTTGCTTTGGCGCTCTTCCGGCGTCATGGCGCCGAGCGTCTTCAACAGTTCGGAGACGGAGCCCTTCTTGCCAAGGGCGGAAACGCGCACGGCTTCGAGCGCCGTCTCGTCATCGGCGGCGGCGATTTCGGCGAGCAGCGATGCGTTGAGCTGGTCGATATCTGACATTGTCACTTCTTTCCGTCCAGTATCAGGCGGGCGATCGGGAGGTAGGCGTCGCCGGCCGGCGCCAGGAATATAAAGAAAGAAAAACCCGCGCTAGCCCAAACCAGCGCGGGTTTCCCAAATCATAAATTCAAAAGCTTGGGAAGCGCTGGTTACTTGACCGCGCCTTCAAACTCGTTCGCCGTGCCGGCTTCCTTGAGGTATTCAAGAGCCTTCTTGGCAGCGCTGACAAGCGCGCCGAATGCTTCCGGCTCGTGGATCGCCATGTCGGAGAGAACCTTGCGGTCGACTTCGATGCCAGCCTTGTTCAGGCCGTCGATGAAGCGGCCGTAGGTCAGGCCGAATTCACGCACAGCGGCGTTGATGCGCTGGATCCAAAGCGCACGGAAGTTGCGCTTGTTGACCTTGCGGTCGCGGTAGGCGTACTGCTTCGAACGATCGACAGCAGCCTTGGCGGTACGGATGGTGTTCTTACGGCGGCCGTAAAAGCCCTTTGCGGCCTTCAGAACCTTCTTGTGCTTGGCGTGAGAGGTGACGCCTCTTTTTACACGTGCCATATCATGATCTCCTTAAATCTAGCGTTCGCGGACGAGTCTCAGAGACCGTTCGGCAGGTAATTCTTGATAACCTTGCGGCCATCCGGTTCTGCGAGAACCATGGTGCCACGTGCATCGCGAATGAACTTGTTGGAACGCTTGATCATGCCATGGCGCTTGCCGGCAGCGGCAGCCTTGACCTTGCCGGTTGCGGTGATCTTGAACCGCTTCTTGGCAGAGGACTTCGTCTTCATCTTGGGCATTTTGCTACTCCTTCTGTCCTCCCTGCGCGCTTTATCAAAAAAGCCCTTCTCGCGAAGTCCGGTTCTCCGGCCGTCGCAACAAGGTGCGGGAGCGTTTGTTGTTGATCTGCGGCATCGGCGACGAACCGTTCCGCAAGCATTCGAAACTGCCACGGCATGCCCTGCCGGTCAGTTCGGACGCGCGCTTATAACCGCAGCGTCATGAAAGTGCAACGGGGCGGCGGAGGAATCTTCGCTGCTCCCAAAATACAGTGACAGAAAGCACAAAAGCCGCCCTTGCGGACGGCCCTGGGCGAAAAACTGCCTGGCGCTTATTTCGGCGCCAGCACCATCATCATCTGGCGGCCTTCGAGCTTGGGCTCGGCTTCGACCTTGGCGAACTCGATCGTATCGGCCTTGACCTGCTGCAGAAGCTTCATGCCGAGTTCCTGGTGGGCCATTTCACGGCCGCGGAACTTCAGCGTCACCTTGACCTTGTCGCCTTCGTCGAAAAAGCGACCCATCGCCTTCATCTTCACCTCATAATCATGGGTGTCGATGTTCGGGCGCATCTTGATTTCTTTAACTTCGACGATCTTCTGCTTCTTGCGCGCCTCGGCAGCCTTCTTCTGGTTGGCATATTTCAGCTTGCCCAGATCGAGGATCTTGCACACCGGCGGTTCGACATTGGGGGAAATTTCGACGAGATCGAGGCCGGCTTCTTCCGCCATTTTCAAAGCCTGGTCGGTGGGCACGATGCCGACATTCTGTCCATCAGCTCCGATCAGCTGAACTTTGGGAATGCGGATTTCACGGTTCGAGCGCGGTCCGTCCTTCACGGGCGCATCGGTTTTAAAAGGTCTGCGAATGGTCGTATTCTCCTCGCGTTGTTTTCGGAACGTTGCAGCCTCGCGCTCCCGATCAGGGGCACAAACGTGTCGCGTCATCGCTGCAACGGAGTCAATATCATCCTTTAGCGGAAAAATCACCCGCTGTCAGCCTGCCAAGAATCTGTTTTATAGGCCAAAACAACAGGAGTTTCGCCGATGTCCGATCAGATGCCCGATTCCGCGCCGCAGTTCCTGACGGTCGGCGAGGGCGAGGCGGCGCGTGAGATCGCCATGCTCGTCCGCCCGGCGCAAGCCGGCAATGGCGCGCCGACGCTTGTCTGGCTGTCCGGCTACCGCTCCGACATGAGCGGCACCAAGGCGGTTGAACTCGATGGGCTGGCGGCGGAGCTTGGGCTCGCCTGCATCCGCCTCGACTATTCCGGCCACGGACTTTCCGGCGGCAGCTTCGGCGACGGCACGATCTCGCGCTGGCTGGAGGAGGCGCTTGCCGTCATCCGCCATGTCGCGCCCGATCGGGTGATCCTCGTCGGCTCGTCGATGGGCGGCTGGATCGCGCTCAGGCTGGCGCAGGAGCTTGCGCGGCAGGGCGGCGTGACGCTCGAAGGCCCAAAGCTCGAAGGGATGGTGCTGATCGCACCCGCCCCCGATTTCACCTCGGAGCTGATCGAGCCGAACCTCAAGGCGAAAGAGCGCAAATCGCTGGCCGAGCGCGGCTATTTCGAAGAGCGTTCGCAATATAGCCCGGAACCCAACATCTATACGCGGGCGCTGATCGAGGACGGCCGAAAGAACCGGGTGCTCGACGGCATCATCGAAACCGGCTGCCCGGTGCACATTCTCCAGGGCATGAAAGACGCCGACGTGCCGCATGCGCATGCGATGAAACTGGTCGAACATCTTCCCGCCGACGACGTTGTGCTGACCTTCGTCCGCGACGGCGACCACCGCCTTTCCCGCCCCGGCGATATCGCGCTTCTCCTGAGTGCCGTCAAAGGCATCATCCGTTCATCAACAAATAGGCAGATGCCCGCTTGAACGGCAGAGGCGAATAAATTCGCCTGATGCAGGTCCCCCAACCCGTTGCATTTTAACCATATCGGCGGGTCGTAAGGTCCTCCCAAGAAGTAACGATTGACTCTTTTGGGCCCTCTCCATTAACACTTTGTTAATAAATAAGGGCGATGCAAGGAAAGAGCGGGCGTGCGGATCAAGGGTATCTTTGTGGCCATGATGGCCATGTTTGCGATGGCGACGGCCGCCATACCAGCCCCCAGCAGAAATGCTTCCATGGTGACAGGCAATGCCACCTCACAGCCGATCGGGCACTATGATTTCTGTCAGATTCACCGCATTGAATGCGGCGCAAATCGCAACGCCGGCCCCGTTGCCATGACCCCGGGGAAGTGGTCGCTGGTGCGTTCGCTCAACGCCACGGTCAACCGCACGATCACGCCGATGACCGACAAGGAAATCTACGGCAAGGATGAGGTCTGGGCCTATCCGACCACCGTCGGCGACTGCGAGGATTTCGCGCTGCTGAAGCGCCGCATGCTGATCCAGCGCGGCTTTCCGGCTGCCGATCTGCTGATGACCGTCGTGCGCAAGCCGGATGGTGAAGGCCATGCCGTGCTGACGTTGCGCACCGCCGAGGGCGATTTCGTGCTCGACAACCTCGCCGCCGACGTCAAGCCCTGGTTCGGGACCCCCTATTCCTTCGTCAAGCGCCAGTCGAGCTACAATGCCGGCCGCTGGGTCACCATCGAAAACGGCCGCGACGTCCTGGTCGGCGCGCTGCGGTAGGGGTTGCAATAGAGAATTTGGAAAAGGCCGGCGATTTTGCCGGCCTTTTTATTTTTGGGCGGTTCTTTATACAGGGAGGGCTGCCTTTCGCTTACGCTCAAGGCGTTCGTCGCTTACGCTCCTCACCCCCCTCATCTGCCCTGACGGGCATCTTCTCCCCGCTGGGGAGAAGGGGGAGCAATCCGCACGGGTGTCATTCCCAGACCAATGCCGCAAGGGGAACGAGGCGCCGCCACGAATCCGCTTCTCCCCAGCGGGGAGAAGATGCCGGCAGGCAGATGAGGGGGTGAGCGGCGAAGCCGCGAGTGCACTGAGCGCAAGCGAAGACAAGGAGCGCTTTGATGCCGAGGATGACGCACCGTCTCCCGGCCCTTCGCTTTGGCTCAGGGCGTTCGTCGCTGCAATCGATTCACTGGATCGATTGCTCGGGCTGTGCCCGACTGCAACTCACCCATTGCCGATCAGGATACCCGCTCCGAGCACCAGGCCGCCGCCCAGCACCACCTGGAAGGCGGCGCGCAGGAAGGGGGTTTCCATGTAGCGGTTCTGGATGAAGGCGATAGCCCAGAGTTCGAAGAAGACGACGATGGCGGCGGTGATCGTCGCCGTCCAGAAATGCGGGATCAGATAGGGCAGTGCGTGGCCGAGGCCGCCGAGCGCCGTCATGATGCCGCAGGCAAGGCCGCGTTTGACCGGCGAGCCTCTGCCGGAGATCTTGCCATCGTCATGGGCGGCCTCGGTGAAGCCCATCGAGATGCCGGCGCCGACGGAGGCCGAAAGACCGACGAGAAAGGTCTGCCAGGTATCCTGCGTGGCGAAGGCGGCGGCGAAGATCGGCGCCAGCGTCGAGACCGAGCCGTCCATCAGCCCGGCAAGACCCGGTTGCACGTACGTCAGCACGAATTGCCGATGCACCGTCGCGTCCTCGTCATGCTTGACGTCTTCGGGCGTATGTTTGTTGCCCAGTATGCGGGCGATATCCTCATGCCCCTGTTCGGCAAGGGCGAGATCGCCGAGAAGCTCACGCGTCGAGGCGTCCGAGGTTCGTTTTGCCGCCTCGACATAGAAACGATAGGCCTGCTCCTCCATCGCCTCGGTTTCTTCCCGCATCGCACCCAATGAAAGGTTTGCCCTGAGCCAGTCGGGCTTGCGCTCGTAGAAGCCCTGCACATGCTCGCGCCGGATCAGCGGGATGCGCTCGCCGAAACGCTGGCGATGGATCTCGATCAGCGATTTGCGATGCGTATCCTCGACCTCGGCCATATCCTCGAAGACCTTGGCCGAGGCGGGGAATTCGCGGCGCAGCCTGTCGGCATAGGCAAGATAGATGCGGGCATCGTCTTCCTCGGAAGCAATCGCCAGGGCTAGAATCTCCTGCTCGGACAGCGACTCGAAAGATCGTTTCGAGGATCTGAAAAATCGCGCCAGCATGATTTTCTCCAAGATTTAGAATTATTCTAAATCTAAAGAACGTGGTGATAGCGGTCAAGTGTGCGTGCAAGCCAACTGACAGATTGCCGCAAGCGGCACGGAGGACTTTGGCACGCTGCGATAAACACCTATATGGGAGGGCGCCGCATCACGCGGCGCCGGGGTTTTGGAATGGATAATGAGATTCAGGGCCGCCCTGCCCATGTCGCGGCGATCCGCGAAAGGGCGGAGGCGGAGATGCGGGAGATGGGCGTCGACGCAGCCTTCATCGACAGGCTGGTCGAGACCTTTTACGGGCGCGTGCTGACGCATCCCGATCTCGGCCCGGTGTTCGACGCCAGGTTGTCCGGCCGCTGGCCGGAGCATATGGCGAAGATGAAGAGCTTCTGGTCGGCCGTCGCCTTCCGCAGCGGCGCCTATGGCGGCAAGCCGGTGCAGGCGCACACGGGTGTCCAGAACCTGACGCCCGATCTCTTTCCGAAATGGCTGTCGCTGTTTGCCGCGACGCTCGACGATATCGCCCCAACGCCGGAAGCCAAGGCGTGGTTCATGGCAACGGCGGAGCGGATCGCCAAAAGCCTGACACTGTCGCTCTTCTACAATCCGGCACTCGACGATCCCGCGCGGAAACTCGCCTAAGAAATCTTAGGCCTTTTCCGCCGAGGCGGTGGCGCCGGCGCTGGCCGCCACGACGAGCGCCGTTCCCAGCATCTGCAGCGCGGTCATCGGCTGGGCGAGGATCAGAAAACCGGCGAGAGCGCCGAGCGCCGGTTCGAGGCTCATCAGGATGCCGAAGGATGCCGACGGCATGCGCCGCAGCGCCACCATCTCCAGCGCATAGGGCAAAAGCGGCACGAGGATGGCAAGGCCGAGAACTTCGACCAGTCCCTTCAGCGTGAAGGCGCCCCCTGTCTCGGCAAGACCGAAGGGAGTTGCGACGAGGCCGGCGACGATCAGCGACATCGACAGGCCTTCCAGCCCCTTGAAGGCAGCGCCGACCTTCTTCGTCAGCAGGATATACACCGCCCATCCCACAGCCGAGCCGAGGGCGAAGAGGACACCAGGGAGATTGCCGACCCAGCCTTCGCCGTCATGGGCGAGGAAGAGAATGCCGGCCGCAGCGATCAATGGCCATGTGAGCCGCCAGGTCAGGCCATAACCGAAGACGGCGACCGAGAGCGGCCCGAGGAAATCAATGGCGATCGCCAGTCCGAGCGGCAGCCGCTGGATCGCCGCGAAGAAACACAGCGTCATGGCAGCCGTCGTCGTTCCGAGCAGCAATGTCGCCCGCCATTGGGCGCCGCTATAACGCAGCACCGAAGGCCTGACGATAGCGGCAAGGATGATCGCCGCGAAAGCAAGCCGCAGCCAAGTGGCGCCGGCAACGCCATAAGTCGCAATGGCTGACGAAGATAGTGCCGCGCCGAACTGGATCGACGACATCGACATCAGGCACATCACGACACCGGCCGCCAAGCCGCCCGAAGCCGGCGATACACCCGGCTGCGCGATCAAGGCTGCGCCGTCCGTGTTCTCGAAGTTCTTGATATCCATGTGGCCCCCGATCCTGGCTCGGTTCTAGGCCGAAGACGTGTGAGAACCAAATTCAATCTTTTCATGCCGGGATCAAGAGCGCTGATGCTGAAGCGCCAAGGATCGGCCGGCAAGGATGATCTCTTCGGCGTCTTCGAAGCTCATGTCGAAGACCTTCCTGCCGATGTCGAAGCTGAAGCCGTTGCGGGCAAAAGCCGAGAGCTCTTTCGCCTTTCGCTTTTCGTCAAGCTCGACCCGGCGGAAGGGACCGAAGGCGCGCTTGCGGGCGAATATCGCTGCGGCATAGAGATCGTCAGCCTCTTCAAGTGCTGCCTCGACCCTGTCGCTGGAGACGCCCTTGGCAGCAAGCTTCTGGGCGATCGCGCGCTTCGATTTACCGCCGCGCACGGCAGAGCGCGTGCTGATCTCCGCATAGGCGCTGTCGTCGAGCACTTTGTTATCATAGGCAAATTTGACCGCGAAATCGGCAACGGCCTTCAGTTGTGCCGGGCTGATACCTTCGAATTTCTCCTTCGCCTTGCGGGTGATGGCGTCAAAGAGCTGCTTTTCCGTCATCATCCGCCGCTCGAGGCGATAGATAGCGGAATTGCGCGCCCAGCTCAGCATGCGTGATGTCGGGATATCGGATGGAACGGTCTCGTCGGTCATCGGCGGTGATCAGGCTTCCAGACCCTTGAGGACATTGGCAACGTTGAGGCCGATCTCCGGCACACCGTAGCCCCCCTCCATGCAGGCGAGCACCGGCAGCCCGGACGCTGATATCATCGCGCCCATGCGGGTGAAATCGTCGGAGGTGAGGCTGAAGAAGGAGATCGGATCGCGCTCGAAGGTATCGACGCCGAGCGCCAGGACGATCGCCTCGGCGCCGAAGGTCTTGATGCGGGCCAGTGCATCGGCAAGGGCCGAAGACCAGATATCCCAAGCCGTGTCCGGCGGCATCGGATAGTTGCGGTTGGCGCCGGCACCCTCCCCCTCGCCTTCCTCGTCGGCATGGCCGAGGAAATAGGGAAAGGCGTGCATAGGATCGCCATGCAGCGAGGCGGTGAAGACATCGCCTCTGTGATAGAAGAGATCCTGCGTGCCGTTGCCATGATGGAAATCGACATCCAGCACCGCGACTTTCCTCGCACCATGATCGAGCAGCCGCTGTGCGGCGACGCCCGAATTGTTGATGAAGCAATAGCCGCCGAAGAGATCGATGCCGGCATGGTGGCCGGGCGGGCGGCAGAGCGCGAAGGCGAAACGATTGTCTTCTGCCAGCCAGTCGGCGCCGCTGACGGCACAGCGCATGGAAGCGATCGCTGCCTCGTAGGAACCCTTGGTGATCGAGGTGTCGGCGGCATTGGCATAGTGGCCGATCGCACCGACGATATTGTCGGGCACGCGCTGGCTGGTGCGGCGAACGGCGAAGGAATTGGAGATCGCCTCGCCGGTAAAACCGGCCGCTACCCAGCGGTCCCAGACGGTGGCGAGAAAGTCCAGATAGGCGGGATCATGCACTTTTCGCGCCGTTCCCAACCCGTGCGCATCCGGTGCCACCACGTCGGTAAAGCCCGCCTCCTTGACCGCCGCGAGGATCCATTCGGCGCGGAACGGCGCCTCGAAGGGCGTCACCAGCTGGCCGGCGTGCAGCTCGGTCCTGGCATCGCGCAGCTTGTGATCTTCGGAATAGATGACGCGCATTTCAGATCCTGTCCTTGATTGACAATGGAGATTTACACGGCTCGGCCCTGACAAAAAAGCGGCGCGGGCCCTTGATCGTCTGGAATAATGACGCCACCTTCGCCGGTGTTTTGAGAACGAGGAAATTTTCCGCATGAAAGTGCTGATGGTCGATGTCGACGGCGTGCTCGTTCATGGTCGCCCGACTGATGGCCTGCCTCTCTTCACCTATCTGGAGCGCGATCTCGGCCTGCGCCTCGACCTGCTGCAGCAGGAATTCTTCCGGACGCACTGGGGCGATATCATCATCGGCCGCGAGGCACTGGAGCCGAAGCTCGCCGGCGTTCTCGTAAAGATCGCGCCCCACCTCAGCGCCGAAGCACTGATCGATTACTGGTTCGAGAACGATTCGCGCCTCGATCTCAATCTGCTGGAAGAACTCGCGCCTCTCAGGCAAAGCGGCATCACTCTCTTGCTGGCGACCAACCAGGAACATAGGCGGGCACGCTACCTTATGGAGCAGATCGGCCTTAACGCACATTTCGACGACATCATCTATTCCGCAGCACTCGGGCACAGCAAACCTTCGCCCGACTTCTTCCGGCTGGCGACCGAACGGGCCGGCGTGCTGCCCGGCGAGATCGCCTTCATCGACGATATGGCGGTAAATATCGAAGCGGCGCGGCAGTTCGGCTGGAACGCCGCGCAATGGACGGCGGGCGCGACGCTTGGCGGCGCGTTTCCGGTCTTCGCCAGGCCGGCCTGAGCGGGGCCGGCGCAATCAGGCGAGCCGCTTGTAGAACAGCGTGGTGGCGCAGAAGCCGCCTTCCGGCCACAGCGCATAATCCGGAATGACGCCGACGCGCTGCCAGCCCAGGCGCGGATAGATCGCCTCGGCATCGCTGCCGGTTGCCGTGTCGAGCACGAGCAGGGTCTTGCCGCGGCTTGCCGCCTCGCGCTCGGCGGCATCCATCAGCAGCCGCGCGAGCCCCTTGCCGCGGGCGGAGCGATGCACCAGCAACTTCTTCAGATCGCCGCGATGCGGCTGGTTCGGCATCTGCGCGGCACCCACCTGCACCGTGCCGACGATCCTGCCGTCGAGTTCTGCGACCAGCAGCAGATTGCCGCCGGTGGCAACGGCATCGGCGACATCGCGCCAATAGGGCTCGGCATCTTCAGGCCCATAGGGCTGCATGAAGCCGACGGAGGCGCCGCCCGCGACGCAATCAACAAGCACTTCCGATAGAGCCGGAATGGCGGCGCGGGCCTCCTCGACGGAAAGGGTACGAATAGCGGGCATGCTGTTCTCCTGAAATGAAAGCTGTTATCGGCCGCCGCGATCGAGCACGACGCAGTAACGCGCCGGCGCGTGGCCCGGATTGTGGAAGACGTGACCCTCTCCGACCGGCATGAAGAGGCAATCGCCCGGGCGCAGCCGGTAGACGATCTCAGCCGCCGTCATCTCCAGCTCGCCGTCGAACAGCCAGATATGCTGCGTCATGCCATGGGCGCTGGCATGCGGGGGGAAGCTGACGCGGGCGCCAGGGGGGAATTCGACCTCGACGATATCGACATCGGAAGCCGTGCCCGGGGGTGAAACAGAGCGTCTGAGATAACCGGTCTCCGGATCGCGCCAGACCTGCTGTTCCTGCCGACGGGCGAGCGGCGAGGCCCGCCCCTCCTCCGCAAAGAAGGCCGACAGCGACAGGCCGAGCGCGGCGCAGATCCTTGCCAGCAGCGAGGCGGTCGGGCTCGCCTCCGCCCGCTCGATGCGCGAGATCATCGCCCGGCTGACGCCGGAGGCCGCAGCAAGATCATCAAGCGTTAGAGCCTTTTCCTGCCGCAGCGTGCGGATGCGGATACCGATCGCCTGTTCGAGTTCCGGTTCCATTTTCCCGCTCCATGATTCCACTATAAGAGAAATACATTATCCGATGATGGAATCAAGGGCTACGAAAAGCGGCCAAACGCGCCTTGCTTTCGCCGCTGCGCCGTCCATATATGGCGGCGTAATCCGAGGAGAGAGTGATGGACGCCAGCACACAGAGCACGGACACGACGGGAAGCTTCACGGCTGCCGCCTGGGACAGGATCGCGCCGATCATGGCTGAAATCGAGGCGTTGCCGCTGCTGCAGCGGCTTTCGGACGGCACGCTGCCGCCGGAGGTCTTCCGGCATTACATCTTGCAGGATGCGCTCTATCTGAAGCATTATGCGCGATGCCTTGCGATCGTCGCGGCCAAGGCGCCCGACAATGCGCAGGTCCTGCGCTTCCTCGGTTCGGCGCAGAAGGCAATCACCGTCGAGCAGGGGCTGCATGCCGGCTTCCTCACCCAGTTCGGCATCACCTCCGCCGATGTCACATCAGCTGAGCCCTCGCCTGCCGGCTTTGCCTATACGAACTTCCTGCTTGCCACCGCCTATCACAGCTCCTACGCGGTGGCGCTGTCCTCGATCCTTCCCTGCTTCTGGATCTACTGGCATGTCGGCGAAGCGATCAAGAACCGGTCTGTTATCGAAGGCAATGCCTTCCAGGCCTGGATCAACACCTATGGCGATCCGCAATTTGCTGCCGGTGCCCGCGAAGTGATCGCGTTGACCGACATCGCCGCCCGCGCCGCGTCGCCGGTTGAGCGCGCGCAAATGACCGATGTCTTCGTACGCGCCTCGCAATATGAATGGATGTTCTGGGATTCGGCCTGGCGGCAGGAGACGTGGCCGGTCTGATACGCGTCCGACACAGGACGAAATAGCGTAAACAGCGGGATAATTACCGCTTTGCGGCAGGGGGCGGCGCTGCTATATGGCGCGCATGAGCACCAATTCCACCACTCCGCTGTCCCATATCCGCAACTTTTCGATCGTGGCCCATATCGACCACGGCAAATCGACACTGGCCGACCGCCTGATCCAAACGACGGGCGGCCTTGCCGAGCGCGAAATGTCCGAGCAGGTGCTCGACAATATGGATATCGAGCGCGAGCGCGGCATCACCATCAAGGCCCAGACCGTGCGCCTGCATTACCAGGCTGATAACGGCGAGAAATACATTCTCAACCTGATCGACACGCCCGGCCACGTCGACTTCGCCTATGAAGTCTCGCGGTCGCTATCGGCCTGCGAGGGCTCGCTGCTCGTCGTCGATGCCAGCCAGGGCGTCGAAGCGCAGACGCTCGCCAACGTCTACCAGGCGATCGACAACAATCACGAGATCGTCACCGTCCTCAACAAGATCGACCTGCCGGCCGCCGAACCCGACCGCATCAAGGAACAGATCGAGGAAGTGATCGGCATCGACGCTTCGGAGGCGGTGCTGATCTCGGCAAAGACCGGCCTCGGCATTCCCGACGTGCTGGAAGCGATCGTCCACAAGCTGCCGGCGCCGAAGAGCCCCGGCGGCGAGAAGGCGCCACTGAAGGCGCTGCTCGTTGACAGCTGGTACGACGCCTATCTCGGAGTCATGGTTCTCGTCCGCGTCATCGACGGCGTGCTGACCAAGGGCCAGACGGTGCGGATGATGGGCACCGATGCGAAATACCAGGTGGAGCGCGTCGGCGTGCTGACGCCGAAGATGGTCAATATCGACCGCCTCGGCCCCGGCGAGATCGGCTTCATCACTGCTTCGATCAAGGAAGTGGCCGATACCCGCGTCGGCGACACGATCACCGAGGATAAGCGGCCGACAGCGCAAGCGCTGCCGGGCTTCAAGCCGGCCCAGCCGGTTGTGTTCTGCGGCCTCTTCCCGGTCGATGCCGCCGATTTCGAGGATCTGCGCGCCGCCATGGGCAAGCTTCGCCTCAACGACGCCTCCTTCTCCTTCGAAATGGAATCGTCGGCGGCCCTCGGCTTCGGCTTCCGCTGCGGCTTCCTCGGCCTGCTGCATCTCGAAATCATCCAGGAACGGCTGGAGCGCGAGTTCGACCTCGACCTCATCGCCACCGCACCTTCCGTCGTCTACAAAATGTACATGACCGACGGCACGGAGCGCGAGCTGCACAACCCGGCCGACATGCCCGATGTCGTCAAGATCTCGGAAATCCACGAGCCGTGGATCCGCGCGACGATCCTGACGCCCGACGACTATCTCGGCGGCATCCTGAAGCTCTGCCAGGACCGGCGCGGCATCCAGATCGAGCTCACCTATGTCGGCACGCGCGCAATGCTGACCTACGACCTGCCGCTCAACGAAGTCGTCTTCGATTTCTACGACCGGCTGAAGTCGATCTCGAAGGGTTATGCCTCCTTCGACTATACGCTGACCGACCACCGCGAGGGCAACCTCGTGAAGATGTCGATCCTCGTCAATGGCGAACCGGTCGACGCGCTGTCGATGATGGTGCACCGGACGGCGGCCGAAAAGCGTGGCCGCGACATGTGCGAGAAGCTCAAGGAGCTGATCCCGAAGCACATGTTCAAGATCCCGATCCAGGCGGCGATCGGCGGCAACGTCATTGCCCGCGAGACGATCTCGGCGCTGCGCAAGGACGTGACCGCGAAATGCTACGGCGGCGATGCCACCCGCAAGCGCAAGCTGCTCGACAAGCAGAAGGCCGGCAAGAAGCGCATGCGCCAGTTCGGCAAGGTGGAGATTCCCCAGGAAGCCTTCATCGCAGCGCTGAAGATGGGCGACGAATAACGCTTCTCAACGTCATCTTATGCGCATATCATCTGCGCATAAGATTGAGGAGATTGTTATGGCTCAGCAGACGAGAACAGCAGCGAACCTGTCTCTTGACGAAGGTCTCGTCTCCCAGGCGCGCGAGCTCCAGATCAACATATCCCGGGCGGCGGAGGACGGTATTGCAAAGGCCATAAAGGCGGAGCGCGAGCGGCTTTGGCGTAGCGAGAACGCCGAGGCTATCCGTCTGGGAAACGAATATGTTGAAAAGCACGGCTTGCCCTTCGCCAAATACCGTCAGTTTTAGAGCGTTTCAACGTTCACGGAAGCGCAAGCTGCTGCACAGGTAGAGGGCCGGCAAGAAGCACCTGCGCCAGTTCGGCAAGATGGAGATCCCGCAGGTGGCCATCATCGCAGTGTCCAAGATGGGCGACGAATACCGCTTCTCAACGGCATCTTATGCGCATACGATGTGTGCATAAGAGCATGGAGATCGTTATGGCTCAGCAGACGAGAAAAGCAGCAAACCTATCTCTTGACGAAGGCCTCGTCTCCCAGGCGCGCGAGCTCCAGATCAATATATCCCGGGCGGCGGAGGACGGCATCGCAAAGGCCATAAAGGTGGAGCGAGAGCGGCTTTGGCGCATCGAGAACGCTGAGGCTATTGCCGCTTCCAATGCCTATGTCGAAAAGCACGGTCTGCCGTTTCAGAAATATCGACAGTTCTGATGGCTCGGTTTCATGTTTACAATCTCATGCATACCGACGCGCTCGCCCTTGATCTGCAGTCCGACTTGCTTGGTGAGCTGACAACGCGGACCATGGCGCCGATGCTTCCATTAGAAGCACTTCCCAAAATCATGCGTCAGCTCAATCCACAATTCGTGATTAATGACCTGCCCTATGTGATGGCTACCCAATTCACCGGCGCAATTTCCGTAAAGGAGATTGGAGGCGTGGTGGCAGATCTTACCGCCGACAGCGATCGCATTATCGCTGCCGTCGACTTTCTCTTCCAGGGCTTCTGAGATCAACTCCGCGCCATATACTCCTTCACCAGCCCCTCATAGGCCTCCATCTCCGGCAGCGCCGTGTAGCTGTATACCGCGCCGGTCTCCGCAAAGGACAGCTTCTCGCTCGTCCAGGTCTCGATGAAGGGCGTAAACCAGCTGGGGTCGTCGAGCATAGTCGCGCGCAGATTGACGAACCAGTCCATACCTTCCGGCCGGGTGAACATCCAGCTCATGCAATGCGGGCAGAAATAATGCTTCGTGACGCCATGCAGCCCGCCGATGACAGGCTCGCCTTGTGTCACCTCGAAGCCTTCGCTGGGGATCGCCGCACTCAGCGAATAGGCGCTTGATGTCATCTTCTGGCAGCCCGTGCAATGGCAGGCCATGGTGAGCAGCGGCGGGGCGCTGATCTTCAATCGCACCCGGCCGCAACGGCAACCGCCTTCCATCGGTAAATTCAGTTCGCTCATGATTCCCTCCCGTTTTGCCCTCTCATCTAGCGGAATGATCGCTGCTGTCGAGATGGCAAGATCATTGCGGAATGGCGGCTTTGCCGCCGTTAGCGGATGCGGGCCGGATTGCCGACCACGGTTGCGCCGGCCGGCACATCCCTGGTCACCACCGCGCCGGCGCCGACGATCGCACCGTCGCCGATGGTGACGCCGCCGAGGATGATGGCGCTGCCGCCGATCCAGACATCGCTGCCGATGCTGACCGGCCGGGCGATCTCCATGCCGGTGCTGCGACGTGCCGGATCCTTGTGATGCTCGGCGCAATAGATCTGCACCCCGGGGCCGAACATGCTGCGGTCGCCGATGCTCACGCGGCCGGAATCGAGGATGGTGCAGCCGGCATTGAGATAGACGCGTTCGCCGAGAACGATATTGATACCGTAGGAACAGTGAAACGGCGCCTCGATGAAGACATCGAATGCTGCCTGCGCAAACAGCGCCCTCAGGGCCGGCGCGACGGCGCCACGCTCGTCCGGCGGCAGCGTGTTATGCGCGTGGACGGCTAAGCGCGCCTGCCGGCGCAAGAGATCGAGTTCGTCATCGAGGCAGCAGTACCATTCGCCTGCCGCCATTTTCTCGCGTTCGCTTGCCGGCATCGCCTCAGCCCTCACGCCGAGGCCCGCGACAACATCGCGACCTCTTGCCTCTCGATCAGGCTGACCCAGGCGCGCGCGATGGCAAGGCCTGCGGCATCGGCGGCACCGGCGTGCCTTGCGGCCAGCTCGGCATGGTTCTCCAGCCAGCCCGGCGCGATGCGCGCGATCGTATCGGGAAATTCGGCCTTCCATTGCGCGACGACCGTTGAATTGGCCTCGAAATGGAACTGGGTGCCATAGACGGCGCGGCCGATGCGGAAGGCCTGGTTCTCAGCGACGGGGCTCGAGGCGAGGCGCACCGCGCCCTCAGGCAGCGAAAACGTATCGGCATGCCATTCGAAGATGGTGAATTCGCCGCCAAGCGCCGACAACAGCGGATCGGTCCGGCCATCGGCGGTGACGCCGATCCCGTGCCAGCCGAATTCGCGGGCAATTCCTAAGTGATTGTCGGCGCCGTAAGCGCGGGCGAGGATCTGGCTGCCGAGGCAGATGCCGAGCACCGCCTTGCCGGCATCGCCGAAGCGGCGCGTGAGCCGGACGAGTTCCGGCAGATAGGGGTGGGATTCATCATCCAGCGCGCTCTGCTCGCCGCCAAGAACGACCAGCGCGTCATGGCCCGATATGTCTAACGGCAGGATGCCGTCCTGCCATACCCGAAACCACTCGATCTCCGCTCCCGCCTCGTCGAGCGCTGCGGCAAGCGCGCCGAGGCCGGTATTCCGCATGTTTTCGATGACTGCGACGCGCATAGGCTCTTCCTGATATGACGACCACGGGAAAAGACCATGGCGCAGCGCGGCGTGCAAGACGCTTATGCGAGGGCGATTGCGCCCGCACGCCACAGGGCTTAAATCTCAGCAAACGAAAGGACATTGCCATGACCGAGAAAGCCCGCGTCACGATCCTCTACTGCACCCAATGCAACTGGCTGCTGCGCGCCAGCTGGATGGCGCAGGAGCTGCTGCACACCTTTTCCGACAGCCTCGGTGAAGTGGCGCTGATCCCTGCCACCGGCGGCAATTTCGAGATCCGCGTCAATGGCGACCTGATCTGGGAGCGCAAGCGCGACGGCGGCTTTCCCGGGCCGAAGGAGCTGAAACAGCGGGTCCGCGACATCGTCGAGCCCGGCCGCGATCTCGGCCATGTCGACCGCGCCGCGCTCGAAAGCTGACAGCTCAGCGGTAGGGCGAGCGGCAGGTCTTGTAGATGCCCTCATAGGTGAGGAAACGATCCGTCCTCGGATTGTAGGAACGGTACTCGTTGCTGCACCAGGCGGCATGGCTGTTCATATCGCGCGCCTTCGGCTGCACCCTTTGCACCGGCGGCGGATCATAGGTCAGCTGCGGTCGGCCGGCAGCCCCCGGCTGGTAATAAGTCGGCCCGGTCGCGCCGCGCGGACGGTAGTTCGGCTGGACATAGGCGGGGCGATGCCATTGCTGCGGCCCGAAACCGAAGCAGCCGCGAAAGTCGCAGAGCGTCGAGCCCGTGTTCAGCGGCCCAACCCCCGGCTTGCCGAGCTTTAGCGAATCAGCACCGGCGATGGCGGGCGTGAGAACGGCGAGAAGGCCGGCGAGCAGAAGCGTTCGAGCAGCGGGCATGAGGCATTCCTTTCGATATTTCCTTTATATAGGGCGTGACCACCGAAGCGCTATGCCCGCCTCGGGCCACTCCCGCCCATGTGATCGGCTGCTTTCTCGCCAACTGTCAGAAAAACTTCAAAAACCCAGTTGACAGTCAGGAGCCACCCCCTTACATCGCTCTCCGTCGCCCAGATGGCGGAATTGGTAGACGCGCCAGCTTCAGGTGCTGGTACCCGAAAGGGTGTGGAGGTTCGAGTCCTCTTCTGGGCACCATTCCATTCTTGATCGCTACCAAGATCAAGGAGTTAAGCCTTTCCAACCAAGTTGTACATTGGTGCCTTGTAGCAAAGGCCAGCCACGATGCACTTGAGTGCTTGTTCACTCGATAGCTCCCAAGAACTATCCGAATCCTCATTTCTGGACGCTTATTTCCACCGCTGGAGATTGCTGGCCTCCATTGACTCCCTCACTCCAAAATGTGAACATATAGCGAACATAATGGAGTCTTGCGATGATCCGATACGCCACGTCCGCAGCCGGCAACCCCCAGCCACCAAAGGCGCGCGAGGTGTCAGCCGCCGAAACGGCCGTTGAAATGCCGCGCACCAAACCGGTCATTGAGGTAGCTTCCGCCGGCGCGGTGCCTGCTGCCTACCCGCTGCTGCCCAGCTCCGAGGCAGACGAGCTCGGCTCCGACACTCTGCCGAAGACCACCAAGCGACCACGCCGTGCGGCAACAAAACGTAAGCCTAAGGTCGCCGAGGCAGACGATGCTTCACTCCAGCTCAGTCTAGAGACGCCAAGGTATGGCGGCGCGTAGAGAACTCCCACCATAATCTATATAGCACTTCGGAATCCCGAAATTGGTTGGGGGCCTGAAATCATTGGATGTTTCTCGGCGGCGACAGCCCGCGAAAGGCGGCGAATTTCGGGATCCCGAAGCGGGGGAATTTCGGGATTCCGAAGTGGGATTTTTTTCTTCGGGCCGAAGCGCCGGGCCTTTACCGGGGGTAATCGGCCGGCAGTATCCGACGTTTTCCTATCAGGATCGACCGCGTCTGGTCGGATCAATTGCGCCCGCTTGGCGCTCCTCGTAAAGCTGCAGGGACGTGCCTTCGGCCAAACGGGATGTCCCGAACGGCGAGCCTGTTCCATTGCTCAACGCACGGCCTGCGAAACGCGCGGCTGCCCGTTCCGATACCACCGCAAGCCTCGCACAAGAACGAAATCGGATACCGGGGCAAGGATGAACATACGGCCGTTCCGCCTGTAAAGAGCCCGGGGTGGCTCTGAGGGTGGTCGGGAAACCTGACTAGACACTCTGGAGTTCGCTTGGGATGAAAGTCGTAATTCTCGCCGGTGGCCTCGGCTCTCGTCTTGCCGAGGAAACCAGTATCCGACCCAAGCCTCTGGTCGAAATCGGCGGCATGCCGATCCTCTGGCACATCATGAGCATCTATGCTCATCACGGGCTCAATGATTTTATCATCTGCGCCGGCTACAAGGGCTATATGATCAAGGAATATTTCGTAAACCTTGTTCTGCACCACAACGACATCACCGTCGACCTCGCCTCCAACAGCATCAATTATCACGGCGGCACACGACCGAACTGGCGCGTGACCGTGGTCGATACCGGGATGTATTCGATGACTGGCGGCCGCCTCGGGCGCGTTCGCGACCATCTCACTCCCGGCGAGCCCTTCTGCTTGACCTATGGCGACGGCGTCGGCGACGTCGATATCGCCGCCGAGGTCGCGTTCCATCGCAGCCATGGCCTCAAGGCAACGATGTGCGCGGTGACGCCTCCCGGCCGATTCGGCGCTACCAATATCGAAAACAATGTGGTGACCGCCTTCATCGAGAAACCGAAGGGTGATGGTCAGCGCATCAATGGCGGCTTCTTCGTTCTTGACCCCTCGGTCATTGACCTCATTGGCGGAGACGAGACGATCTGGGAGGCGGGCCCGCTGGAATGGCTGGCGACGAACCAGCAGCTCGCCGCTTTCAAGCATGATGGTTTCTGGCAGCCGATGGACACGCTTCGTGAGCGTCACCAACTCGAGGAACTCTGGAGCTCCGGAAAGGCACCGTGGAAGCTATGGGCCTGACGGACTTCTGGAATGGCAGGCGCGTGTTCCTGACGGGACACACTGGATTCAAGGGATCCTGGCTGTCGCTGTGGCTGGAAAAGCTCGGTGCGGAAGTGACGGCGGTCTCGCTCGAACCCGAGACCAATCCCTCGCTCTATGGGCGGCTTGCGCCCTGGCACGGACAGGGCCATCACATTGCCGACATCCGCGACGCGGCGACGTTCAAGCAGCATTTCATCGATTTCGAGCCTGAGATCGTCATCCACATGGCAGCGCAGGCGCTGGTGCGGCGCTCCTATGAAAACCCGACCGAAACCTTCGCGACCAATGTGATGGGAACGGCTAACGTGCTTGACGCGGTGCGGGAAACGCCCTCGGTCAAGACGGCTCTCGTCGTCACCTCCGACAAGGTCTATGCCAACAACGGCAGCGGCGTTCCCTTCGTCGAGACGGATATGCTGGGCGGCAAGGACCCCTACTCCAACTCCAAGGCCTGCACCGAACTCGTCGTCCAGAGCTACCGCGACAGCTTCTTCAAGGGGCGCGATATCAGGCTTGCGACGGTACGTGCCGGCAATGTCATTGGCGGCGGCGACTGGTCGAAGGACCGGCTGATCCCGGACTTCATCCGCGCCTTCGAAAGCGGCCAGCCGATCCTGCTGCGCTATCCCGAAGCGATCCGCCCCTGGCAGCATGTGCTGGAGCCGCTCGGCGGCTATCTCGCCTTCGCCGAGGCCTTGACACTTGCCGGCGAGCAGGAGCTACCCGAAGCACTCAATTTCGGCCCAGACCCGCAGAGCTTCGCGACAGTCTCCAAACTTGCCGAGGCGCTCGGCCTTGCTCATGGCGTGAACGACGTCTGGAAGCCCGCGCCGGGAAAACATCTTCCGGAAGCGCCTGCCCTTACCTTGAGTTCGGCACTGGCGCTCTCCGCCATCGGCTGGCGTCCGCGCCTCGGCCTGAAGCAGACAATCGACTGGACATCCGCCTGGTACAAGGCCAACCGCGAGGGAGCCGACATGCGCGCCTTCTCGCTCGGGCAGATCGCGGCCTATGAGGAAACAGCATCATGACAGCGCATAATTGCCGGTTCTGCAACACTCCGCTGAAGCATCGTTTCGTGGATCTGGGCTCGACGCCGCTCGCCAATGCCTATCTGACGGAGGAGCAGCTCAAACTGCCCGAGCCCTCCTATCCGCTGCGCGCCTTCGTCTGCTCGGAATGCTGGCTGGTACAGGCCGATGCCTTTGTTCCGCCGGAGGATATCTTCGGCCACTATGCCTATTTCTCCTCCTACAGCGACGGCTGGGTGGAGCATGCCCGCCAGTTTACGATCATGGCGCGCGAGCGCTTCGGCCTCAGCGAGGCATCGCAGGTCATCGAAGTGGCGAGCAATGACGGTTATCTGCTGAAGCATTTCGTCGAAGCCGGCGTGCCGGTGCTCGGCATCGAGCCGGCCGAGAACGTCGCGGAAGTGGCACGGCAGATCGGCGTTCCCACGGAAGCGCGTTTCTTCGGCAAGGAAGCAGCTGCCGATCTCGTCTCCCGCGGGTTTGCCGCCGACATTGTCATCGGCAACAATGTGCTGGCGCACGTGCCTGACATCAACGACTTCGTCGGCGGGCTTTCGGCCGTGCTGAAGCCTGACGGTGTCGTCAGCGTCGAATTCCCGCATTTGCTGCGGCTGATGGAAAACATCCAGTTCGACACTGTCTACCACGAGCATTTCTACTATCTGTCGCTGCTCGCCGTCGAAAAAGTGTTCGCGGCGCACGGCCTCAAGGTGTTTGACGTGGAAGAACTGCCGACCCATGGCGGGAGTCTCCGCGTGCTTGCCTGCCATGCAACGTCCATGGCTCACGCAATCGGCCACGGTCTTGCCAAGGTGCGCACTGAGGAGGCAGCCGCCGGCTTCGATAAGGTCGAGACCTACGAGGCCTTTCAGAGCCGCGTGGCGCCGATCAAGGATGGCCTGCTCGCCTTCCTCGAACAAGCCAAACGTAGCGGCAAGAAGGTCGCCGCCTATGGCGCTGCCGCCAAGGGCAACACGCTGCTGAATTTCTGCGGCGTCGGCACCGATCTCATCGAATACGTCGTCGACCGCAATCCGCACAAGCAGGGGCATTACCTGCCGGGGAGCAAACTGCCGATCTACGCACCGGAGAAGATGGACGAGACGCAGCCGGACTACGTGCTCATCCTGCCCTGGAACATCAAGAATGAGGTCGTTGCGGCCAACAGCAGGATCGGCGCCTGGGGCGGACGCTTCGCCGTTGCCGTGCCGGAACTGACGGTGCTTGGATGAAGTTTCTTCCGACCGCGGTTTCGGGCGCCTTTGTCGTGGAAGTCGACGCGCGCTCCGACGACCGGGGAATGTTCGCACGAACCTTCGACGCGCAGACCTTTGCGGCGCAAGGTCTCGTGCCGGTCTATCCGCAGTGCAACGTCTCGCAGAACCACAGGCGCGGGACGCTGCGCGGCATGCATTACCAGGCCGAGCCGCGACCGGAGATCAAGCTGGTGCGTGCCACGCGCGGCAGGGTATTCGACGTGGCGGTCGATCTGAGGCCGGATTCGTCAAGCTATCTCAAATGGGCCTCTGTCGAGCTCGATGCGATCAGTCACAACGCCTTCTATATACCTGCCGGATGCGCGCACGGCTTCCTGACGCTCGAGGACAACTGCGAGCTCTTTTACCAGATGTCGGAATCCTACGTACCGGAACTTGCCCGTGGCGTCCGCTGGGACGATCCTGCCTTTTCCATCGCCTGGCCGTTCACGCCGAGCGTCATCAGCGAGCGCGACGCCGCGCTTGAGAGCTACAGCCAGGAGACACGCCTTTGAGTGGCATCAAACTCAGCGTCTGCATTCCGACGTACAATCGCGAAGCCTATCTGCGCAGCGCGCTCGACCGCTTCCTGACACATTATAAATTCGATTTCCCCTATGAGGTCGTGATCTCCGACAACGCCTCGACCGACAACACGACGCAGGTCGTGGAGGAATACATCGCCAAGGGCGTCCCGATCAGCTACCACCGGCGGGACACAAATGGCGGATCGCTCGCCAATACGATCTGCGCCTTCCACCAGGCCGTCGGCGAATATGCCATCTATCATGCAGATGACGACTTTCTCGCGCCCGACGGTCTGACAGAAGCCGTCAGCTATATGGACGTCAATCCCGACGTCTCGGTCTGCCAGGCGCCCTGGCATTTTTATGACGAAGTCAACGACAGGGACCTGTCCCAGTTCTACACGATCGAAAAGGAAGTAAAGTTCGCCCAGCGCAGCTTTGTTGAAGTCTTCCAGTTCGTGTGCGAGCGCCACATCTTTCCCGAAATCGGTCTCTACCGGGCTTCGGCGTTGCGCTCTTCCTGGGTTCCCCGCGAATTCTGCTTCTGGGCATTCTCCTATCTCGCGCATTTCCTCGATCAGGGTTCGGTCGTCTTCCTCCCGAAGCCGTTCTACCGATCCGTTGCGGTGTCAAAGATCGCTCCGAACCGGCAGCAGGCCGGCAACGACGACGTCATGACCTCCTGGGACAAGTATCGCGGCGGGCTGGAATACTTCCTGCATATCGCCTCCAAACGGGGCAGCCTAGCCCTTACAGGTGAGTCCCGTCTCGTGTTCGAAGAGCTCTGCAAGGCCTTCACGTTAAACCGCATGTCGGTGGCGATCCGCTTCTGGGCGCAGCGCAAAGATTTTATCAAGGTCTATGAGCTCTACACCCGTATGTCGATCGGCGGCATGCCGAATCATCCGGAAGTCGTGGGCCTGAAGGATCGGCTGCCGTTGATGGTGGCACTGCAGACGCTTGCCTACCATGCCACCGCAACGGCTGGGATCACGCATCTGATGCTATGCGGCGTGGCCGACAAGAAGGCCTTGGAGGATATGCTTTACGAACTCGGGCTTGCTGCCGAGATAAGGGTCGTCTCGGAACCGAAGGTTCACGATCCCGGCCAACTCAAAAGGACGGTCATCTTCCTTTCGAATGCGGCGCGCTATCAGCACTTTGTAGGGCTCGGCTACAAACCAAATCTCATTTTCACTGAACAGGACCTCACCGCGCACGTGATGATCTGACCGGAGCGACCGGCGCGCCCAAGCCTCGCGCCAGTTTCGTCGGCTAATCCAGATACAATCTGCCTCAGTTGCGAGTTTTGGGCGCATATTCAGAGAATCAGGCATGAGCAACAGAATCTTCTACACAAAGCCCTCGATTACCGAGCTTGAGACGCAGTATGCGGCGGATGCCGCCGCCAATGGCTGGGGTGCGCGTTGCTATGATTATATCATCCGCTTCGAGCGCGATTTCGTCGCCTATCTCGGCAGCACACATGCAATCGCTACATCCAGCTGCACCGGCGCCATGCATATGGGCCTTGCCGCCCTCGGCGTCGAGGCCGGCGATGAGGTCATTCTTGCCGATACGAACTGGGTGGCCACCGTCGCGCCGATCGTCCATCTCGGCGCCACGCCGGTTCTGGTCGACGTGTTACCCGATACCTGGTGCATCGATCCGCTTGGAGTCGAACGCGCCATAACTCCGCGCACGAAAGCAATCATCGCAACCCATATCTACGGCAATCTCTGCGATATGGACGCGCTGATGGACATCAGCCAGCGAACCGGAATTCCCGTTATCGAAGACGCAGCCGAGGCGATCGGCTCAGTCTGGCACGGTCGCCATGCCGGATCGATCGGCGCATTCGGGACATTTTCCTTCCATGGCACCAAGACGCTGACGACAGGCGAAGGCGGCATGTTCGTCACCAGCGACCCGGCACTTTACGAAAGGGTGCTGACGCTCAGCAATCATGGACGCGCACGCGGACAGACCAAGCAATTCTGGCCCGATGACATTGGCTTCAAGTACAAGATGTCGAACATCCAGGCCGCGATCGGCTGCGCCCAGCTGGAGCGTATCGAAGAGCTTGTCGCCCGAAAGCGCGAAATCCTCGCCTCCTATATGGTCCGGCTTTCTGCGTTGAACGGCATCAGCATGAATCCAGAATACACGGGTACACTGAATGGAGCCTGGATGCCGACTACCGTATTTCATCCCGCAACCGGCGTCTCGCGCGAGATGCTTCAGGCTGCGTTCAACGCAGCCGACATCGACGCGCGTGTCTTCTTCCATCCGCTTTCCAGCCTTTCGATGTTCGAAGACCGACTGGAAAATGTCAACGCCTGGAGCATTCCGGAACGCGCGATCAATCTGCCGAGTTATCATGATATGAGCGAAGCGGACATCGACCGTGTCGCCGATGTCCTTGTTGCCGCAGTAAGCGGCGCCGGCCGCGTCCGGCAATCGGCATGAAATGCGGCACGTGCTCAGTCATTTCCCAATGAGGGCTCATGCCATGAATCCACCTTTGGTTAAAGAGCCTCCTCCCACGATTACTTTCAGAGATATTACTGAAGAGCATTTACCGCAGCTTTTCGAAATGCGGCGCGACCTGTCTTTGCAGGCATTGTTGCTCACAATCCCGGACGGTCTTGATGAGACCACGCTGCGTGCTTGGGTGGAGCGCCGGAAGTCTGAGATCGGCGGCATGTTTCGGATTATTGTCGATACCGCCTGCGGGGAGGCCGTAGGGTTTATCCAGGTCAACAGTGTCCATCGCAAGAACCGTACAGGCTATGGCGGTATCTGCCTTGCAGCAAGAGCGCGCAACAGAGGCCTCGGCCAAGCGGCCCTGCGTGAACTCATCAAGGTTGCCGGGAATGAACTCGACCTCATCAAACTGCTGTCTGAGGTGCGAGCCGACAACTTCGCTGCACTCCGTGCCCACCTGTCTGTCGGTTATCGCCTTGTCGGGACGCTTGAGAACCATTTTACCGACAGCAAGGGCAAGTTATACAACGTGTTGCTGCTCGAACGCGTACTAGGTGGGGAATGACATGACAGCCGTTGTCATCACCCAACCGATGCTCTTTCCCTGGCCGGGCTTCTTCGAGCAGTTGATGCTGGCTGACAGCTATATTTATCTCGACGACATCCAGTTCTCGAAGGGTAGCTTCACCAACCGGATACAGCTTCTGCGCGGTAGCGACCGCTGCTGGATGACAGTTCCTCTTGCGGGGAAGGGTACGTTTCAAAAAATCTCCGACCTGCAAGCAGTTGGCGACGAGTGGAAGAAGAGCCATCGCGAACTTCTGCGCCAGTCCCTGGTGGGAGCCCCCTATATCAATGATGCACTGTCCATATTTGATAAGGCCTACAACCAGTCTTCGCTGATCGATCTTTTGATCGCCAGCATCGAAGAGCCAGCCCGCTACATGGGCATCGGCCCCAATCGCAAGATTTCCAGGACAAGTGATATGGAAATTCCCGGCACATCCTGGCGGCGCGTTCTCGATATCGTCCTGCGCGCCGGTGGTGATGAATATCTGACCGGCCACGGAGCAGCCAACTATCTCGACCACAACGTATTCGACGCTGAAGGCGTGCAGGTCAAATACATGAACTACAGCCGGACGACATGGCCCCAGCCGTGTGGTGCCTCAACACCTTATGTGTCGATCCTCGACCTTATCGCACGAATGGGTCCAGAGGCGCGTAACTGTCTCATCCCGGCCACTGTCGCGTGGCAAGACTTCCTGAAGGAGGAAACGGTAACATCATGACAATGATCAATAAAAACGTGCCCGACAATGCGGCAGACGAATTCGCTTCTAAAGGCTATATCCTTCTCAAGCAATTTTACGACCCGGCAACTCTCATCGCGCCGATCCATGAAGGCATCCGCAAGATCGTCGAGTTCGTCTGCAAGAAATACAATATCGATGCACCGACCGACACCGCCTTCGATGCCATGACCATCGCCTATCCGCAGGTCATTACTCAGAACCGCGCCTGGGGCGGCGAAATCTACGACGCCATCAAGCATATTCCGGCTTTCCTGCGTCTGGTCTCCGACGCAAGTAACGAAGACATCTTCCAGCGGCTTCGTCCTGGCAGCGTGCCGGGCATCACCACGACTGGCTACGGCATGCGCATCGACAACCCCGGCGAAGAAAAATTCCGCGCGCAGTGGCACCAGGAATTTCCTTCGCAACTTCGCAGCGTCGATGGCATCGTCTTCTGGACGCCGCTTCTGCCGATGAGCGAGGACATGGGCCCGGTTCAGATCGCCGAAGGTTCGCATGCCGAAGGCCTCGTTCCGGTCTATTCCGACGACGCAGGCGCCAGCAAAACCGGTGCATATGCATTGCATCTCGACCGTGCCGAAGAGAGGCTCGCCCGCTATAAGCATATCGCGCCGCTGACGAATCCCGGCGATCTCGTCCTCATGGATTTCCTCACGCTGCATCAGTCGGGCCATAATGTTTCCAAGATGCCGCGCTGGAGCATCCAGTTCCGCTTCTTCAACTATGCGGACCCGCTCGGCATCCGCATCGGTTGGCAGGGCTCCTTCATGGCAGGCGTCGACTTCAAGGTCGTTCTGCCTGAACTCGTTGCGACGCGCGAGGAAGCTGCATGAAAAACTGCCGCGTTTGCGGTGGAGTGATCGCGACGCCGGCCTATGAAACGCCGGCGCCAGCTCTCACATCCATCATGACGTTTCTGGATATTCCGACGCGCGTCTTCATATGCGACGGCTGCGGCCACGCACAATGCGACGATATTCCGGATATCCAGGCATTCTACGACACCGGCTATCGCATCTCGCTGAACAGCGACAATCACGACCAGATTTTCGCGGTGAAGCTCGATGGCTCGGTCATCTACCGAACCGATCACCAGACGGATATTTCGCTGCGGTTGCTCGACCTGCCTGCGGGCGCAACTTTGCTGGATTACGGGGCGGCAAAGGCCGATACACTCCGCAAGATGACCGTAGCGCGTCCGGATCTGAAGGCCCACGTCTTTGACGTCAGCGCTGACTACCAGGCCGCCTGGCAAGGTTGGGTGCCAGCTGAGGCGCAGGCCATCTACAACGCACCCGAGAGCTGGAAAGGCTTCTTCGACGCCGCGATGAGCCACTTCGTGATCGAGCATGTAGCCGATCCCGTCGGCTTCATCCGTGATATCGGTGCGCTGCTGCGGCCGGGCGGTCTGCTGCTTCTGTCGCTGCCCAACGTTTCGGCCAATCCGGGCGATATGACTGTTGCGGATCACCTCAACCACTTTAGCCATGCTTCGCTTCGCTACGCCGCCGCCGCCGCCGGCTTTACGCTGAAGACGATCGATGACACTTCTTTCCCCGGCGCCTTCTTCGCCGTTGCGGAGAAGTGCGCGGTGCCTGTCGCGCTCTTCGAGGATCGAGAGGCGGTCGCCGAAGCGGTGGCGCGCGCCCGCGAGATCTGCGACTTCTGGACGAAAGCCACCTTGCATCTCGACGATGCCGCAAGGCGGCTCTCCGGGAAGAGGGCGGCAATTTACGGGGCTGGCGCTTATGGGAGCTGGATCTGTAGCCGTATCGGCGAACATGTTGAGCTGACTGCGTTCCTCGACCAGAATCCGGGGCTGCAGAACACCGAACATTTCGGCCATCCAGTGATAGCGCCGCCTGCATTGGCGCACGACGCGGAAGCGCTGTTCATCGGCCTCAATCCTCTCAAGGCCCGCGCCGCGATCGGCAGCATGCCCTATCTGCAGAGGCCTGGGCTGGAATTCGTCTGGCTGGAGGCCTAAAACAAACAAGATCGGCAACAGGTCCGACCCCCGTCGCCGGCCCTCACCGCACCGGCTGATAGTGGCCGCGGAGCGGAACTTTGCCACCCGTGGTAACGAAGCCGTCGCGTTCGCAGACATACATCAGCGTCGGCATGCCGCCCGAGCGGAAGATCTCGTCGTAACGGCGGCGGACCTGGACGGTTTCGGTGCGGCAATTGTATGATTCCTCTTCCTTCTTGTCCGGCTGCGCCTTGACGCCGGGAAGATCCTTATAGGGATAGAGAGGTTGAACGCCCGAATCGACGGATTTCGTCCAGTCGACGGCAAGGGCGGACGCCGGAGCGAGGCCAGGCACGGCAACGAGCGATATCAGAAGCATCATCATTAGCCGCATGGGAGCTCTCCTGCCGGCTAGAGCGGTTCAGCCTTTCACGGAAACGCAGAACCGCTCTAACTTTTTGTTTTACACAATTCCGGGCGGAAAACCGCTTCGCACTTTTCCTGGAATTGCTCATAGGCCGCTTTCCCGATGTAGGAAAACCGACGACCGTCATCAAGCGGCCGCAGCGGGCGACTTCCTGAAATAACTTCTGATGACGGGATGGCCGAAGAGGCCGGCGAGGATCGCAAAGCCGGCGCCGACGACGAAACCGGCGAGAAAACCGCCGATGACGCCGGCAATCAATAGAATCGTCTTTCCAGGACCGTCGGCCTTGACCGGCGGCTCGGCCGGCGAGATGACGCGAATGTTACTCTGGTTGAGGCTCTGCTCCTCGCTCGTCTGGCTGGAGCGCTTCAGCACCGTCTCATAAATATTGCGCGCCGCGGTCGCCTTGCGCTGCAATTCGTTCAATTCCACCTGCTTGTCGGACGAAGTCGCGTGCAGCGCCTTCTGCACGGCAAGCTCCTTGGCGATGCTGTCCTCGGCGGCCTTGGCCTGCTCGTATTCGCCCCTTGCCGAGGTGGCGAGACGCTGCAATTCGCCCTTGATTTCGCCTGATATGCTCTGCAGCGACGAGCGAGCCGCCTGCAGGCGCGGATGACGGGTGCCCATCTGGCTTTCGAGGCTACCGACGGCGGCGGCCTGGGTGGCATATTGCTGACGCAGGCTGACGAGCGGCGAGGTGACGCCGCCCTCCATCTGGTTGCCGGCGACGATGTCCTCGACGCGGAGATTGGCGACGGCATCGGCGCGCGCCTTTGCCTGGATGGTCTTTTCCTGCGCCGTCACCAGCAGCGTGTTCAGCGAGACGAGCCGCTGATCGGAGATCAGGTTGCCTTCGGTCGCGGCCATGTCGTTGTCGGCGCGGAAGGTTTCGACGGCCTGCTCGGCTTCCAGCACCTTCTGGCGCAGGTCGTCGAGGCGTCCATCGAGCGTCGAGGAGGTGTTTTCGTAAATGCCGTTCGAGGCGCTGTTTTCTTCCTCGGTGAAGGAGGTGACGACCTGATTGGCAAGCCTTGCGGATTTTTCGGGATCGTTGGTCGTGGCAGCCAGCGAGACGACATAGGTGCTGGCCTCACGGGTGATGACCAGCGCCTTCTGCAGAGTGCCGATCACGGCGGCGCCATCCGCCCGGCCGCCGGTGAATTCGGGGTCCTGGTCGAGCTTCATGGCTTCGGCGACGCGGCGCAGCACATTGCCCGAGGTGAGGATCTGCACCTGGCTGTCGATCAGCGCCGAGATCATTTCCGGCGAGGGACCCGAAGATTGCGCTCCCGCATCGGCAAGGCCGATCTGGCGCGGGTCGAAATAGAGGCTGCTGACGGCGGTGAATTTCTGGGCGATGAGCGGCGCCATCGCCCCGCCGGCGAGGGCTCCGAAAAGCGCCAGGCCAAACACGATCAGCCGCCGGCTCCAGATCGCGGCGATACTCGAGCGGAGGTCGAGAAGCGGTGCGGCAGGCGCGAGCTCTGCATTCGGCGGCGCGTCCACGACCGGCGGTTTCGGAGGCGGAGGCGGTGCCGGACGCTCATATTGGCGGGTTTCGGCAATGCTTGGCGGCGGCACGAAGGGGGGCGGGGCGGGTTCGGGCGATGGCCGGACGAAATCATCCGGTCGGATGACAGGGCTGCGCATGCGCACACCTTCCGGCGCAGTCTGAGATGGCTCAAAACTGCGCCAGCCAGGGAGCCGGCTTACCCTGTTCCTGTCATACTGGTTCATACGCGCACTCGTGTCCTGCCCAGCGTGAAAGACTGAAGCCGAGGTGCCGATACTTTAGAAATTCTTAGCTAACGGACCGTTAAAATAAGCTCAGCGACGCCGATGTTGCGATTTGCCGCGATAGCGAGGATGCCCATGAAGACGACACGACATCTGACAGCGCTGCTGCTTGCAGCCGCTCTGATCCCGTCGCCGGCCCTTGCGACTGAGGCCCCCTGCTACCGCGGCGTCAATCTGTCCGGCGGCGAATATGGCGAGCGCGGCGGCATCTACGGCACCAATTACACCTATCCGAGCGAAGCCACGATTGGCTATTTCGCCGAAAAAGGCATGACGATCATCCGGCTGCCCTTCCGCTGGGAACGGTTGCAGCCGGCGCTCGGCGGGCGGCTCGACGAGGATGAGCTCAAGCGAATCAAAGATACGATCGGCCTGATCCGCAAACACGGCATGGCGGTTCTGCTCGACCCGCATAATTTCGGCTATTACGACAAGACCCAGGTCGGCACGGCGCCGGCGACGGATGCCGCCTTCGGTGACTTCTGGGCAAGGCTCGCCGTCGAATTCGCCAATCAGGACGGCGTTCTCTTCGGCCTGATGAACGAACCGCACGACATCAAGGCGACGGACTGGCTGGATGCCGCCAATGCCGCGATCCGCAGTATCCGCGCCGTCGGCGCGCGCAACCTCATCCTGGTGCCGGGCACGGCATGGAGCGGCGCGGGCAGCTGGGAAAAGGACGTGATCGGCGGCGCCAACGGCACGGTGATGCTCGGCGTACGCGATCCGCTCGATTTCTACGCGTATGAGGTCCACCAGTATCTCGACGCCGATTCCTCCGGCACCCATCCGACCTGCGAAGGCTCGACTGCTGCGGTCGAGGCGATCGCTGGGGTAACCGCCTGGCTGAAGCGGAACCACAAGCGCGGTTTTCTCGGCGAATTCGGCGCCTCCGCCGACACGGACTGCATGAGCGGGTTGACCGAAATCTACGCCACCATGTCTGATAATAGCGATGTCTGGCTCGGCTGGTCCTATTGGGCCGCCGGCGATTGGTGGCCGGCGAACGAGCCGTTAAACGTCCAGCCGCGCGAAGGCCCTGAGCGGCCGCAGATGCGGCTTCTTGCCGAGGTGGCAAAAGCCGGTGCCGGCACTTGCTCCGCGATCAAGCCTGCGGGGAAATGAGCATGGCGGTCGTCGATCAGAGGACAGCGACATTCACTGTAGCCGGCACCGTAGCCGGCAACCGGCTCGATGCCGCCGGCAGGGCATCGCGTACCGATCATACGGTGCTCTGGCTCGGCCTGCTCTCCGTGCTCTACAACGGCATTCTCGCCTTCATCAACCACAACATCGTGCCGCTCTCGATAACGCATGTCGCCGCCAGCGAAGGCCTGATCATGGCGAGCGCCATCATCTATATCCTGCATAAGGGGATCTACGAGACCGACCTGCCGGCCTTCCTGTTCCTGCTGTTCACACTCATCGTGACCATCTATGTCAGCGTGCTCAACCGCATGCTGTTCATCGATCACTTCCGCAACGTGCTGATCATCTTCTGCTTTACCGGGCTCGGCGGCTGGAGCAACGAGAAAACGATGAAGCTCGCCTTTCGCTGGGCAAGCCTTGCCGTCATGATCTTCCTGATCTTCGAGATCGTCAGCGTGCCGTTCTACGTCAGCATCGTCCACCCGTCCGATTATTTCGCCAATACGCGCGGGCTGCTGCCGCTGAGCTACAACACGACGGGCCTCTTCCAGAACGCGCTCGGCTTTCCCGAGCGCTTCTCCTTCGGCATCATCGACCACCGTTCCTCCTCGATCTTCCTCGAACAGGTGTCGCTTGCCAATTTCTGCGGCGTGATCGCGGTCTATCTGATTTCGATGTGGGAGAGGCTTGGCCGCTGGGACCGGCTGCTAATGATCGGCACGGCCGTGCTGATCCTGGTGACGAACGACACGCGCACGATGCTGATCTTCTGCTTTGCCTGCATCGTCGGCTATTTCGTCTTTCCGAAGATCCCGAAGAATTTCAATCTGGCGCTGATGCCGCTGATCGTCGCTGCGGGCTTCCTCGTCTATGTCCTGAAACCCAACGCGACCGGCGACAACTTCACCGGCCGCATCAACCTGACGATGAAGAAGATCATGGAACTCGATCCGCTCGCCGTCCTTGGGCTTTCGGTCGACCGGGTCGCCGAATTCGCCGACAGCGGCTATGTCTACCTGATCTACGCGGCGACGATCTTCGGCGTCATCGCCCTGTGGCTGTTCGTCTGCCTCTTTCCCGCCGGGCGCACGGCAGCGCAGCGGCGCTGCGCCCATTCACTTTCTCTTTTCATTTTTCTGAATATGATGATCGGGGGAACTGCGGTCTTCTCGATGAAGATCGCCGGTCTCCTGTGGTTCGTCGTCGGATTTATGCGCTTCCACGACAACCCGCGCATCCGGCAGGGTCGTCCGGCAGATGTATTGAGTTGACCGCAGCGGCGCGGCTGAGACCGACGCCCGAGGGAGCAAGATGCTTGTCCAGCTTCAGTATCTGCGCGCCATCGCGGCGCTGATGGTCGTCTATTTCCACGCGGTATTGCAGCTTGCCAAGGTCAATCCCGCAGTCGACGCCACCGCCTTCGTCTATGGCGAAACCGGCGTCGACATCTTCTTCGTCTTGAGCGGTTTCGTGATGTGGCTGACGACGAGCGGACGCGCGATGAGCCCGATCGATTTCGCCCGCCGGCGCATCAAGAGGATCGTGCCGCTCTACTGGCTGGCGACGCTGTTTTCGGCGACTGTGGCGCTGGTCGCTCCATCATTGCTGAAATCGACGGTGTTCGACCTGCCGCATCTCATCGCCTCGCTGTTCTTCCTGCCGTGGAGCAATCCTGCCGATCCCAGCACGATCACGCCTGTCGTCGTTCCGGGCTGGACGCTGAATTACGAAATGTTTTTCTACTTCGTCTTCGCGCTGCTATTGCCGCTACAGGAAGTTCGGCGCATCCCGGCGATGTTTGTCGTCTTTGCGGTCATCCTGATCGCCTGCCGGCTGCTGCCGGATACGACTGTGACCCGGTTCTACCGCGAACCGATCATGCTGGAATTCCTCGCCGGCGTCGTGCTCGGCTGGCTCTACGGACAGAAGGTGCTTCTGCCGAACCGCTGGGCCTGGGCGGCCCTTGCCATGGGCTTTGCGTTTCTCTCCATCAACGAGGCGCTGATGCCACCGGAAAGCCGGTTCTATGCCTGGGGAATCCCGGCGATCTTCATCGTCTACGGCGCGATCTCCATCGATTTTTCCAGGCTGCCGCTGATCGGATGGCTGAACTATCTCGGCGACTGCTCTTATAGCATCTATATCACCCACGCCTTCACGCTGGCTTTTCTCAGGGTCGCCGCCGACCGCCTGCCGATCGGCATCCTGCAGCAGCCGGTGCTCTTCGTGATCCTCTCGCTGGTGCTCTCGTCGATCGGCGGTGCGATCATCCATGAGATCACCTCGCCGCGCCGCCGGAAGGTCGCGGTGGCGAGCCGGCCGCCTGCCTAAAGCGCGTCGAAGGCGAGAATACGCATCCAAGCGGCGCTGACGGTACAGTTTTTCGCGCAACATCTCCTAAGCTTCAGACTGAGCAATGACAGAACTTGCACAAACGTGATGGTTTATCTTGCAATTTGTCGCATGAATGAAAGTGCGCCGGCCTATTCGCGGTCCGGGCTTTGATCTAAGCACAGCGGCGGCCTTGGAGAGGGAAGAGGGAAAGACATGACAAGTTACGTATTGACTGTATCCTGCAAGTCGACGCGCGGCATCGTGGCGGCGATTTCGAGCTATCTGGCCGACAAGGGCTGCAACATCGTCGATAGTTCGCAGTTCGACGATCTCGATACCGGCAGGTTCTTCACGCGCGTCAGCTTCATCTCCGAGGAAGGCGTACCGCTTGCCGAACTCAAGGAAGGTTTCGACCCGATCTGCAAACGCTTCGCCATGGATGCCGAGATCCATGACGGCAATGCCCGCATGAAGGTGCTGCTGATGGTGTCGCGCTTCGGCCATTGTCTGAACGATCTGCTCTACCGCTGGAAGATCGGCGCGCTGCCGATCGATATCGTCGGTGTCGTCTCCAACCATTTCGACTACCAGAAGGTCGTGGTCAACCATGACATCCCCTTCCACCACATCAAGGTGACGAAGGAGAACAAGCTGCAGGCCGAAGGCCAGATCATGGAGATCGTCGAACAGACGGGCACCGAACTGATCGTGCTGGCCCGTTACATGCAGGTGCTTTCGGATGCGATGTGCCAGAAGATGTCTGGGAAGATCATCAACATCCACCATTCCTTCCTGCCGAGCTTCAAGGGCGCCAATCCTTACAAGCAAGCCTATCAACGCGGCGTGAAGCTGATCGGAGCAACGGCGCATTACGTCACCGCCGATCTCGACGAAGGCCCGATCATCGAGCAGGACACGGCGCGCATCACCCATGCGCAATCGCCCGACGACTATGTCTCGATCGGCCGCGATGTCGAAAGCCAGGTGCTGGCGCGCGCCATCCACGCCCATATCCATCACCGCACCTTCCTGAACGGCAACCGCACCGTGGTCTTCCCGGCCAGCCCCGGCGGCTACGCCTCCGAACGCATGGGGTAAGCGCCGCCAACATCTCTTTTGCTGGCAAATGAACAATCCCCGTTGCCTGCCAGCGGCAAGTACTTGATTATCGCCTTCAATAGGTAATCGAATCATGCTGCGGGAGGGGTGTCGTGACCGACGAGGCGCTTGTTGATCGCATGGCGCTGCCGCGCCCCGACGTGACCTCCAGCGACGCGGAAGAGATCCTCCTTGCTCATTACAGCCTCTCCGGCACGCTTGTCGAACTCGGCAGCCAGCAGGATAGGAACTATCGCGTCGATAGCGATCGTGGCCGCTACGTCCTGAAGATCTGCCATGCAGCCTACGAGACCCGCGAGCTCGAAGCACAGAATGCGGCGATCCATCATCTCAAAAGCAAGCAAGATGCGCCGCGCGTTCCGAAGGTGATCGCCACCAATGACGGGCGGGAGATCGTCGTCCTTACCGTGCGCGGGCAGGGTTATCAGGTCCGGCTGCTCGAATATCTGGAAGGCCAGGGGCTGACGGAGCTGACCTATGTGGCGCCGGCTTCCGTGGCAGCACTCGGCGCGCTCTGCGCCAGACTGGCGCAGGCGCTTGGCGATTTCAACCATCCCGGTCTCGACCGCAGCCTGCAATGGGATCTCAGACGAGCAGGTCCCGTTGCCGTGCAGCTGCTTTCGGCCATCACCGACAGTGCGGCGCGCGACCGGATCGCCAAGACCATGGTGATGGCCGTCCGCCGCATCCAGCCATTGGCGCCGGCGCTTCGGCTGCAGGCCGTCCATCACGACGTCACCGGCGACAATGTCGTCGGCCACCGTGACGCCCATGGCCATATCATCCCCGACGGGGTGATCGATTTCGGCGACATCATCCGCGGCTGGCTGGTCGGCGACCTCGCCGTCACCTGCGCTTCGCTGCTGCATCAGGCGGATGGCGACCCTTTTCATATCCTGCCTGCCGTCACGGCCTATCAGGCGATCTATCCGCTGAGCGACGAGGAGCTGAAGGCGCTCTGGCCGTTGATCGTCGCCCGCGCGGTCATTCTCGTCGCCAGCGGCGAACAGCAGATTTCGGTCGATCCCGACAACGACTATGTCCGCGACAATCTCGACTGCGAACGGGCGATCTTCGATACGGCGATGTCGGTTCCCTTCGATCTCATGGAAGCGGCGATCCTCAAGGCAGCCGGCGCAGATGTCGCCACGCCGGAAACATCGGGATGGCTGCCGTTGCTGCCCGACATCGATCCCGCCGGGATCGCCTATGTCGATCTTGGGGTGCGGAGCCCGCATTTTTCCGCCGGCAACTGGCTAAATACCGACATGGACTGGCGGTTGCTTGCCCGCATGGCAACCGAAAACGGTACGGCAGCGACGCGCTACGGCGAATATCGGCTTTCCCGCGCGGGAACTGCGAAGGGACAGGCGACCTGCGCCCTGCATGTCGACATATGCCTTGCCGCAGGCAGCGCGATTGCCGCGCCCTTTGCCGGCCGCATCGGCTGGAAGGACCAGCATCTGACGCTCGTCGGCGACAACATGACCCTGCATCTCGATGGGCTCGACCTCTCGATCGAGGATGGAGCCGAGATTGCCGCCGGCGATTCGCTCGGCACGGTTTTCGGAGAGGCGTCGTCGCTCGGCGGGCTGCGCATTCAGCTTTGCAGCGTCGCCGGTCTCGAACCGCCGCTCTTTGCCACACCGCGCGCGGCGGCGGCCTGGTCGGTGCTCTGCCCTTCGCCCTCGCTGCTTCTCAGCCCGCAAGTGGATGCGCCGCAGCCTGAAACCGCCGCGCTCTTCGCCAGGCGGCGGGCGCATCTCGCAAGACCGCAGAAGAATTATTATGCGGCGCCGCCGCAGATCGAGCGCGGCTGGAAGGAGCATTTGTTCGATGTCGAGGGCCGCGCCTATCTCGACATGGTCAACAACGTCACCATTCTCGGCCATGGCCATCCCAAGCTCGCGGCGGCGATCGGCGCGCAATGGCTGCGGCTCAACACGAATTCGCGCTTCCACTATGCCGCGATCACCGAATTTTCCGAACGCCTCGCCGCTCTGTCGCCGGACGGGCTCGACGCGGTCTTCCTGGTCAACAGCGGCTCCGAGGCCAACGATCTGGCGCTTCGGCTCGCGCAAGCCCATAGCGGCGCGCGCAACATGCTCTGCCTGCTCGAAGCCTATCATGGCTGGTCGGCGGCGAGCGATGCCGTCTCCACCTCGATCGCCGACAATCCGCAGGCACCGACCACCCGGCCGGACTGGGTGCATACCGTCGTTTCGCCGAATACCTATCGCGGCGACTTCCGTGGTCCCGATACGGCAGCGGATTATCTCGGCATGGCGACGCCGGTGCTGGAGGCAATTGATGCTGCGGGCGAAGGCCTTGCAGGCTTCATCGCCGAATCGGTTTACGGCAATGCCGGTGGCATTCCACTGCCGGACGGTTATCTCAGGGAAATCTATGCGCAAGTGCGCGCCCGCGGCGGCCTTTGCATCGCCGATGAGGTGCAGGTCGGTTATTCCAGGCTCGGACATTATTTCTGGGGCTTCGAGCAGCAAGGGGTCGTGCCCGATATCATCACTATCGCCAAGGGCATGGGCAACGGCCATCCGCTCGGCGCCGTCATCACAACGCGGGAGATCGCGCAATCGCTGGAGAAGGAGGGCACTTTCTTTTCCTCCACCGGCGGCAGCCCGGTCAGTTGCGTCGCCGGCATGACGGTGCTCGACATCATGGCCGAGGAAAAGCTGCAGGAAAATGCCCGGACGGTCGGCGATCACCTGAAGGCGCGGCTTGCCGCGCTGATCGACCGCCATCCGATTGCAGGCGCCGTGCACGGCATGGGCCTCTATCTCGGCCTCGAATTCGTCCGCGACAGAACGACGCTGGAGCCGGCGACGGAAGAGACGGCTGCAATCTGCGACCGGCTTCTCGAACTCGGCGTCATCATGCAGCCGACCGGCGATCACCAAAATGTGCTGAAGATCAAACCACCGCTCTGCTTCAGCATCGACAGCGCCGATTTCTTCGCGGACATGCTGGAGAAAGTGCTCGAAGAAGGCTGGTGACACAGGGCTTCCAACATTAACCAAATCGGTCATTTCGAGGCATGTCGATTTTTAATGAAACGGCCATTGCCGGATACGACAAGGCTTCCTATGTCTGCCGCTGCGTTCAATCGAACTTCCGCTTCTGTCATACGAATTTAACGAAGAGCTGATATGTTTCTTTCTGTAAGTTCGGGCTACGACGGAATGAATTTTTTCGGATCGTCGATATTTTGACACGTTTCGGAATATGTTTCTGATAGGCTGCCGGGTAATCTCTACCAAGTTAGTGGATTATCGAAAGCAACCTTCACCGGCCCCGGGCTCTACCGGGACCACTCAAGTGCAACGCCAACACAAGGAACGAGCATGATAGATATCGATATTCTCGCCGATCTCCTTAGGCGATCTGTGCTTGGCAATGACCGTCCGGGCGCCCTCTCCCGCCCGAACTGTCGAATGTGACGTTCGTCCTCCTTTCAACGGTACCAGACAAGTCAATTCGCCATGGCTGCGCATATTGTGCGGCAGGAGTTCTATCTATGAAGAAGCAAGTTATCGAATATGCAGGCGTTCCCGTCGGGATCGTCATTCCCGATGAAGACCGGCTGAAATTCATCGCCGTGAAATTTCATGTCCACGACCTCGACGAGCAGCGTTTCGGCTCGCCGGACGAGGTGCGGCTGGCCATCCATGACCTGATGACCCGCCGTCATCCGAAGCCGCTTCATGCCTGAGGGCATGAGGCCGCGATCTGCATTCGCGGCTTTTCCCGATGTCCGACCGGTCCCGCCAAATGGGGCCGGTCTTGTTTTTTGAGGGCATTACAGCGCCGCGGGTCTTTATCAGACGCGCAAAGGACGCTGTAACACTTTGAATTGCTGCATAATTTTATCCTTAAATCGATTCCGATTTAAGGAATTATGCAGTACAGTCCTATCGGCAGCCTTTCCGTGATAAGGATCCGCCCGTGCCCGATCTTCTGAACCTCATCACCGACATCGAAGGCGTTTCCGTCGGCCATGCAACCGACCTTGCGCTCGGTTCCGGCGTCACGGTCATCGTCTTCGACGAACCGGCCGTCGCATCCGGCACGGTGCTCGGCGGTGCGCCCGGCGGGCGCGACACCGGCCTGCTCGATCCGTCGATGACCGTCAATGCCGTTGATGCCTTCGTGCTTTCCGGCGGCTCGGCCTTCGGGCTGGATGCCGCCGGCGGCGTGCAGGCGGGCCTGCGCGAACTCGGCCGCGGCTTTGCCGTCGGGTCGGTGCGCATTCCGATCGTGCCGCAGGCGATCCTGATGGACCTGCTGAACGGCGGCGACAAGGATTGGGGCCTTCACTCGCCCTATCGCGACATGGGTTATACGGCACTGCAGGCCGCGGCCAAGGGCACATTCGCGCTCGGCACGACAGGTGCCGGGACGGGAGCGACGACGGCCACCGTCAAGGGCGGGCTCGGCTCGGCCAGCGCCGTCAGCAGCGCCGGGCATCGTGTCGCAGCGATCGTCGCCGTCAATGCGCTCGGTTCGGCAACGATCGGCGACGGGCCGCATTTCTGGGCGGCACCCTTTGAAAAAGACGCGGAATTCGGCGGGCTCGGCATGCCTGATGTGGCCGACCACCGGATGCGGCTCAAGGGCATGAACACGCCGGCAACGACGATCGGCGCAGTGGTGACCGATGCGCAGCTGACAAAGACCGAGGCGCACCGGCTATCGCTTGCCGGCCATGACGGGTTTGCCAGGGCACTGCTGCCGGCGCACCTGCCGCTCGACGGCGATACCGTCTTTGCCGCTTCGACGGCCCAGCATCGAAGAGACGACATGGCAAGCCTGATGGAGCTGTGCCACCTTGCGACCCTCGTCATGGCGCGGGCAATCGCCCGAGGGGTCTACGCTGCGACCGCGCTGCCGGTCGAGGGCGCGCAAAAGGCCTGGCGCGACCGCTATGCGAGCAGCAGCTGATTGAATAGGGTCAGACTCTCTACAGATCCAATATGCCGAATGGCGGAGAGACGTGAATGCAGATCCGGGCGCTGATGTATTTCGACGAGCTGGTCAGGACCAATTCGATGCGCCAGGCGGCCGAGAACCTCAATGTCGCGCCGACGGCGATCAGCCGGCAGATCGAGAACCTCGAATATCATTTCGGCGCGCCGCTCGTCGAACGCAGCGCCCGCGGCGTCAAGCTGACGGCCGCCGGCGAGCTGCTTGCCGCCCGCGCCGGCCGGACGCTGCGCGAGCTCGATCATGTGCAGCAGTTGATCGAAGACCTCAAGGGCCTGCAGCGCGGCCGTGTCAGCATCTATGCCAATGGCGCCACCGTCGCCAATCTGTTGGCGCCGGCGCTTGCCGAATTCAGCCTGAAATATCCAAAACTGCGTTTTAACGTGACGATCACCAGCGCGCGGCAGGCGGTCGATGCCGTTAACAGCGCCGAGGCGGATATTGCGGTGACGCTGTTTGCGCCACCGATGTCCGGCACCAAGGTGCGGCTGCGCTCCGAGATCGCCTATGATCTCATTACCACGCCGCAGCATCCGGCGGCAGCACTTTCCGAGATCTCGCTGAGGACGCTTGCCGACTATGCATTGGCGCTGCCGGACCAATCCTTCGGCTTCCGCCAGGCCTTCGACGCGCTGTTCGAGAAGGAAGGGCTGAGCCTCGATCCCGTCTTCGTCACCAGCTCGCTCGAAATGCTGAAGGAACTGGTGCTCAGCGGGGCTGCCGCCACACTGCTACCGGCGCTGACCGTCCGCCGCGAGATCGAGGCGGGTCAGCTCCTTGCCATTCCGCTGGCCGGCAAAACCGGCATCCGCACCCATGTCGATCTCTGCGTCGCCCCGGATCGTCAACTATCCTTCGCCGCAACGAAACTGCTCGACTTCATCGAGAGGTTCATGCGCGAGCGCACGAACCGCCGGGCCGGTGTGAAAGACTGACGCTTCGAGCTTGTATCGCCCGCGGATTTACAGTGTAGCTTTTTCGGCTACACTGAGCACACAAAATCGTCATTGTGTGTGCACTAGCATAGTGTCACTCTATTCGCAAATAGGCCTTCGTCATCGACGCGCGGCCAGACAAGGGAACATGATGATCAAGCTTTCGTTTGCGCCTTCAGCGCGTTTCGCCCGGCGGCTTTCGCTCGGTGCCGCGCTTTCGGCCGGTCTGGTGATGACGGCGATGACGCCGGCGGAGGCGGCGAAGACCACCCTCAATCTCGGCATGAGCGTCGAGCCGACCGGTCTCGACCCCACGATCGCGGCACCCGTCGCAATCGGCCAGGTGACCTGGCAAAACGTGTTCGAGGGGCTGGTGACGATCGACCAGGCCGGTAAGATCCAGCCGCAGCTGGCGAAAAGCTGGGAGATCTCTCCCGATGGCCTGACCTATACGTTCAAGCTGCAGACCGGGGTCAAATTCCATGACGGCGAGGCCTTCGATGCCGCGAGCGCCAAGTTTTCGCTCGACCGCGCCCGCGGCGCGGACTCGGTCAATCCGCAGAAGCGTTTTTTCGCCTCGATCGCCTCGATCGATACGCCGGACGCCGAAACGCTGGTGCTGCATCTCTCGGCCCCGACCGGCAGCCTGATCTACTGGCTCGGCTGGCCAGCCTCGGTGATGGTCGCACCGAAGACCGCTGCCGACGACAAGACGACGCCTGTTGGCACCGGTCCCTTCAAATTCGTCAGCTGGGCGAAGGGCGACAAGGTCGAAATCGCCAGGAATGCCGATTACTGGAACAAGGATGCGGCCACCAAGCTCGACAAGGTGACCTTCCGCTTCATTGCCGATCCGCAGGCGCAGGCGGCTGCACTGAAATCCGGTGATCTCGATGCCTTTCCGGAATTTGCCGCACCCGAGCTGATGAGTTCTTTCGACGGCGATGCGAGGCTCGTCACCAGGATCGGCAATACCGAGCTCAAGGTCGTTGCCGGCATGAACACTGCCAAGAAGCCTTTCGACGACAAACGCGTCCGCCAGGCGCTGATGATGGCGATCGACCGCAAGACGGTAATCGACGGCGCATGGTCCGGCCTCGGCACACCGATCGGCAGCCACTACACGCCGAACGATCCGGGCTATCAGGACATGACAGGCGTGCTGCCCTACGACGTCGAGAAAGCGAAGGCGTTGCTTGCCGAAGCCGGCTACCCCAACGGTTTCACCTTCACGATCAAATCGCCGCAGATGGCCTATGCGCCGCGCAGCGCCCAGGTGATGCAGGCGATGTTTGCCGAGATCGGCGTAACGATGAATATCGAGCCGACCGAATTTCCGGCGAAGTGGGTTCAGGACGTCATGAAGGACCGCAACTTCGACATGACGATCGTTGCCCATGCCGAACCGCTCGACATCGACATCTATGCCCGCGATCCCTATTATTTCAATTATAAGAACCCTGCTTTCAACGCGCTGATGAAGAAGGTCCAGGAGACCGCCGATCCTGCCGCGCAGAATGCGATCTATGGCGAAGCGCAGAAGATCCTCGCCGAGGACGTGCCGGCGCTCTACCTCTTCGTCATGCCGAAGCTCGGCGTCTGGGACAAAAAACTGAAGGGCCTGTGGGAGAACGAGCCGATCCCTTCCAACGTGCTGTCTGGTGTTTCCTGGGACGAGTGAAGGTGGCAGGCTAGGCGGCGTACGATGAAGGTGATGGCCTTGGTGCCTGAAGCAGGACAGCCGGATTTGGTCGATTCACGCGAACCTCTCGCTCCCTCATTCCTGTGCCCTCAGGGCTTCGCCCGAGCGATGTCACAGGAATCCAGTGCGCCCAAGTCCTTGGGCGCGAGAGAACGACTTCATCGCATGAGAGTCTTTCACGGCGCCGACGCGCCGTGGCTGGATTCCTGTGACGAGCACAGGAATGACGGAGGAGAGGATGTGCCGCGTCCCATTGCGGCCGTGCTCAATCTGATATGATCCCACTCCTCGCCCGCCGCTTCACCGGTCTCATCGTCACGCTCGTCGTCGTCTCGCTGCTGATCTTCGCTGTCATGGACCTTCTGCCCGGCGATCCCGCCTCGATCATGCTCGGCACCTCGGCAACACCGGAAACCCTTGCAGCACTCCGTCACAGTCTCGGCCTCGACCAGCCGCTGCTGTTGCGTTACGGGCAATGGTTGGCCGGCGTGTTCTCCGGCGATCTCGGCAATTCGCTGACCTATGGCGTACCGGTCGCCGGGTTGATCGTCGAGCGGTTGGCGGTAACGCTGCCGCTGGCGCTGATGGCGATCGTGCTTTCGGTGGCGATTGCCCTACCGCTCGGCGTGCTGGCCGCTTCGCGCCGCGGCGGTGTCTTCGACGTCGTCGCGACGCTGTTTTCGCAGATCAGCATCGCCGTGCCCGCCTTCTGGGTGGCGCTGCTGTTGATCATCCTGTTTTCGACGATGCTCGGGCTGATGCCGGCCGGCGGTTTCCCGGGCTGGAGTGCCGGCCTCACGCCGGCATTGCAGGCGCTGATTATGCCCGCGGTCGCGCTGGCGATGCCGCAGGCGGGCGTGTTGACGCGGGTGGCGCGCTCGGCGGTGCTTGACACGATGCATGAGGATTTTGCCCGTACCGCGGTCGCCAAGGGGCTGTCACGCAGTGCGGTGCTGTGGCGTCATATCGTGCCGAATGCGCTGATCCCGATCCTGACGATGATCGGGTTGCAATTCACCTTTCTCGTCGCCGGCGCGGTACTGGTGGAAAACGTCTTCAACCTGCCTGGCCTCGGGCGGCTCGCCCTTCAGGCGCTCTCTCAGCGCGACATCATCGTCATGCAGGATGTCGTGCTATTCTTCGCAGGCCTGGTCATCGTGATGAATTTCATTGTCGATCTCTCCTACCTGGCGATCGATCCCAGGATGAGAAAGGCGGCCTGACGCATGGCACCGATCATGTCCACCGCCACCATCAGCCGCCGCCAGGTCTTTAGACTTAGCCGGCGAATGAACCTGATTTCGGGGGTCGTCATCATCGGCCTGCTGGTCGCCGTGGCACTGCTGTCGCTCGTCTGGACGCCGCTGCCGCCGGCGAAAATGCAGATCATCCATAAATTGCAGCCTCCGCTTGCCTTCGGCTTGCTCGGCACGGACCAGTTCGGCCGCGACGTGCTTTCGATGCTGATGGCGGGATGCTGGAATTCACTGTCGATCGCTATCACGGCGGTTGCGATCGGCGGGACGCTCGGCTCAATCGCCGGCATTTCGGCAGCGGCAATCCGCGGTCATTTCGAGGCGTTGCTGATGCGCATCTGCGACGTCATCTTCGCGCTGCCACCGATCCTGTCGGCCATGGTGCTCGGCGCCTTTCTCGGGCCAGGGCGGTTCACCGCGATCACCGCGATCGCCGTCTTCATGATCCCGGTCTTTGCCCGGGTGACGCTTGCGACCTCGCTGCAGGCCTGGAGCCGCGACTATGTGACGGCGGCGCGCGCCATCGGCAATACCCGCCTGACCATTTCGCTGCGCCATGTGCTGCCGAATATCATCAGCCAGATCATCGTGCACGGCGCGATCCAGCTGGGGCTGGCGATCCTCACCGAAGCGGGTCTCAGCTTCCTCGGGCTCGGCATGGCGCCGCCGGCGCCGACCTGGGGCCGGATGCTTGCCGATGCGCAAACCTATCTGGCGCTCGCCCCCTGGCTGGCGATCCTGCCCGGCCTTGCCATCGCGCTCACCGTCTTCGGCTTCAACATGCTCGGCGACGGTCTGCGCGATCTGCTCGACCCGCGCGAGGCAAGCCGCTGATGTTCTTCCAAGATGAAACGCCCGAAAGACCATGCCATGATCGAAACCGACCTTACCATTCGCGAACTCAGGCAGCACTTCGCCGATAAAAGCCTCTCCCCCCTCGAATACTGGCTCGCCCTCGAAGACCATATCGCCGCCTGGGAACCGTCGATTGCGGCACTCTACCTCTACGATCGGGAATTGGCGCGCGCCCAGGCGAAAGCGTCGACGGAGCGCTGGGCGAAGGGAGAAACGCTGGGTGCCCTCGACGGCATCCCGGTGACGCTGAAAGAGCTCATCGCCACAAAGGGCCAGCCGGTGCCATCAGGCACGAGGGCAGTGGAACTCAAACCCGCGGACGCGGATGCACCGGCCGCCGGCCGTCTTCGGGAAGACGGCGCGGTGATCTTCGCCAAGACCACCTGCCCCGATTACGGCATGCTGTCCTCCGGCCTTTCGAGCTTTCATCCTCTCAGCCGCAATCCCTGGGACATCACGCAGAATCCCGGCGGATCGAGCGCTGGGGCTTCCGCAGCGGCGGCGGCCGGTTATGGACCACTGCATATCGGCACCGATATCGGCGGTTCGGTGCGCCTTCCCGCCGGCTGGACCGGCATCTTCGGCTTCAAACCGAGCCATGGGCGTGTTCCAGCCGATCCCTATTATGTCGGGCGCTGCGTCGGACCGATGGCGCGCACCGTCGAGGATGCGGCCTTTTCGATGGCGACGCTGTCACGGCCGGACTGGCGCGACGGCACCAGCCTGCCGCCGAACGATTTCAACTGGATGGATCTCGATATCGACCTGTCAGGCATGAAGATCGGGCTGATGCTCGATGCCGGCTGCGGGCTTGCGGTGGACGATGAGATCAGGGCCGCGGTCGAAACGGCGGCGAAACAGTTCGAGGCGGCCGGCGCGACCATTCTATCGGTCCAGCCGGTGCTGACACGCGCGATGCTGGATGGGCTCGACAATTTCTGGCGGTCCCGGCTGTGGGGCGATATCGCCGATCTCGACGATAACAGGCGCGACAGCATCCTGCCCTATATCAGGGATTGGGCGAAGGGCGGCGCCGACATCCGCGGCGTCGATGCGGTCAGAGGCTTCAACCAGACGATCGAGATGCGCAAGAGCTGCGGACGGCTGTTTACCGAGATCGACGCCCTGCTTTCGCCGACCAATCCGATCATCTCCTATCCGGCCGAATGGGCATCTCCGACCAACGATCCGGCCCTGCCGTTCGAACATATCGGTTTCACGGTGCCGTGGAACATGTCGGAGCAGCCGGCCGCCTCGATCAACTGCGGTTTCTCCCGCTCGGGCATGCCGATAGGGTTGCAGATCGTCGGGCCGCGCTTCGACGACATGCGGGTACTGAGACTGTCGAAAGCCTTCGAGGACTGGACGGGCGGAGTGAGATCCTGGCCGCAGCCTCCGATCGGCTGATCAGCTGATCGGGCGGCGATAGCCGGTGGGTTGCTCGTAGAGCCAGCCGATGCGCTCGACCGCGGCCTCGAAATTCTCGCGCGCCACCGTCATGCTATGGCCGTTGGCGTGCAGAATGGTTTCCGGATCTTCGAAGACGGCGACATGACCCTTCCAGAATACCAGGTCGCCACGGCGGATTTCGGATCGGTCGATCGGCTGGCCGAGGCCTGCCGCCTGCATGTCGGTATCGCGCGGCGCAGCTCTGCCCGTCATCAGCATCGCCAGCTGGACGAGGCCGGAGCAATCGATGCCGAGGCCGGAACGTCCGCCCCAGAGATAGGGCGTTTCGAGGAAACGGGCGACGACCTCCACGTAATCGGCGCCGCCGAGAGCGCCGATCGGCTGGACATGCTTGGCGAAGATCGCCGTTCCGTCCTCGAGCACGACATAGCGATTGCCGCGCGCTTCCGCCTCGCCGGCTACATGAACGCGACTTCCCATCGACAGGATCGCCTGGTGGGGCTTGCGCAGTTCCGGTTCGGGATAGAGGAAGCTGCGCTGGACGGTGACGATATGGGTGGGCGCCGGCCGGCCTTCCAAGAGCGCGTCCGCCGCGATATAACCGACATAGCCGTCCGAGGCGGCTTTCACCCAGCACCAGCCACCGGCACGATCGAAAACCGTCACGTCCTCGCCGAGAAGCATTTCGGTATCGATGCCGCGGGCAAGGTCCGGTTCGGGACGCAAGGCCACGACCGGGACGGCGACGCGGGCCGGGGCGCCTTCCGTAAAACGCGACGCCTCGACCTTGCCTTCGAGCGCCGCTTCCGCGAGATCAGACCTATAGGCATGCAGGCGGCGGTCGAGCATCGTCATTCGCATTCCTTTCAGATCGGCAACCGGCGGGCCTGCTCTCGGATGAGATCGCCGACCTTTTCCAGATAAAGCGCACCGCCGACAGTGCGCTTGATGATCACATTGCGCCGGTCGGCATCGTCGCGCACACGATCAACCAGGCCCATCTCGCCCATCGTATCCAAGGCACGGGTAATGACCGGCTTGGTGACTTCAAGCGTGGCGGCAAGCCCGCGCACGGTGTGCGGCGGCGGCACCAGATAAATATGCAGCAGGATCGCCATCTGGCGCAACGTCAAATCGCGGTCGTCGTGGCGGACCTGATCGAGCGCCACGCCATGCCAGAGCCCCAGCGCCTGCGAGGCGGTCAGTTCGATCGGCACGGCCCCTCCGGAAGATCGTTACGCTAACGTTCCATTTTCCGGCAGTTGCCACGTACATGCAAGGGGCGGCAGAAATTGCCGCCCGGCAAGGTGAATAAAATTTTAACGATCGGCAGCGAGGCGACGCGCCTTAACATGGCGTCAGCGCAGGCTCTCGCGGATATGGTGAAAGAGCGCGCGGATCGCCTGAGCTTCGCCACCGCCCGGCGAATGCGGCCGTTCGGACGGAGCCCAGCCGAAAATATCGAAATGCACCCAGCTCTTCGCCTTGCTGACAAAACGCTTGAGGAAGAGGGCCGCAGTGATCGCACCCGCCATGCCGCCGGCCGGCGCATTGGTGAGGTCGGCGAATTTGGTGCGGATATCCTTTTCGTAGCCGGAATAGAGTGGCAGGCGCCAGAGCGGATCGTCGGTTTCCAGGCTCGCTTCGGTCAGGTCATGCGCCAGATTGGCGTCATCGGTGAAGAAAGGCGGAAGATCCGGACCAAGCGCAACGCGGGCGGCGCCGGTTAGCGTCGCCATGTCGATCAGCAGCTCGGGCTCTTCCTCGTCGGCATAGGCAAGCGCATCGGCAAGGATCAAACGGCCTTCGGCGTCGGTATTGTCGATCTGGACGGTCAGGCCCTTGCGGCTCCGGTAGATGTCGCCGGGCCGGAAGGCATTGGACGAGATCGCGTTTTCGACGACCGGAACGATAACGCGCAGGTCGACCTTCAGCTTGGCGTCCATGATCATCAAGGCAAGTCCCATGACATTCGCGGCGCCGCCCATGTCCTTCTTCATCAGCAGCATGGAGGCGGCAGGCTTGATGTCGAGACCGCCGGTATCGAAGCAGACGCCCTTGCCGACAAGCGTCACCTTGCGATGGCCCTTCTTGCCCCAGCGCAGCTCGAGAAGGCGCGGCGCATCGGCGCTGGCGCGGCCGACGGTATGGACCAGCGGGAAATTCTGTTTGAGCAGGTCGTCGCCCGTAATAACCGATAGCTCCGCCTTGTAATGCCCCGCCAAGCCGCGGAAAACAGCCTCGAGCTGGTTCGGACCCATGTCGTTCGTCGGCGTATTGATGAGGTCGCGGGCGAGAAAGACGCCGGCGAGCTGGCGCTTGATGTCGGCGGCGTCGGCATCGCGAGGGATCATCAGCGTGGCCGCCGGCGATTTTTCGGATTTGTAACGGTCGAAACGGTAGCTGCCGAGGCCAAAGCCGAGGGCCAGGCGATTTGCCGTCAGCGGCGCGGTCTCGATGTGCCAGTCGCCGGCCGGCAGCGCACGGGCGAGCCTGCCGGTGATGTAAGGCTGTTCGGATGGATTGGTGCCGAGGCCGTAAAGCGCGCCGCCGAGATGGCCTTCGGCCGTCGGAATCAGCAGCAGCGACCCGCTTTCAGCCTTGTAGCCTGCCCTGCGCGCCCATTCGAGCGCGATCGGATCGATCGTGCCGGTCTCGATATGGGCAGGCGTGACGGCAAAGATCGGCAGCGTCGAACCGCCCTTCGTGTTGAAAGAGGTTGGTCTCTCGATGAACTGATAGGGGGCCATGATTGTCCTTCGGCGGTCGCAAGGAATCGTTCCTTAACGGTCTGTTAGGGTTAACAGACTATTGCTGGAGCGAAGATTACGCGTCAAACCTTTCCCTGTTCCGCTTCGAGGTCAGGCGCCGATTTCGGAATCCAGGAACGCGTCATGCCTGCCTCGCTCACCACCACATTCACCAATCGTATCCTGCAGGGCGCTGCGGCATCGCTGCTCGTCTTGGCACTTGCCGGTTGCTCGACGACCAAGGACCGGATGACAACGGGCTCGGTGCCGAAACTCACCAAGCCGGTCGAAGAGATGGACGCGACCGAGCTGCGCTCGGCGACAGACCGGCTCGGCCAGGCCTATGAAAAGAACCCGCGCGATCCCGTCACCGGCGTCAGCTACGCCAATCTGCTGCGCATGAACGGCCGCGACACGCAGGCGCTCGCCGTCATGCAGCAGGTGGCGATCGCCAATCCCGGCGACCGCAACGTGCTGGCCGCCTACGGCAAGGCACAGGCGGCGGCCGGCCAGTTCCAGCAGGCGCTCGACACGATCGGCCGCGCCCAGACGCCGGATCGTCCGGACTGGAAGCTGATCTCGGCCCAAGGCGCGATCCTCGACCAGATGGGCCGGCCAAGCGATGCCCGGCAGCGCTACCGTGACGCGCTCGACATCCAGCCGAACGAGCCCTCCATCCTTTCCAACCTCGGCATGTCCTATGTGCTGACCGGCGATCTGCGCACGGCCGAAACCTATCTGCGCTCCGCCGCCAGCCAGCCGACCGCCGACAGCCGCGTCAGGCAGAACCTTGCCCTCGTCGTCGGTCTGCAGGGGCGTTTCCCGGAAGCCGAGCAGATCGCCCGGCGCGAACTTTCGCCGCAGCAGGCCGATGCCAATGTCGCCTATCTCAGAGGCATGCTCTCGCAGCCAAATTCCTGGCAGAAACTCGCCGCCAAGGATAAGGCGCCGAGTGACACCAATACCAACTGATCGGATCGCCTCCGAGCTTGAGAGCGGCCGAAGCCCAACTCGAGCGCCACCCTATCGATCACTTACGCCCGCGAGAATGAGCCGGAGGCCGAGGCCGGCCATGACCGCACCCGCGGTGCGGTCGATCCAGCTCTTGGCGGCAAGATAGAGCCGCCGCGGGTGGCGGGCCGAAAAGGCGAAGGCGACGATCGAATACCACCCCGCCTCCACGGCAAAGACGCCGAGCGGCAGCGCGAAAATCAGATCGAGCGGTACCGTCCTCGGCAGAAGTGCCGCAAAGAGGCTGGCATAGACAATGATGGTTTTCGGGTTGCTGAGCTGGGTCAGCAGCGCAGTCACGAAGCTCAATCTCAGCGCTCGGTTGCCGTTGACGGCGTCAGAGACTTCGAGCGGCTGACCGGCGCTCCTCCAGATATTGACGGCGATATAGACGAGATAGGCGCCGCCCGCGACCTTCAGCAGGACGTAGAGCCATTCGAACTGAGACAACAGCGCAGTCAGCCCGGCAAGCGCCAGCACGGCAAAAACGACACCGCCGGTGCCCATGCCGAGCGCGGCGGCAAGGCCATCCAGCCTTGAACGCGAGATGGCGATCCTGGAGACGACGACGAAGCTCGGGCCGGGGCTCATCGCGCCGACCGCCAGGGCTGCCATGATGCTGATGAAAATGCCGGCAGAAGACATCGGAAACCTCTCTTTTGGATTGAACGAGCGCCAGGCGCACTGCGGCTGCATCCGCGCGCTTGCCAATGCTCGTCCATCCCGTTTACCAGCTATGCTGGCGGCGGTCACGCGTGTTTGAAGGCCGCGATCGGCCGACGGTCTTTGAGGCAACAGCGTCTTCTCCCGAAAGCGGCATCCGCTTTCCGGGGCCGGCGCAATCGTCAGAACTTGTCCGCCACCTGGATGCCGGCCGGACCGAGAATGACGGCGATCAGCACCGGCAGGAAAAACAGGATCATTGGCACCGTCAGTTTCGGCGGCAGGGCGGATGCCTTCTTTTCCGCCTCGTTCATGCGTTCGTCGCGCCCTTCCTGGGCGAGAACGCGCAGCGCCTGCGCGATCGGCGTGCCGTAACGATCGGCCTGGACCAGCGCTTGAGTCACCGAACGCACCAACTCGATCTGAGTACGTGTGGCAAGATTTTCGAGCGCTACGCGGCGATCCGGCAGGAAGGAGAGCTCGGCCGTGGTCAGCACCATCTCCTCGGCGAGCGCCGGCGACTGCTCGCCGAGCTCTTCCGACACACGACGCATCGCGGCCTCGATCGAGATACCGGATTCGACACAGATCAGCATCAGGTCCAGCGCATCCGGCCAGGCGCGCTTGATCGAGTGCTGACGCTTGCCCATGCGGTTCGAGATATAGATGTTCGGCGCGTAGAAGCCGAGATAACCGATGCCGATGACGGCGAAGAGGCGGATGCCCATGCCCCGTTCAGCGAGATTACCGAGGCCGAAGACCCAGAAGGCCGCTAGCGCCAGGAAAAGGAAAGGGAGCAGGAAACGCGCCACGAGGAAGCTATTCAGCGCATTCTCCGAGCGGAAACCGGCGGCGCGCAGCTTGTTGACCGTGTTCTCGTCGACCAGCGCCTTGCGCAGGTTGAAACGCTCGACGATCTGACGAACCGAGCGGTTGTTCTGGCTCCTGAGCGAAGCCTTGCCGGCGCCGGTTTCCGCGTTCATGCGGGCGCGCTCGCGGGCGCGGATCTGCTCGCGCTCTGTGGAAACGGCCTTCATGCGCTTGGTGAGATCGCCGCGCTCGAAGAAGGGAACAGCGATCGTATAAAAAGTAGCGAAGACGGCAATCGCCACGAAAAGTGCGATCAGCATGCTCGGATTGGTGAGCGTTGCGGCAAGGTCCTGCGACACGGTGCTTCCTTCCGGCTAGATATCAAAACTGATCATTTTGCGCATGACGAAAATGCCGATCGACATCCAGATCGCCGAGAAACCCATGATGAAATGGCCACGCGGATCGGTGAAAAGGATCATCATGTAGCTCGGCGAGGTGAGATAGACGAGGGTCGCGACGATGAAGGGCAGAGCGCCGATGATGTAGGCCGACGCCTTGGCTTCCATCGAGAGCGCCGTAACCTTGGCCTTCATCTTCCTGCGATCACGCAGGACCTTGGAGAGATTGCCGATCGCTTCCGAGAGATTGCCGCCCGCCTGCGACTGGATGGCGATGACGATGGCGAAGAAATTGACTTCCTGAAGCGGCATGTGGATCGTCATGCGGGCGCAGGCATCAGGAATGCTGAGACCCACCTGCTGCGCTTCAATGACCCGCCGGAACTCGCTCTTAACCGGCTCGGTGCCCTCGGTTGCGATAAGACGGATCGCATCGTTGAGTGGCAAGCCCGATTTGATCGAGCGGATGATGACGTCAAGTGCATTGGGCAGCTCGTTGAGAAACTTGTTCTGGCGGCGCTTGATCAGGAAATCGACGACCCAGCGTGGCAGGCCGAAACCGGCGACGACGGCGACACCGACCATGACCATCCACGATACACCAACGATGAAGGCCACGAGCAGCAGCACGGAGGCGAAGATGGCGCTGACGAGATAGAATTTCGCCACCGTGATCGTCAGGCCGGCCTGCACCAGCCGGGATTTCATCGACAGGGTTTTCTTGGTCTTTTCGTGCTGACGCTTTTCCAGGTCCTTCAGGTTGTCCTGCACCGACTTGCGGCGCTTCGACAGCTCCTGCACCCGGTCGCGGGCAGCCTTGACCTTGACACGGTCGCTTTCGGCCGACTTGACGCGGTTGATGCGGCTTGCCGATTTCTTGTCGGCCTCGATCCGGGAAAACAACAGGGCATAGGCCACTGCCGCCGCGGAGACGGCCGCGAGAACGACGATTGCCAGCACTATCGGATCGAACCCGAACATCTCACCTAATCCTTCGTTTTCGCTTCCATCGCGTCGAGGGCGGCGGCAAGGCGTTTTTCCTCGTTGAAGTAACGAGCGCGATCCCAGAAATGCGGCTTGCCGACGCCGGTCGACATGTGACGGCCGATCAGGCGGCCGCTCGCGTCCTCGCCGTCGATCTCGTAACGCATCAGGTCCTGGGTGATGATGACGTCACCTTCCATGCCAACCACCTCGGTGATCTGGGTGATGCGGCGCGAACCATCGCGCAGGCGCGCTGCCTGGATGACGACATCAACCGAGGTGGAGATGATCTCGCGCACCGTCTTTGCCGGCAGGGTAAAGCCGCCCATGGCGATCATCGATTCGATACGGCTCAGGCATTCGCGCGGCGTATTGGCGTGGATCGTGCCCATCGAACCGTCGTGACCGGTGTTCATTGCCTGCAGCAGGTCGAAAACCTCCGGTCCGCGTACTTCGCCGACGATGATGCGCTCAGGACGCATGCGCAGGCAGTTCTTGACGAGATCGCGCATCGTGATCTCGCCCTCGCCTTCGATATTTGGCGGGCGCGTTTCGAGACGCACGACATGCGGCTGTTGTAGCTGCAGTTCGGCCGTATCCTCGCAGGTGATGACGCGCTCATCCCTGTCGATATAGTTGGTGAGGCAGTTCAGCAGCGTCGTCTTGCCCGAGCCCGTACCGCCGGAGATGATGACGTTGCAGCGTACGCGCCCGATGATCTGCAGCACGGTTGCGCCTTCCGGCGTGATTGCACCGAAACGGACGAGCTGATCGAGCGTCAGCTTGTCCTTCTTGAACTTGCGGATGGTGAGCGCCGGCCCGTCGATCGACAGCGGCGGCGCGATGACGTTGACGCGCGAACCGTCCGGCAGGCGGGCGTCGCAGATCGGGCTCGATTCGTCGACACGGCGGCCGACCTGGCTGACGATGCGCTGGCAGATCGAGAGAAGCTGTGCATTGTCGCGGAAGCGGATCTCGGATTCGATCGTCTTGCCGCCGACTTCGATGAAAGTCTGGCCGGCGCCATTGACCATGATGTCGGCGATGTCGTCGCGCGCCAGCAACGGCTCCAGCGGGCCGTAGCCGAGGACGTCGTTGCAGATATCCTCGAGCAGTTCTTCCTGCTCGGAGATCGACATCGCAAAGTTCTTGATGGTGATGATGTCGTTGACGATGTCGCGGATTTCCTCGCGGGCGCTTTCGCCGTCGAGTTTGGAGAGCTGCGAGAGATCGATCGTATCGATCAGCGCGGAAAAGACCTGCGCCTTGGTGTCGTAATATTCATCGGTGCGGGCCGGGCGCTTGCGCTGCGGCGTCTGCATCGGCGGCGGCGTCACCTGCTGGCGTGCGGACTCGCGCGAGGGTTCGACCAGAATGGAGGGGGAAGAGGCCGCAGGGGCGGCGGCCGGAACCGGCGGCGGCGGAGCAATCGCCCCCCCGACCTTTCCGGAACCTTCGTTTCCGCGTTTTCCAAACATGCCACTCGATCCAATCTGCTCGTTCTAGAGCATTTCCCGACCTCTCCGAGTCAAGGAAATGCACTATCTTTTTGTTTTCACGCAATTCCGGACGCAAAACCGCTGCACACTTTTGCTGGAATTGCTCATCGTCTACTTGCGCTTCAGGAGGCCCAGCAGGCCGCCCTTCTTCGCCTTCCTGATCGCGACACGGCCGGTGACGATGTGCGATATCTGCGAAAAGGTTTCCGCCGTCGGCGACTTCGGGTCGACTTCGGAAATCATCCGGCCGCTGTTGGCGGCGTTGCCGAAGAGATTGATGTCGAAGGGGATGATCGCGATCGGATCGATCTCCAGCGGCTCACAGAAATCCGACGGTGAAATCTCCGGGCGTTTCGGCATGCCGACCTGATTGAGGATGAGATGCGGCGGCCTGTCGTTCGGCCGCATCTTGCGCAGCGCGTCCAGCATGTTCTTGGCGTTGCGCAGATTGGCGAGATCGGGAACCGCTGCGATGACCACCTCGTCGACGCTCGACAGCACCGAGCGCGTCCATTCCGACCATGCATGCGGAACATCGAGCACGGTGACGGGCGCGCTGCGCTGCAGAACGTCGAGCACCGGCTGGAAGGCCTGGCCGTCGAAGTCATAGGCACGGTCGAGCAGCGAGGGTGCGGCAAGCAGCGACAGATGCTCGGAGCATTTCGTCAGGAGGCGATCGAGGAAGACCTCGTCGAGACGATCGGGTGCGAAGACCGCTTCGGCGATGCCCTGGGCCGGATCCTGATCGAAGTCGATGTTCGCCGTGCCATAGGGCAGGTCGAGATCGGCGAGGATCGTCTCGGTGGAGAAAAGATTGGAAATGCCGAACGCGCAATTATGCGCGATGGTCGAAGCGCCGGTGCCGCCCTTCGAGCCGATGAAGGCGATGCTGCGGCCGAGCGGCTCGGCGTCCGGATCGACAAAGATCGAGGCCATAGCCATAAGGATATCGGGCATGGCGACCGGCTGGACCATATATTCGGAAATGCCGTTGCGGATGAGCTCGCGATAAAGCCCGATATCGTTGTAATAGCCGATAATGACGACCTTGGTCGTCGGATCGCAGACGGCGGCGAGCGGCGCGAGTTCGTGGAGCAGGTTCGCGGCATTCGCCTTGGTCTCAAGGATGATGAGGTTCGGCGTCGGGGCACCGGAAAACATATTGGCGGCAGCGGCGATGCCGCCGCTGGTGATGCGCATGCTGACTTTCGCGACGCGCCGATCATTGGCGCAGCGTTCCATGACATGCTGCAAGGCCTCGCTCTCGCAGAAAGCATGCACGGAGATGCGCGGCAGCGGCCGCATGTTTTCCAGGTCCGCCATGCGCACCGCCTCCTCGGCATTGCGAAGCTCGCTGGGATTTCTGATTTCGTATTCGATCGCGCTCATCGTCCCGTTCCGCCTCAGAAGCTACTGTCGCTGCCGACATCGTCGATCGTCGTCGTTGTCGTCCGGTATTCCTGGATCGCATTGTTACGCCGCTGCGCGTCGATCGGGGTCATGCCGCGGGGCGCCACCAGATCTTCCGGATTGGCAATCTGGGCGGCAAGGTTGTTCTGCGAGGCGCAGCCGAAATTATAGTAGTTCTGGTTGGTCAAATCGTTCGATATGTCCTTCGGCCACTGACCGCATTGCGTGGTGACCGCGGTGGTGCCGGTAAAGCTCAGCCGGATCGGCGCCGCATCACCGGGACCGATCGCAGCATAGGAGGTGTTGACGATTTTCGAGCTTGCGATTCCCCTCGATGTCAGCTCGGCACGGACCTGATTGCGCAACTGATGGGCTGCCGCCGAATTGAGCGAGCCTTGCGGCGACAGCACGTAAACCGGGCCCGAGGCGCGCGAGATGTAGTTTGCGGCAAAGCCACGGATGAGGTCGCGCTGGGCGATGGTCAGGCGGCGATCGGTGGAGGCGACGGGTATATCCACCGTCTGCTCCGCCTCCGTGACGATGATCGGGTGGCGGGCGCGGTAATCGTCCGGAATGCCGCCGGTCGTCAGCTGGTCATGCGGGCCGGCGCATCCGGAAAGGACGGCCACCGAAATGGCGACCGTGGCAAAAAGCGCCTTCGAGATTCCGAGGCGGGGTGTCGTCGCATTCATATGGGCCATCGCCTGATCTCTGTTTTCTGCCATCGCTGCCGCTCGCGCCCCGCTCATTTGTAGATGAACCCGATCGAGCCGTGGAACTGCGCATCGGCGACGGGCGCCTCACGGCGGCCATAGACCTTGTTGACACGGTTGAGGAAGAAGGTCGCACCGTCATTCTCAGGGCTGAAATTGTCGTCCGGCCGGTTGAGCTGGTTGCGCGCCACCGGGCGCACCAGATAGGGCGTTGCGATGATGACTAGCTCGGTTTCCTGACGCTCGAACCCCTTCTGGCGGAAGAGCGTCCCGAGCAGCGGGATCTTCGAAACGCCGGGTGTGCCGCCCATCGTCTGGGAAATATTGTCGCGGATCAGGCCGGCGAGCGCGATCGAACCGCCCGAAGGCAGCTCCACCGAGGTCTCCGCCGAACGGCGCTGGTAAGTGGCGTTGCCGCTGCCGGCTACCGGTTCGGAGACATTGGTCTTGATCTGCAGGCTGATGCGGCCCGATGACAGCACGACCGGTTTGAAGGCGAGGTTGATACCGTAGTTGAACGGGACGACGGTGACGTTGCCGTCGTTGTCGGTCGTCGAATAAAGCTGCTGGCCGCCGGAATTGAAGGTCGCGGCCTGACCCGATATCGCCGTCAGCGTCGGTTCGGCGAGTGTCTTGACGACCTTGGCCTGTTCCAGCGCATTGAGGTAGGTCGAAATGTCGTATTTGCCGATCGAGCTCTTGAAGAGCGCCGCCAGGCCGCCGCCGACCGTCGCTGTCGCGCTGTCGGCGTTCGGACTGCCGAGTTGGGCGACCGTCATGCCGGAGGAATTGGAAACCAGATTGTCGAAGCCGAGCTGCTTCAGCACCTCGCGGCGGACCTCGGCGATCGTCACCTTGAGGGTGACCTGGTCCTCGCCCTCGATCTGCAGGAGGTTGACGACCTGCGAGCTCTGGCGACCTTCTGCAAAGAGCGCCACCGAGCTGTCGCCGCCGGTGCCGGATGCTGTTTCTGTTCTGGTCGTCGCCTCGCCGCCCTTCAGGAAGACCTGCGCCAGATCAGCGGCCTGCGTGGCATCCTGCGGCGTGCGCACCGTGCCGGTCAGCACGATGTTGTCGGAGACGATTTCGACGTTGATGTTGGAGTCGGGAATGAAGCGGCGGAGATTGACTTCGAGGCCGGAGACGTCGCGCTCGATCTCGATGTCGAGATTGACGATCTCCTGTCCACCGGCGCCGAAGACGAAGATATTCGTCTGGCCGACCTTCTTGCCGAACAGGTAGATACGCCGCGAGGTGCGGGTCACGGCATCGGCCATGGTCGGATCGGAGACGAGGATATCATGCGCGTCCTCCGGCAGATCGACGACGACGGCCTTGTTGAGCCCGAGCTTCAGCCGGCGATGGGCATTGGAGCCGGTCTGCGAGATCCGGACCAGGCTATCGGAATCGGCGCGCGCCTCGCCTGCTCCGAAAAGTGGGGCGAAAGAGGCCGGCACTATACCGGAGACGCCGACTGCCAGCGAAAGGCAGCCTGTCAGGAGAGGTCCGGCGCGCCGCGTTGAATTGCCCATTTGCACGTCCCTTACTCCGCCTTCGGCGCGGCGCTGGCATCCGTGACGATGGCGCCCGATTTGATGACCTGGATGATCGCACTGCCGTTGTCGCCACTCAGCAGATAGTCGGCGGCGCTGGTATCCTGCTCTTGCGCATCGGCGACCGAGCGCAGCGCAAGCGACAGTCGGTCTGCCATCTGCTGGGCGACGGCAAGAACCTTCGTTTGATCAGGGGTGAGCTCGAGCGTCGCGGTCGTGCCGACCACAGATTTCGAGCCGTCGTCCTTTTCCTGGATCTGCTGGTCGATGGCGAGGACGCGGACATTGCTCAGCACAGTTTCGGTGATGAGCTTGTCGGCCTCGGTACCCTTGCGGACCATGATGACGTCGACGCGATCATTCGGCAGGATGAAACCGCCGGCGCCCGTTGCCACCGATATCTCGGTCGCGACGGCGCGCTTGCCGGCCGGCAACAGCGAGGAGAGGATGCGGCTGCTGGAATCGGCGATCTTTTCCGGCCGGATCGGTTCGCCTTCGAAGATCGGCAGACGCACGACGGCGCCCTGCAGATCCTTGATCGCATCCGGCTTGTCGGCTTCGGTGATGAGGCCCTGGACGACACCGCCCTGCGGCCAGGCCATCCAATGCACCGACTTGTCGTCCAGCCTTGCACCGACCGACAGATTGGCGCTCGAGACGAGGATGTTGACGGTCGGTTCCTTCTCGATGACCGACTGGACCTGGGTAATGACACCGCCACTGCCCGCCATGCGCATTGCCAGGAGGCCGGCAAGGCCGGCTGCCGCCACGGCGACAGCTAGGATTATAAGGCGGGCCGGTTTCATCGATCATTCCTCAGGGCACGACATGTTCGCCCTGTAGAATGCTCAGCAATTGGTATAATTATAGTTAATGGAACGCTTACATTTTAAGTTAACGGGCATTTAAAATGCCGTCATTTCAGGCTTTCCAGCGCGGCGAGGAAGAGCGGCGAGGAGGGGAAAGCCATGAAGCCGCCGATCGCGATCGCGATACCGTAAGGAACCTTCTTGGCAAGCAGCAGCGAATTGGGGATGGGAAGGCCGATGGCCAATATCGTATTTGACTGTGACCGGATCAACAGGATCGCCAACGTGAGCAAGCCGCCGATGGCACTGACATAGGCCAGAAAAGTCAGCAGAACAGGCTCGCAACTAAACCAGAGCGCGGCCGCGCTCAAAAGTTTCGCATCTCCACCGCCCATCACATTGAGCGCAAACAGGGCAAAGCAAATGCCGAACACGATGGCGGCGCCCAGCGCATGCATTCCGATTGCCGGAAGAGCCACTCCACCCAATGGCGCCAACACAGCGAATGAAATCACCATGATCAACGATACCCTGTTCGGGATCGTCATCGTCAACAGATCGGATATGGCCGCGAAAGCAAGGCAGAGCGGAAAAACCAAAAGGATTGCGGCTACGACCATCTTCTCACCTGCCTCAAATTCTCATCTGCCCAATGCAGATAGGCTCACGGCATTTCGCTCGTGAGCCGATCTTCTAGACAGAGCTGCGCTCTGGCAAATTAGGGGGTGACAGCGTCGTCCAGCTTGTTGCCCAGCGTGGTGAAGGTGCTGTTGAGCTTGCCACCGAGCGTGGTAGCGCCAGTCACGAGCGCTACGGAAATGAGGGCGGCGATCAGGCCGTATTCGATTGCGGTCGCGCCGGATTCATCCTTCAGAAAACGGCTAAAAAGCTTGGTCATGGTAACTCCTAACTCCAGTTGATGTTCAGCACGTCCGCCAACTGTTTGCCGTTGATCGGATGACTGCAACCTAGCGAATGGCCGTTTCCATCGGCTTAAGGAAAAGAGTTAACGACACGTGAACGAGACAACATGCCTTTGTAGAGTCAGTAATTTCTTACGCACTTCGCTCAATATTTAACGATATTCATGGAATAACCGCTGTATTCATCCGGAAATAGCACATATTCTGCTTCCAACCGGGGCATGCGCCGTCTTAAAGCCGTACCAAATCGGATCATTACGCTTCATCCCGGAACAGAGCGGTGGCCTTAAGGCTTCGTTCACCAATTTTTTCCATTCTATGCGGATATTGCGCTGTGATCGTGAAAGAGGACCAAATGTCATCAAGCGGCAAAACCATTTTCTTTGCCGGCATGATCGCCGCTTTCGGTATTTCGGGAGTGTCCGCGGCCGCAGACGATGACATGCTGCGCGTCTATATGGATCACGCGCGCGTGCTGAAGCTCGACCGCCCTGTCAGCAAGGTGATTGTCGGCAATGCCGCAGTTGCCGATGCGACTGTGGCCGACGCCAAGACCATCGTGCTCACGGGACGCAGCTTCGGCACCACCAATCTGGTCCTCCTCGATGCCGACGGCAACGCGATCCTCGACGAACGCATCCTGGTGTCGATCGACGAGGGCAATACGGTGCGCGTCTACCGGCAGACCCAGCGCTCCGTGCTATCCTGCACGCCGAACTGCGAGCAGCATGCGCAGCAGGCGGCCACCGGGGCAACCTCGCCCTAAGTGGCTACCTTCAGCTTTCTCGACCATTCGTTAAAATCGTCGTGTCAGGTTGAAACGGAAAATCAACGAACGGACCTTAGTCTGACGACTGGAAAATGTCGCTCGGGTCCAGGCAATGACTGTAATTGATCAGAAGACGGATAAGGGGCGCGCTTTTGTGCCGTTCCGTTTCTTACGGCTTCGCGCTCTCGCCCGCTCACGCGAGGGTGCTGCGGCGATCGAATTCGCCCTGCTCGCCATTCCCTATTTCCTGGTGATTTTCGCAATCCTCGAAACTTTCGTCGCCTTCGCCGCCGAGGAACTCGTCTCCAACGGCGTTGATACGATGAGCCGCCGGATGCGAACCGGGCAGATCACCTATAATCTCGGCCGTACGACCGATATGAACCAGGCGCAATTCCGCCAGGCTTTCTGCGATGAGATCTCGATCCTGATCCGCTGCTCGGCGACCGAAGCCGCCACAGCGAGCAAGCTCTACCTGGATGTGCAGACGTTCAGCACCTTCTCGGCCATTCCGACGACGATCCCCAAGGTTTCCACCGACAAATATGCCGACCTCAACACGGCTGCCTTCAAATATGCGCCGGGCGGCGCCGGCACGATCAACATGCTGCGCGCTTATTATCGCTGGGAAATCACCGCGGACCTGGTCCGGCCTTACATCACCACCATACGTCCCACCGACGCTTCGATGCCGAGGCAATATCTGATCGTCGGGACCGCGGCCTTCCAGAACGAGCAGTATCCATAATGGCGTTGCGCAACCCGTTCACCAGATTGGTCCTGACGGTGCGGCGGCTAGCCCGCGACCGCAAGGGCGCCGGAGCGATCGAATTCGCGATCCTCTTTCCCGTGCTCGTCATGCTCTATATCGGCGCTTTCGAGATCACGGTCGGCCTCAGCGTCAGCAAGCGGGTGACACGCGCCGCAGGAACGGTGGCGGACCTCATCACCCAGCAGCAATCCGTCACCAAGAGTGCGCTTGCGCAAATGCCATCGGTCGCAAACGCAATCTTCCTGCCCTACAACACGACGTCGCTGACGATGAAGATCACCGGGATTAGCATCGACGCCGGCGCCAATGCGAAAGTGCTCTGGTCCTGGGCGCAAGACGGGACGGTGCCCTATGCCAAAAACGCCGCAGTGAGCGACGTTCCGTCAGACATGAAGACGGCGAACAGCTTCTTGGTCCGTACGGAGGTCAGCATCCCCTATACGATGTTCCTGTTCGCGCCGAACTTCATGCCGGACGGCATGCGCACGATCACCATCAGCCGCAATTATTTCTACCGCCAGCGGCAAGGTGACTCGATCCCCTGCGGCGACTGCTGACGGTCCTTCCCGCTCTTCTCTGCTGCATAGCTCCCTAAATCGAAATCGGGAGTTATGCAGCAATTCAAAGTGTTACAGCGTCCTTTGCGCGTCTGAAAAAGACGCGCGGCGCTGTAATTTGCCAAGCCGGCCGCAGCATTATATGGCTGGATCTCAGCCGCCTCCGACATTGCAGAGGCCGGCGATCGGCTCTCTCGGGTGTAAAATGGCGCGTGCCTTTCTTTTCGTTCTGGATTCTTTCGGCGTCGGCGGAGCGCCGGACGCGGCGGCCTATGGCGACGAGGGCGCCGATACGCTTGGCCATATCGCCGAGTTCTGCGCAGCCGGAGCCGCAGACCGCGCCGGATTGCGCCAAGGGCCGCTTTCCCTGCCCAACATGTCGGAACTCGGGCTGATGCATATCGCGCGATCCGCCTCCGGCAGGTTTCCGGCCGGCATGCCTCTCCCGGAGAAGGTCTACGGCATTTATGGTGCTGCCACCGAAGTTTCCCGCGGCAAGGATACGCCGTCGGGCCATTGGGAGATCGCGGGAACACCTGTCAGTTTCGATTGGGGATACTTCCCGATAGAGGGCGACGCCTTTCCTCAGGAATTCATCGAGGCGCTGTGCAGGGAGGCTGACGTGCCCGGCATCCTCGGCAACTGCCATGCCTCGGGAACGGAGATCATTGCCCGGCTCGGCGAGGAACATATCCGCACCGGCAAGCCGATCTGCTATACCTCCTCGGATTCGGTCTTCCAGGTCGCGGCGCACGAGGTGCATTTCGGCCTCGATCGTCTGCTCGCCTTCTGCCGTCTAGCCCGGGGGCTGCTCGATCCCTACAATATCGGCCGCGTCATCGCCCGGCCTTTCATCGGCCAGTCGGCCTCTACTTTCCAGCGCACCGGAAACCGGCGCGACTTCTCCGTCCTGCCGCCGGAGCCGACGCTGCTCGATCGGCTGATCGAGCATGGCCGGCATGTGCATGCTGTGGGAAAGATCGGCGACATCTTCGCACATCAGGGCATTTCCAGGGTCATCAAGGCGAATGGCAACGAGGCGCTGATGGATGCGTCGCTCTCGGCGATCGACGCGGCTGAGGACGGCGATCTCGTTTTCACCAATTTCGTCGATTTCGACATGATCTACGGTCATCGCCGCGACGTGCCGGGTTATGCCGCAGCACTCGAAGCCTTCGATGCGCGCTTGCCCGAAGTCCACAAGAAACTGAAGCCCGGCGATCTGGTCGTGCTCACCGCCGATCATGGCTGCGATCCGACCTGGCGCGGCACGGACCATACGCGCGAGCGCGTGCCTGTCATCGCTTATGGCCCCGGCATCCGGTCTCGTTCGATCGGCGTGCGCCGCAGCTATGCCGATATCGGCGAGAGCATCGCGCGGCATCTCGGCATCCCGGCCGGACCGCACGGGAGGAGTTTTCTGTGACATCGCATTTGAAGAAGGTCGAACTGCACTGCCATCTGGAGGGTGCGGCACCGCCAGCTCTGACCGCGGCGCAGGCACGGAAATATGGCGTCGACATCAGTGCGGAGCTTCGCGACGGCGCCTATATCTGGCATGATTTCGCAAGCTTCCTCGAATGTTACGACAAGGTTTCCGAGGTCTACAGAACCGAGGAGGATTATGCGCTTCTGACCGAAACCTATCTCGACGAACTCGCCGGCATCGATACGATCTACAGCGAGCTCATCGTTTCGCCCGAACACGGCAAGCGCATCGGGCTGGGAGCCGACGCCTATATATCCGGTATCTGCGAAGGCATCCGGCGGGCCAGGGAAAAGAGCGGCATCGAGGCCCGGCTGATCGTCACCGGCGAGCGGCATTTCGGTCCGGAAAGCGTAATCGGCGCTGCCGAATATGCAGCAAAGGCGGACAATCCTTTGATTACCGGCTTCAACCTTGCCGGCGAAGAGCGCATGGGCCGTGTGGCCGATTACGCACGCGCCTTCGATATCGCCCGCGATGCCGGCCTGGGGCTGACCATTCATGCCGGCGAGGTCTGCGGCGCCTTCAGCGTTGACGACGCGCTCAATGCGGTGCGCCCCTCGCGGATCGGCCACGGCGTGCGCGCCATCGAGGATCTCGACCTAGTGAAGCGGCTTGCCGACCTCGGCACCGTGCTCGAGATCTGCCCGGGCTCCAATATCGCGCTCGGGGTGTTTCCCGATTTCGCGTCCCATCCGCTGCGGCGACTGAAGGAAGCGGGCGTGCGGGTGACGATCAGCTCGGACGATCCGCCATTCTTCTATACTTCACTGAAGCGGGAATATGAACTTGCCGCCGGAGCTTTCGGCTTCAGCGACGCCGAGATCGATGCGATGACGCGCACGGCGATCGAAGCGGCCTTCGTCGACGAGCAGACGCGCAAGGACTTGCTCGCCCGGCTTTAAAGACCCCAGAGGCTGGGGAAGATCGACGCAAATTGGCCGCCACTCTTGCGGTCGGGCCAATTTCCGTGAAAGAAACATTCGATAGAAAGAATGAAAGGCTTCCCCATGGACGGCGTCACGGTCATCGATCATCCGCTTGTGCAGCACAAGCTCACCATCATGCGGCGCAAGGAGACATCGACGGGAAGTTTCCGGCGTTTGCTGCGCGAAATCTCGACGCTGCTCTGCTACGAAGTGACCCGCGATCTCGAACTGACGATGGAAACGATCGAGACGCCGCTGCAAACGATGGAATCGCCGATCCTCGAGGGCAAGAAGCTGGTCTTCGCCTCGATCCTGCGCGCCGGCAACGGGCTGCTCGAAGGCATGCTCGATCTCGTGCCGTCCGCCCGCGTCTCGCATATCGGCGTCTACCGCGACCACGAGACGCTGCAGCCGGTCGAGTATTACTTCAAGGCGCCGGAGGACGTGGCCGAAAGGCTGATCATCGTCGTCGACCCGATGCTTGCGACCGGCAATTCCTCGATCGCGGCGATCGACAAGCTCAAGGAGCGCGGCGCCCACAATATCCGCTTCCTCTGCCTGCTTGCCGCGCCGGAAGGCATCCGCAACTTCCGCGCCGCGCATCCCGATGTTCCCGTCTTCACCGCATCGATCGACAGTCATCTCAACGAGAAGGGCTACATCATGCCCGGCCTCGGCGATGCCGGCGACCGTATGTACGGCACCAAGTAATTTCAGCCTTCCTTTACCAAATCGAAAGACTTTACGGCCCGGAGGTTCGTTCCGGGCCTTTTGGCGTCGATCTTAGCAACTTATCAGCACTTGAGGTTTAGCAAGCTTGGAGCATGAGGCCCTGCATGAAGCCGGGTTTATACAGGAAGGATTTCTGTTTCATGCTCGTGCGTACCGTCCTATTCGCCAGCATCGCCGCAGTGCTCGCCACACAGGTGCCTTCCTTCTTCGGAAGCACCAGCCAGCAGCCCGCTGACGCTCTCTCCGCCAATTACGTATCGACCCAAACCGAGCAGCCGGTCGCACCGGAGCCGGCCTACGGCAGCAATGCGATCCGCCTTCAGGCCGATGCGCAGGGCCATTATACCGGCAGCTTCAAGATCAACGGCAAGCCGGTGCAGGGCCTGATCGATACCGGCGCCACCTATGTGGCGCTCAACGAGACGCTCGCCCGCCGGCTGGGCTTCACCGCCAGCCAGCTCGATTTCCGCTATGGGGTGAACACCGCGAACGGCCGGACGAAGGCCGCGCATGTGACGCTCGACCGGGTCGAGATCGGCGGTATTCGCGTGCGTGAGGTTGAAGCCTTCGTCCTGAAGGACGATGCGCTGACGACGACGCTGGTCGGCATGAGCTTTTTGCAGAAGCTCGCCTCCTATTCCGTCGCCGACGGTTCGCTCAGCCTCAAGCAGTAAACCGCGTCAGATCAGGCCGGCAATTACCGGTGTCAGCTCCGGCTTGTCCTCGGTGATGCGATAGTGCGCGGCAAGTGCCGCAGCTGCCCTTTCCGCCGCGGCTTCGTCGGCGGCATGAACCAGCGCGATCGGTTCGCCGGCATTGACGCGGGTGCCGAGCGGCAGGAGTTCGGAGAAGCCGACGCGATGATCAATCCGGTCCGCCGGATGGCGTCTTCCGCCGCCAAGATCGATGACACTGACCCCGATACCGCGCGCATCGCAGGCGGCAAGCCAGCCGGACCGGGCGGCCGGAACAGGCTTTGCGACCGGCGCCTTGGCCAGGTATCGGTCGGGGTTTTCGATGAGATCGGCCGGGCCGCCGAGCATGGACACCATGCGCGCGAAGACCTCGGCCGCCTTTCCCGATGACAGGGCTTGCCGCGCCATCCTCTCGGCTTCATCAGACGAGGCGGCGATACCGGATTTCACCAGCATCTCGGCGGCGAAAGCAAGAACGACGGTCTCAAGCCGCGTGTCGGCCTTCCTGCCCGCCAGGAAATCCAGGCAGTTGCGCATTTCGACAGCATTGCCGGCACTATCGGCGAGCGGTTGGTTCATGTCAGTGATCAGGGCCGAGGTCTTCACGCCTGCGCCATTGGCCACCTCGACCAGTGACTGCGCCAGGATCTCCGCCTGGCCGCGATCGGCCATGAACGCGCCGTTGCCGACCTTGACGTCGAGCACCAGCGTCTCGAGCCCCGCCGCAAGTTTCTTCGAGAGGATAGAGGCAGTGATGAGGGGAATGGAATCGACGGTGGCGGTCACGTCGCGCACGGCATAGAGCCTGCCGTCGGCGGGCGCCAAGGTCCCGGTCTGGCCGATGATGGCGCATCCCGCCTCCTTCACGACCTTGTGGAACAGGTTCGCATCCGGGGTGATCATATAGCCGGGAATGGATTCGAGCTTATCCAGCGTGCCGCCGGTATGGCCGAGGCCGCGCCCGGAGATCATCGGAACGGCGAGGCCGCAGGCAGCGGCGATCGGCGCCAGCATCAGCGAAACATTGTCGCCGACGCCACCGGTCGAATGCTTGTCGGCGATCGGGCGATCGATATCGGCCCATTGCAGCCTGTCGCCGGAATCGGCCATCGCCAGCGTCAAGGCCACGATTTCGGTCCGCGACATGCCCTTGAACCAGACGGCCATGGCGAATGCGCCGATCTGACCTTCCGACAACTGACCGGCGGCGAGTGCCGCGACGAAGGAGCTGATCTCGGCGGCGTCGAGTTCGTCGCCATCGCGCTTACGCCGGATGATCTCCTGCGGAATCATTTCAGTAGCCCGACGCCGCAGCCGGGGCCGACTGTGTTCCGCTCAGAACCGCCAGGATATCGTCGAGCAGGTCGGAAGCGCCGAAGCGGAACGTCGACGGCATCGCCCAGTCCGGTGTCATGATGGTCTCGGCAAGGCTCAGATAGAGCGCGGCATCGGTCACCGAGCCGATGCCGCCTGATGGCTTGAAGCCGACCTTGCGTCCACTTTCACGAATGGCGCGGATCATGATGTCGGCGGCTTCGAGCGTCGCATTTACGGCGACCTTGCCGGTCGAGGTCTTGATGAAATCGGCGCCGGCTTCGATGGCGAGTTCGGAGGCACGGCGGATCAATGCGGCATCCTTCAGCTCGCCAGTCTCGATGATGACCTTCAGCAGGACGGGGCCGGCGCATTCGGCGCGCACGGCCTTGACCATGTCGGTCACCGCCTTCTCATTGCCGGCGAGCAACTTGCGGTAGGGGATGACGAGATCGATCTCATCGGCACCATCGGCAATCGCCTCGCGTGCTTCGGCAGCGACATCGGCTACTTCCATATCGCCGGAAGGGAGGTTGACGACGGTCGCGATACGCACGGCGTGCCCAGTGCCAAGGATAGTGCGGGCCTGAGCGACGAACCGCGGCCAGATGCAGATCGCAGCGCTAGTGCCGTAGGGCGTCTGCGCACGGGCGCATAGCGCGTCGATCTGCGCCTCGGTGCAATCATCCCTCAAATTGGTGAGATCGAGAAGAGAAAGGGCGACAGCCGCTGTCTCCCGGTTGGAATGGCTATTCATCTTCGCTTCCTCTAGATCATGAAGCCGCAAAGTATGCGCGGTTTCGGCACCATGTTCTAACTATTAGAACAGGATTCGGATTTTAGGCCGACCCGGCCTAAAATCATCCTGTTCCAGCCGCAATCATGTCTTTCAATATCGCGGCGAGACAGGCGCCGCCGATGGGCGCCATGTCCTTGGTTTCTTCATGGCTGAGCTCATTGCCGGTCATGCCTGCCCCATAGTTGGTGATAACGGAGGCGGCTGCAACCCTCAGGCCCAGCATTCTTGCGATGATGACCTCGGGCACCGTCGACATGCCGACGGCATCGGCGCCCAGGATGCGCGCCATACGGATTTCGGCCGGCGTTTCGAAGCTTGGGCCGGAGAACCACATATAGACACCCTGCGCCAGCTCGATTTTAAGCTTTGCCGCTGCCCTTCGCATCGCCGCGGCAAGGCCCGCATCATAGGCATTGGTCATGCCGACGAAACGATGATCGCTTTCCTCGCCGATCAGCGGGTTCATGCCGGAATAGTTGATGTGATCGGTGATCTGCATCACCGAACCGGGCGGCATGTCGTCGCGCAGCGATCCGGCCGAATTGGTGAGGATCAGCGCTTCGACGCCGAGCGCCTTCAGCACCTCGATCGGCAGGCGCATGGCATTGGCATCGCCCTTCTCGTAATAATGCACGCGGCCGGAGAGCATGACGACAGGCACGCCGCCGAGACGGCCGGCAACGACTTCGCCTGCATGGCCGGAGACGGCGCTGACGGGAAAGCCCGGCAGGTCGCGATAGGGAATACGGACGGCGCCCTCCAGCTGGCTAACAAGGGAACCGAGGCCGGAGCCGAGCACGATGCCGTGGCGCGGTTTGATGGCGCCGACCAATGCGGCGAGCAGGTCGACCGTCGCCTTCATCCGAGTTCGGTCTCGAAGCTGAAGGGAAGAAGCTCTTCCATCGTCATGGTCTTCTTCACGCCCGCCTCATCGCAGAGGTAGATCTTCGTCTCCTTGGAGGCAAATTCGGAGATCTTCTGGCGGCAACCGCCGCAGGGCGGGCAGAGCGGGAGTTTTTCGGCAATGACCGCCATTTCGACGATCTTCTTGGCGCCGCCCATGATCATGGCGCCGATCGCCGTCGGCTCGGCGCACCACCCTTGCGGAAAAGAGAGGTTTTCGATGTTGGCGCCGGTATAGACCTTGCCGTCCTCGGCGCGGATCGCCGCGCCAACCGGGAATTTCGAATAGGGTGCATGGGCAAAGGCCATGGCGCCGCGGGCGGCTTCGAACAGATCGTGAGACATATCAACGCTCCTTCGTATAGGGCACACCGCCGGCTTTCGGCGGGGTCGCGACGCCGATGAAGCCGGCAAGCAGGACACAGGTAAGGACATAGGGCAGCGCCTGGAAGACCTGAACCGGCACTTCGCCGATCAGCGGCACCTGCTTTCCCTGCATGAAATTTGCCAGCGCATCGAGAAAGCCGAAGAGCAGGCAGGCAAACATGACTGGCACCGGCTTCCACTTGGCAAAGACGAGAGCGGCGAGCGCGATGTAGCCCTTGCCGGCCGACATGTCCTTGATGAAGGCGGCGGACTGGGCGATGGCCAGATAGGTGCCGGCAAAGCCGCAGAGAATGCCGGCACACATGACGGCGCGGTAGCGCAGCCAGGCAACGGAAATACCTGCCGTATCGACCGCGCCCGGATTTTCGCCGACGGCGCGCAGGCGCAGGCCGAAACGTGTGCGGTAAAGCACCCACCAGGAAAACGGTACGGCGAGGAAGGCGAGGTAGGTGAGGATATTGTTGCCGGATATGACATTGGCATAAAGCGGGCCGATGATCGGAATGTCGCGGGCGGCGTCGGCGCCCGGCAGGATGATCGGCGCAAAGCGCGAACCCGGCGCCAACTGCGGCGTGCGCCCGCCCTGGCCGAACCAGGCCTGACCGAGCACGATGGTGATGCCGGCAATGAAGAAGTTGATCGCCACACCTGACACAATCTGGTTGCCGCGATTGGTGATGGAGGCAAAGCCATGCACCAAGCTCAGCGCCACCGAGCAGAGGATGCCGGCACCGAGACCGAGCCAGGCCGAATCGGTGAGATAGGCGACGCAGGCTGCGGCAAAGGCCGAGCCCAGCATCTTGCCCTCCAGGCCGATATCGAAAATGCCGGCGCGTTCCGAAAACAGACCGGCAAGGGCGGTGAAGATCAGCGGGATCGACAGGCGGATGGTGGAGGCTAGAACGCTGATGAAGATGTCATAATAATCCATCGCCCGCTCCTTAACCGCGCTTGAACTGCTGATAGAGGCGCACCATCGCCGGCCGGAACATATATTCCAGCGCGCCGGCAAAGAGGATCACCAGACCCTGGATGACGAGGATCATCTCGCGTGTGATATTCGGCATTTCGAAGGAGATCCAGTCGCCGCCCTGATAGAGGATGCCGAAGAGGATTGCCGCCAGGATGATGCCGAGCGGATGATTGCGGCCCATCAGCGATACGGCGATGCCGACGAAGCCGGCGCCGCCGACGAACCCCACCTGCAGGCGGGCGGAGGCGCCCATAACCGGATTCAGCGCCATCATGCCGGCCAGCGCGCCGGAGAGCATCATCGCGATCATCACGATTCGTACGTAGGGAATACCGGCATATGAAGCAGCTGTCGGACTGACGCCTAGCGTGCGCATCTCGAAGCCAAGTTTCGTGCGCCAGATTAAAAGCCAGACGACGTAGCACATAACCAGCGCAATGATGAAAGAGACGTTTAACGGGGCAGCACCCAGCTTTGTCCCGAATATTTCCATCAGCCATGTTAGCTTCGGCAACTGCCCACCCTCGAGGAATGTGCGTGTTTCCGGCGCCATTTTGCCGGGCACGATCAATACGTGCACCAGCAGGTAGTTCATCAGCGAGGCGATGATGTAGTTGAACATGATCGTCGTGATGACGATATGGCTGCCCCGCTTCGCCTGAAGCCATGCCGGAATGAAGGCGGCAACCGCGCCGAAGAGTGCAGCGCCGACCACCGCAACCGGCATCGTCACATACCATGGCACGTAATTATCGAGCGAAAGCGCCACCAGTGCACAGCCGAGGCCACCCATGTAGGCCTGGCCCTCGGAGCCGATGTTGAAGAGACCGGCATGGATTGCCACCGCGACGGAAAGGCCGGTGAAGATGAAGCTCGTCGCGTAGAACAGCGTGAAGCCAATGAACTCGCCATTGCCGAGCGCACCCTCGATCAGCAGCGACAGCGCATCGAGAGGGCTTTCACCGATCAGCCAGACGACGAAGCCGGAGATCAGGAAGGCGACAGTGAGGTTCAAAATCGGGATGAGGCCGTAGTTGATCCAGTTTGGTAGCGGAACGGAAGCAGTGCTCATAAAGGCCTCACGCGGCAATGCCGGCCATCATCAGGCCGAGGGTCTGTTCACCGGCATCGGGCGTCTTCTCGCCGACGACATGGCCGGCAAACATGACAAGGATACGGTCCGAAAGGGAGCGGATTTCATCGAGCTCGACGGAGACGAGCAGGATCGCCTTGCCCGCATCGCGCATTTCGATGATCCGGCGGTGGATGAATTCGATAGCGCCGATATCGACGCCACGTGTCGGCTGGCCGATGATCAGCATCTTCGGATCGCGTTCGATCTCGCGGGCGACGACGATCTTCTGCTGGTTGCCGCCGGAGAAATTCGCCGTCTTAAGCCGCGGGTTTGGCGGGCGGATGTCGTACTTCTCGATCTTCTCCATCGCATCCTTGCGGATCGCTTCGAGATCGAGCAGCGGGCCTTTGCTGTAGGCCGGGCGGCGATGATAGCCGAGCACGGAATTTTCATATTCCTCGAATTTCAGCACCAGGCCCATATGGTGGCGGTCCTCGGGAATATGCGCGAGGCCGAGATCACGCAGGCGGGCGGGATCAGCCTTGTCGATCGTCTGGCCGTCGAGCAGGATTTCGCCGGAGGTCGGCTTGCGGATGCCGGCAATAGCCTCCAGCAATTCGGACTGGCCATTGCCGGCGACACCGGCGATGCCGACGATCTCGCCGGCGCGCACGTCGAAGGAGACATTGTCGACCATGGTGACGCCGCGATTGTCCTTGACCGTCAGGTTGCGGACGGACAGCACGGGAGATCCGGGGTTGGCCTCGCCCTTCTGCACGCGCAGCAGCACGCGGCGGCCGACCATCAGCTCGGCGAGTTCCTCCACCGTCGTCTCCGCCGTCTTGCGGGTCGCGACCATTTCGCCGCGGCGCATGACCGAGACCGTATCGGTGATCGCCATGATCTCGCGCAGCTTGTGGGTGATGAGGATGATCGTCTTGCCCTGGTCGCGCAGCACCTTGAGGATCCGGAAGAGATGATCGGCCTCTGCCGGCGTCAGAACGCCGGTCGGCTCGTCGAGGATCAGGATCTCGGCGCCGCGATACATCGCTTTCAGGATCTCGACACGCTGCTGCAGGCCGACCGGCAGCTCCTCGATCAGCGCGTCCGGATCGACCTCCAGGCCATATTCCGTTTCCAGCCGCTTGAGCTCGGCGCGGGCCGAGGCGACGCCCCTCGCCAACAGCATGCCGCCTTCGGCGCCAAGCATGATGTTCTCGAGCACCGTGAAATTATCGACCAGCATGAAATGCTGGTGCACCATGCCGATGCCGGTGGCGATCGCCGCCTGGCTGTCGCGGATGGTGACCGGATTGCCGTTGACCAGGATCTCGCCGCTATCGGCATGGTAGAAACCGTAGATGATCGACATCAGGGTCGATTTGCCGGCACCGTTTTCGCCGATGATGCCGTGGATCGTTCCCTTGGCAACGGTCAGGTTGATGTCCTTGTTGGCGTGGACGGCACCGAATTTCTTATCGATGCCGACAAGCTCGATAGCGGGCTTATCTGTCACTGCAGACTCCAAATAAGAAAAGGGCGTATGGCGAAAATCCCCTCCGCCATACGCCCGATCTCAATCGTCGATCACATACGGGCGCGGATCACTTCGGGCAAGCGTTGTCCGAGGTGTAATCGTGAACCTTGACGGTTCCCGCGATGATATCGGCCTTGGCCTTGTCGACGGCAGCCTGCATTTCCGGTGTGATCAGCGACTTGTTGTTGTCGTCGATCGCGGCGCCGACACCGTCTTCCTTGACGCCGAGCGCCTGGACACCGCCGGTGAACTTGTCGTTCTTGGTGTCGTTGTAGGCATTGTAGACGGCGAGATCGACGCGCTTGACCATCGAAGTCAGGACCGAGCCCGGATGCAGATGGTTCTGGTTGGAGTCGACGCCGATCGACAGCTTCTTGTTGTCGGCGGCGGTCTGCAGAACGCCGAGACCGGTGGCGCCGGCTGCCGCATAAACGACGTCAGCGCCCTGGTCGATCTGGTTCTTCGCCAACTCGCCGCCGCGGACCGGGTCGTTCCAGGCAGCGCCCGTCGTGCCGGTCATGTTCTGGAACACTTCGATATCGGCCTTGACGGAGCGTGCGCCCTGCTCGTAGCCGCATTCGAACTTGCGGATCAGCGGGATGTCCATGCCGCCGACGAAGCCGACCTTGCCGGTCTTGGAGGCCATGCCGGCGAGAACGCCGACGAGGTAGGAACCTTCTTCTTCCTTGTAGACAACCGAGCGGACGTTCGGCTTGTCGACGACGGAGTCAACGATGATGAACTTGGTGTCCGGGAATTCGGCTGCAACCTTCTCGATGGCCGAGGTCCAGGCGAAGGAAACGGCAACCACCGGATTGAACCCGCGGCTTGCGAAGTTGCGGATGGCCTGTTCGCCTTGGGTGTCGCCCGTCGGCTCGAAGTCGCGATAGGCAATGCCGGTCTCGGTCTTGAACTTCTCGGCGCCGTTATAGGCCGCCTCGTTGAAGGACTTATCGAACTTCCCGCCGGTGCCGTAAACCAGCGCCGGCTTGACATCGGCGGCAAGCGCCGTCGTCGACATGGCAGCCACGGCAAAGAGAGTGAGAAGGGATTTTTTCATTGTGCAGCCCTGTTGTTGCTATTCGTTAGGGGTCCTCCCGCAAGCCCTTTTCGGGCATGTCTGCGGAACCACCGACCTCCCCCCGGAGGCCTGGCTGCGTGCATCCTTGCATGGCTCACGGAAAAATTCACCAGAAATTTTTCAGGCGGTAAAGATTTGCAGCGATTGCCGAAAATCAGCTCTTCGGGACTGATTTTTGGACATTCTCTCCCTCAGAATGCGGATTTTCTAGCCAGCCCGGCGGTAGATACCGATGTCGAAGAGCAGGCTACGCCACCCGGATTTCTCACCGGGCCGTGCCGGCAAAACCACCTAGCTATGCGGTGAAGCGACCGGCCACCGGCGGCTTCTTGTAGCCGATCATCCACAGAAGCAGCGCGATCACCAGGAAAACGGCAAAGGCCGGCTGGAGCATCAGCCACTGGAAGATGAGGGTGTAGAAGCGCGGGTGGATATAATAGGAAAGGGAGGATTGCAGCGACGTCAGCGTCGTCGGGCTCACATCCTGCCAGGCATCGGAGATCGGCGTCATCACCACGGAGGACGCGGCAACCGATTGGATCGAATCGATGGTCCCGGCAATAACGGCCGCCGCAAGCGCGACAAGACTCGCCAGACGCAACAGGAAACGCATCAATTCCTCCGACGCTCGATATGCCGGACAATTCCGGCCGGCCGCGCCATTCTCCACCTTAGAGAATTACATAGTCATCGATGAGGTGAAGCACAATGGAGTGGTCGAGGCGAGTTTTATCGGAAGAAGTCAAAAAACTGTTAGATTTCGGTTGATCGGCAAAAATTCATCGGTATATATCGCGCCGTTCCGACGATTTGCTCCTACCCTGGGCGCGAACGCCAAAAAAGGACAGGTGGCCGAGTGGTTTAAGGCGCACGCCTGGAACGCGTGTGTACGTGAAAGCGTACCGTGGGTTCGAATCCCACCCTGTCCGCCATTTCTCTTTAAAACCCCCGATCCTTCCTTCGCACGGCCGTGCCAGCCTTCGTGACGATCTATTGTTTGTGGCGGCAGCCTCAACGCCCCTGCCGAGATTCCCGGACTTGCAGATATTGGAATGCCCGGCGGCGGCTCAGTATGATCACGACTAGCGCGTCGGCCCGAAAATCGGAATCGATTCGGGCCGACGCGTAGATTCAGAGTGTGCAGCGTCCTTTGCGCGTCTGAAAAGACGTGCGGCGCTGTAGGCCCTATTCGAAAATTTCCGAGACGCTCGTCGCTGCGACCGCATTCCCTTGACGTCCTCCGTTTGGAGGCCGCGGAGCCTCGGAACTCAGCAGTTTGCGAGCCAGGACGATCGAAACGTAGCACAGTCCGAATGTCGACGCCCATTGGCAAATCACCAGTATTGCCAAAGCGATGAGGTTCAGTTTTCCGTCCGAGAAGATGCTATCGGCTGTGTATGACATCGATGTTGCTGCCGTCATCAATATCAAAGCACCGATGAAGGGAAGAAACAGTCCGGCAAACAGCCGTAAAAAGGTGGGAACCAAACCGTGCTTCCCGCGGCTGAAGGCAGCTGAAAGCCCGCTTTTAGAGCCCGCAATTCCGGCAATAGGCCAGGTTCCGACAAGGGCAAGGAGCAGCGGAAGGATCATTGCGATTACCGCAAGACATAAGAGTAGAAATGCGTTCCTTGATAGAGAAGCGGCGCCGAATGCGACAGGGGCACCAATCCCGATTCCAATGACGACGAGGATGATAAGCAAGTTCTTCCAGATGTAGCCACCAAACCCACGCATGCCGCTGGTCAGGTTTGAAACTTTCCCGTCTCCATTTAATATTGCATTCTGGATGAAGAATCCAAAAGACAAAGAAACGAAAAATTGCGCTGAATTACTTTTGTTTCCACCGCTGTAATCATCAAAAGCGACCAATGCGCAATTGGCTGCAACAACAACACATACAAAAGACAGATTACGTCTTACAAAAGAAATCGCTTCACCGAACATTGCACCCCTGCCATCCCTCGCCTCTGGATGGAAGATATCGTCATTAAACATGGTGCTGTCAAACGTTGATCTTTCTTTTCAGCAAGTTCCCATACCGAACCCTGCAGAAGCCATCTTGGCCGTGTCGAGGTGTGGCGACGGTACCCGATTGACATCCCGACGACCTAAGATTCCTGATTTTTTACCATGCCGCTTCACCGCGTCTTTGCACGTTTGGGTTTATCTTTCTGCCAAACCAAAAAACGGAGATTAAACAGGTGGAAGAACTTTCGGTCAAATCGAAGATCATCAAATCCGTCTATTTCAGCCAGGAAGACGGGCGGCTCAGGATTTGCTTCAAGAATGGCGAGGAGCGGCTGTTCGAAGGCGTTCCCTCCTCGGAAGCCCATGCAATGACGGTGGCGCCCTCTCCAGGCCATTATTATCTCGACCGGATCAGAACCCGGTTTCGCAGATTGGCAGCCTGAAAACCCGATCCGAAACCGCCAGCGCGATTGCGGGAATGTCCGAGATCGCCACGAGACCGGTGGATATTAACCGGCTGTTAGCCCTAGATACCATCCGGGTTGGATCGCCGCTGTCGGAAAGCGGCAACGTGTCGGCGCTGCCGGCTTGTTCAAGATCGGCCAGCCGGGAGGCTCGGCGGCGGACCCCAGCCAGGAAGCCGAGCCTCCCCGTCACCGGTGCTCGGTGTGCGTGATGGCGAAGCGCATGAGCGGCTCTCGGACGTTGTTATGCTCCGCTTGTCTGATTGAGATGACGCCGGGCCGGTTGCGACCTGATCATCCCCGGGCTAGCGAATTGGGACTAATCCTGTGAAAAACCCGAATTATCGCATCCGGACTCGACAATGATTTATTAGAATGATTGCATAAATCGGGATAAAGACCGGGGGTAATGATGTTCGAGAATCTGCTTGAGATGCAGGCGCGTGGCGCACGGGACCGTGCGCGTGGCCGCAGCCTGGCCGACAATCCGATGTCGAAGCCGGATATCCTGCCGATCGCCGATTTTCAGGAATGGTACTCGATGTTTGATGCCTGGCGCTTCGGTTGGTCGATCGAGGATGCGATGGCGGGGCACATCAATATGCCCTGGGATAGCGGCACATTGGCCCAGACCTACACCAGAACGGTCTGATCGATCCTGTCCTCAGCGCCGAAGAATTTCAGGTAGCGTTCCACCTCGGCCGGGTCGCCGGTCGCCTTCTGCGGGTTGTCGGAGAGCTTCACCGCCGGACGGCCGTTGGCGTCGCTGACCTTGCAGACGACGGAGATCGGGTTGAGGCCGGAGATCTCGATCGGCGCGCAGCCGGAAAAATCGTTCGTCAGGTTCGTGCCCCAGCCGAAGCTCATGCGCACGCGGCCTTCGAAATGCCGGTAGGTATCGATGATGGCGTCGACATCGAGGCCGTCGGAGAAGATCAGCAGCTTCTGGCGCGGATCGCGGCCCATCTTCTTCCACCAGTCGACAATCTTCTCGCCGCCTTCGATCGGCGGGGCGCTGTCCGGGCGAAAGCCGGTCCAGTCGGCGACCCATTCCGGTGCGTCGCGCAGGAAAGCAGCGGTGCCAAAGGCATCGGGCAGCACGATCAGAAGGTTGCCGCCATAGAGCTTGTTCCAGTCGCGCAGGATCTTGTAAGGCGCGTTGCGCAACTGCTCGTCGGTTTCGGCAAGGGCGGCAGCCACCATCGGCAGCTCGTGAGCATTGGTGCCGACGGCCTCGAGATCGGAATCCATCGCCAGCAATACGTTGCTGGTACCGGCAAAGGCCGGGCCGATGCCTTCCTTCAGCGCCTCGACGCACCAGCGCTGCCAGAGGAAACTGTGGCGGCGGCGAGTGCCGAAATCGGAGATACGCAGGCCCGGCAATTCCTTCAGCCGTTCGACCTTCGACCACATCTTTGCCTTGGCGCGAGCATAGAGCACATCGAGGGTGAAGGGACCGAGCGCCTTCATCGCCGAGCGCGAGCGCAGCTCGTTGACGATGGCGAGCGCCGGGATTTCCCACATAGTGGTTTCCTTCCACGATCCGTGGAAATCCAGCACATACTGGCCGTCCTTCTTCGACAGCTCGTATTCGGGAAGCTGGAAATTGGAAAGCCAGGCAAGGAATTCCGGTTCGAAGATCTGCGCGCGACCATAGAAGCTGTTACCTGCAAGCCAGATCATTTCCTTCTTGGAAAGTCTCAGCGTGCGGGCATGATCGAGCTGCTCGCGCAGCTCGCCTTCGTCGAGCTCCTCGGCCAGACGCACCCGTTTGGTGCGGTTGATGAGGGTGAACGAAGCATTCACGTCCGGATAGAGCTTCCAGATCATCTGCAGCATCAAAAGCTTGTAGAAGTCGGTATCGATCAGGCTGCGGATGATCGGATCGAGTTTCCAGGCATGATTGTAGACGCGTCTTGCGATATCGGTCCTGGCCATCAAACTCCCGCCCCTGTCCACTCCGGTCAGGTGCTGCCAAATTCCCGGGTACTGCCAAGTTCCCAGCCGGCGCACAAAACCGGCTCGTGCGCCTTCTTATCGAAAAATCGGCGACTAAAGTCCAGACAAAACAATGAACGTCCCGCCGCAGTGTCGCGACGGGACGTGAACATGGTTTTGCTCACGATTATTGGGCCGGAGTTGCAGGCGCCACATTCGGAGCGGCCGGCGTGGTGTTCGGCGGTTCAGTTGGAACGGCAGTCCCGTTCTGTAGCGCCGGCGCGGGAGCCGGAGCAGGCTGCTGCGACTGAAGCTGCTGACCCGGCTGTTGCGGTGCCACTTCGTCTGCCTCGCGATTACCCCAGATTTCGACCGGGATCCAAACCACGAAGGCAAGCACCAACGCGACGATCAGCACCGTCAGGATGCGATAACCCATGCGTCCCTGCCTTGCCTTCACCGGCGGGATCTGCTGTTCCTTGTGAAGCTTGCCGTCCGACTTTTCCCAGCGTGTTTCCGTCTGATGGGCCATCATCGTCTCCTTCCGCTGTCTTGACGGGCCGATCCGGCCGCGAAGAATTTCCGCAGAAGAAACGGGTGGCTGTCTGGAAGGTTCCGAAAGCCTAAACTAAAGCGCGTCGCGATCTTTCAGATTCGCTCCTCGCGCTTTAGGTCCTTGTTTTTACGCATGTCGTTATCGCAAAACCGCTGCACACTTTTGCGCGACATGCTTTAGTAGCCGGCGGCGCGGTCGACCACGAATTGCAGCGGCTCGCCGCGCTCGAAACGAGCGATCTGCGTCTCGACATGACGGAACAGCGCGTTTTCTTCGGAGACCGCCGCATCGTGCGGCGTGATGAAGACGTTCTGCAAGTCCCACAATGGGTGGTCTGATGCAAGCGGTTCCGCCTCGAAGACATCCAGGGAAGCGCCGCCGAGGGTACCGTCACGGATGGCGGAGACGATATCGGCCTCGACCTGGCTCTTGCCGCGGCCGGCATTGATGAAGACCGGCTTTCCGAGCGCGCAGTCGCGGCGCAGCTTCGCAAACAGCCGGGCGTTATAGAAGCCTGTTGTTTCAGGCGTCAGCGGCAGCAGGCCGACGAGGATGTCGGTCCTTGCGAGGAAGCTGTCCAACTCGCTGGCATCGAAGGTTTCGACGCCATCGATCTGCTTGCGGTTGCGCGACCAGCCGATGACGTTGAACCCCATCACTCTCAGCTTGGCGACCGCATCCTGCCCGAGAATGCCGAGGCCCATGACGCCGACCGTCACTTCCGCCGCCTCCGGCGCGATCAATTTTGCCCATTGGCGCTGGCGCTGGTGGCTATCATGGGCGTATTGCCCGCGCAGATGCATCAGGCATTGCATGACCACCCATTCGCTCATGCGGGTCGTCAGGCTGCGGTCGACGAAGCGGACGATCGGGATCTCGGGCAGGCCCGCCATGCCGATGATATGGTCGACGCCGGCCCCACCCGAAAAGATCACTTTCAGGTTCGGCGCCCGCGCGAAAAGGTCGGCATCCGGTTTCCAGAGGAGCGCATATTCGACCGCGCGGAGATCGCGCGCCCGATCGGCCGGATCGGCGAGATTGATGCTGCCGCGGTCGGCAAAGGCCGTCTTCAGCACGCGGGCGACGCCTTCGGGATTGAACTTGATGTCGACGAGAACGGGGGGGCTTGCGGGCATGATCGTCTTTTATTGCTGTACGGCGGGTGTCGGCACCGCCTCGATGTTGAAAGCGGCGGCCATCAGCGCCCGGGTGTAATCGTCCTTCGGTGCGCGGAAGATTTCCGCTGACGGGCCCTGCTCCACCACCTTGCCGAAACGCATGACGATGACGTCGTTGGCGAGCGCCTTCACTACCTTCAGGTCGTGGCTGATGAAGAGATAGGCGAGATCGTGCTTCTTCTGCAGATCGCGCAGGAGATCGACCACCTGCGCCTGCACGCTCATGTCGAGCGCGGAGGTCGGCTCGTCGAGCATGACGAAGCGCGGCTTCAGCACCATGGCCCGGGCAATGGCGATGCGCTGGCGCTGGCCGCCGGAGAATTCGTGCGGGTAACGCCAGCGGGTCAGGGGATCGAGACCCACCTCCTCCAGCGCCCAGCAGACGCGCTGGTCGCGTTCTTCTGATGTCAGCGAGCGCTCATGCACCTTCAGCCCTTCGGCGACGATATCGCCGACCGACATGCGGGGGCTCAGCGATCCATAGGGATCCTGGAAGACGACCTGCAGCTGGTTGCGCAGCGGCCGCATCTCGCTGAATGAATAGCCGGCTATATCCTTGCCGACAAAGGCAATTCGCCCTTGCGAGGAGATCAGCCGTGTGAGCGCCAGGCCGAGCGTGGTCTTGCCGGAACCGGATTCGCCGACGACGCCGAGGGTCTGGCCGGCGCGCAGCGAAAGATCGATGCCGTCGACGGCCTTGACGTGATCGACGACGCGGCGCATCAGCCCTGATTTGATCGGGAACCAGACGCGGATGTCCGAACCTTCCATCACCAATGGTTTCGACGGATCGGCAAGCGGCGGCTCGCCGCGCGGTTCGGAGGCGAGAAGATGGCGGGTATAGTCATGCTTCGGATTGGAGAAGACCTCCTCGACGGTGCCGGTTTCGACGATCTTGCCCTTGGTCATAACGCAGACGCGATCGGCGAATTTGCGGACGATGCCGAGATCATGGGTGATGAACAGCAGCGACATGCCGTGGACGGCCTTCAACTGCCGGAGCAATTCGAGGATCTGCGCCTGCACGGTGACGTCAAGCGCCGTGGTCGGCTCGTCTGCAATCAGTAGCTCCGGCCGGTTGGCGAGTGCCATGGCGATCATGACGCGCTGGCGCTGACCGCCTGACAGTTCGTGCGGATAGGCCTTCAGCCGCTTTTCCGGTTCGCGGATGCCGACCTGGTTCAGCAATTCCAGCACGCGCTCGCGCGCCGGCTGGCCGGTAAGGCCCTGGTGCAGAGCGAGGATCTCGGCGATCTGCTTCTCGATCGTATGAAGCGGATTGAGCGAGGTCATCGGCTCCTGGAAGATCATGGTGATGTCGTTGCCGCGCACCTCCCGCAGGTCCCGCTCCGACGCCTTCAGGAGGTCCTTGCCCTTGAAGAAGATTTCGCCGGAGGGATGGCTCGCGGAGGGATAGGGCAAAAGCCGCAGGATCGAGTTGGCCGAGACCGACTTGCCGGAGCCGGATTCGCCGACCAGCGCCACGACCTCGCCTTTGGCGATATCGAAGGAGATATGATCGACGGCGAGCGAGGTTTCGCCGCCCTGATGAAAGGCAACCGAGAGATCGCGGACGGAAAGAAGGGGTTCTGTCATGTCGCTCATTGAAACGTCTTCCTCGGATCGAAGGCATCACGCACGGCTTCGCCGATGAAGATCAGCAGGGAAAGCATGATCGACATGGTGAAGAAGGCCGTCAGCCCGAGCCACGGCGCCTGCAGATTGGTCTTGCCCTGGGCGATCATCTCACCGAGCGAGGGGGAGCCTGGCGGCATGCCGAAGCCGAGGAAATCGAGCGAGGTCAGCGTCGTGATCGAGCCGGAGAGGATGAAGGGCAGGAAGGTCAGCGTCGCGACCATGGCGTTCGGCAGCATGTGCCGCCACATGATGGTGCGGTTGTTGACGCCGAGCGCGCGGGCGGCGCGGACATATTCGAAATTACGGGCGCGCAGGAATTCGGCGCGCACGATGCCGACGAAACCGACCCAGGAAAAGAGCAGCATGATGCCGAGCAGCACGAAGAAGCCTGGCGGCAAAATGGCGGCGATGATCAGCAGGATGTAAAGCACCGGCATCGACGACCAGATTTCGATGAGACGCTGCAGCAGGAGGTCGGTCCAGCCGCCGAAATAGCCCTGCACCGCACCTGCCGTGACGCCGATGATCGCCGAGCAGATGGTGAGCGCCAGGCCGAAGAGCACCGATATGCGGAAACCATAGATGACGCGGGCGAGCACGTCTCGGGCCTGGTCATCGGTGCCGAGCCAGTTGAGATTGCCGAGGGTGCAGGCGGGATCGTTCATCCCTTGCGGATAGCCGGCGCAGCGCTCCTCCTTCGTCATCAGCCAGAACGGGGCGGTGGGCGCCGAATGCGGAATGTTCGAATTGACCGAGCGGTAGGAATAACGGATCGGCGGCCAGACCATCCAGCCATTGGCGTTGATCTCGTCGGCAATCACCGAGGAACGATAGTCGGTTTCTGCGAGGAAGCCGCCGAACTTCTCCTCGGGATAGTCGATCAGCACGGGAAACAGGATTTCGCCCTTGTAGGAGGCGATGACCGGGCGGTCGTTGGCGAGGAATTCTGCAAACAGGCTTAGCCCGAACAGCAGCAGGAACAGCCACAGCGACCAGTAGCCGCGGCCGTTCGCCCGGAAATTCTTCCAGCGACGGATGTTGGTCGGCGACAGCAGCCCCTTGCGCGGCGGCTTGACGGGGGTTGCAGTGACAGGATTTGCGGCGGCGTCCATCAGACATCCCTCCGCTCGAAATCGATGCGCGGATCGATCCAGGTGTAGATCAGGTCCGAAATCAAGCTGACGAACAGACCGAGCAGCGAGAAGATGTAGAGTGTGGCGAAGACGATCGGATAATCCCGGTTGACCACAGAGAGATAGCCGAGACGGCCGAGGCCATCGAGCGAGAAGATATTTTCGATCAGCAGCGATCCGGTGAAGAAGGCGGAGATGAAGGCGCCGGGGAAACCGGCGATGATGATCAGCATGGCATTGCGGAAAATATGGCCGTAAAGCACCTGCCGCTCATTCAGACCCTTGGCGCGGGCGGTGACGACATACTGCTTCTTGATTTCCTCGATGAAGGAATTCTTGGTCAAAAGCGTCGTCGTCGCGAAGGCTGCAAGCGAAAGCGAGATCAGCGGCAGGGTGAGGTGCCAGAAATAATCGAGCGGCTTCTGCCACCAGGCGAGCTGATCGAAATTGTCGGAAACCAGGCCCCGCAGCGGAAACCAGTCGTAGAAGGAGCCGCCGGCGAAAAGTACGATCAACAGAATGCCAAAGAGGAAGCTCGGGACGGCGTAGCCGACGACGATGACACCCGAGGTCCAGACGTCGAAGGTCGATCCGTCCTTGACCGCCTTGCGAATGCCGAGCGGGATGGAAATGGCATAGGAGAAGATCAGGATCCAGATGCCAAGCGAGATCGACACCGGCAGCTTCTCCTTGATGAGGTCGAGCACGGAGGTGTTGCGGAAGAAGCTCTCGCCGAAATCGAAGCGGATGTAATTCCACATCATCTCGCCAAAACGCGTCAGCGGCGGCTTGTCGAAGCCGAACTGTTTTTCAAGCTTGGCGATCAGTTCCGGATCGAGCCCTTGGGCGCCGCGATATCTGGAGCCTTCGTCCCCTCCTCCGTCACCCATCAGGTCACCGCCACCGGACAGGCGCTGATCGGCGCCATCGGCCTGACCGGTCAATTGGGCGATCACCTGCTCGACCGGGCCTCCCGGTGCGAATTGAATGACGATGAAGGAAATCGCCATGATGCCGACGATGGTCGGGATCATCAGAAGCAGGCGGCGAATGACATAGGCGCCCATCAGCCTTCAGCCTCCGGAAATCTTCTTCTTGTCTGCCTGCCGTCCAGTCCGATGCTGCTCAATCCGCCAGCCTTCCCTTGCCGGCCGTACCGGCTTATCATTGATTCGCTTGCGCCATTTGGAGCCGAGGCCGCCTTCAATGCAAGCCCGCTCATTTCGCCGAGGTCGACCACCAGGCATCGGGGAAGCCTAGGCTATAGGCCGGGAATTCGGCGGGATGGGTGATCGTGTTCCAATAGACGATGTTCTGGGTACCGCGGTAGAACAGCGGAATGACGTAATGGTTTGCAAGCAGTACCCTGTCCATCGCCTTGATCGCCGCGACCTGCTCATCGCGGTTCGACGCGAAGATGATCATGCGAATGAGCTCATCGACGGCTGGATTGGCAATGCCTGCGTAATTTTGAGACCCCTGCTGATTGACCGAATCGGATCCCCAATAGTCGGCTTGCTCGTTGCCAGGGTTCATGGTCTGCGCCCAGACATTCCAGATCATGTCGTAATCGAAGCTGCGTTCGCGATTGACGGCTTGCGATGCATCGACCGTCCGGACTCGCGCATCTATGCCGATTTTCTTGAGATTGCTGGCATAGGGCACCGCCCAGCGCTCCAGCATGGGGCTCGACAACAGGATCTCGAAGCTCATCGGCTGACCGGTCTTGGTATTGACCATGCGATTGCCCTTGATCTCCCAGCCGGCTTCTTTGAGAAGCGCAATTGCCTTGCGGAGGTTATCACGGCTCTTCTGCGGATCGCCACCGACCGGATTGGCATAGGGCGTGGTAAAGATTTCTGCCGGAACCTTATCCTTCATGCCCTGCAGAATTTCCAGTTCTCTGCCCTGCGGAAGGCCGGACGAGGCGAGTTCGGTATTCCAGAAATAACTGTCGATGCGTTTGTAACTGTTAAAGGCAACGGTTCGGTTCAGCTCCTCAAAATCCAGTCCATAGTTCAGCGCCTCGCGGACCCTGATGTCCTTGAAGAGGTCACGTCGCATGTTGGGTACGAGAGCCTGCATGATGCCGGTGGCGCGTAGCGGATTTGCAACCTCCTCTTTTTTGACACGCCCTTCCTTCACTGCCGGAAAATCATATCCCGTCGCCCAGCGGGCAGCAGTCGTCTCCTGCCAGTAGTGGCTATTGCCGGCGCGAAAGGCTTCGAACTCGACGTCCCGATCACCAAAATAGGTGTAGATGACGTTGCGGAAATTGTTCTGGCCGACATTCACATTGAGGTCCTTGCCCCAATAGTCGTCACGCAGTTCATAGCGTATCGTCGCGCCGGGCGAGAAGGATGCAATCTTATAAGGTCCGGATCCCATCACCGGCTCAAGCGTCGTCTTTGAGATATCGCGGGGCTTGCCATCCGGCCCTTGCCCCTCCCACCAGTGTTTCGGCACGACGACCAACTGGCCGAGAATATTCGGGAGCTCGCGGTTGTTCTTCTCGTCGAAAGTGAAGGTGACGTCGCGTTCGCCGGTTTTCTCGGCCTTCGCGACGTGGCGGTAATAGTTCGCCGTGAGGGGATTTAATTCCTTGGTCTTATCCAGACTGAAGATGACATCCTCGGGCGTTACCGGCTGACCATCCGCCCATTTCGCTTCCTTGCGCAGGCGGAAGGTCGCGCTCGAGACGTCGGTGGGGAAGGACAGGCCTTCGGCGAGCAAGCCGTAGGAGACAAGCAGCTCGTCATCTGCCGCCTTCATCAGGGTGTCGTATACGAGCGTCAGGCCTACTCCCACCTGGCCTTTGGCAAGTACCGGGTTGAAGGTGTCGAAGGCCCCGCTCGCGGAGAGGCGCAGGTCTCCACCCTTCGGGGCATTAGGGTTCACATAGTCGAAATGAGTAAAGCCCGGCTTGTACTTCATCTCGCTGATGACCGAGCTTCCGATCTGAAACGGCTGGCCTTCAGCCAATGCCGTCCGCGGCGCCAGAGCACCCGCAAGCGACAGAAACAGACCGATTTTCGACCACAAAGCCGCCATTCCCATTTTCCCCTGAATATTGATGGATACGACAATACGAGAAATAGGGGCGAAAAACAGGAGAGAGTCTGGTTTTTGCCGGGCTCGCGAAATTTTGAGCCGCCAGCTCCTTTCAATGCCTGAGGCGCTGCGGCGTTCCGTCACCGGCCCCTCCTGCGCCCGTCCAGCCAAAACATCGATTCACCAAAATCGCTTTTCAGGATAGATTCGAGTGCAAATCACTTCGACATCGAATTAAGGGAACAGCATGGCTTTCGGCTTCGCCCAGGCTTTCAGGACATTAGGCACACTGGCGCTTGCAGGCGCGATCGGCGCAGGCCTTGCCGTTGGCGACGTCGGCGCTGAGCAGAAGACACCGAGCCCGGGCAGCGCCAAGGGGCAGTTCGGCGCCGTCGACCTGCCGACGCAGGGGCCGGCACAGCCGATCGGCTTTTACGCAAAGGGCTGCATGACGGGTGCGGTGGCGCTGCCGACCGACGGGCCGACCTGGCAGGCGATGCGGCTTTCGCGCAACCGTCGCTGGGGCAATCCGGCCATGATCGCGCTCTTGGAGCGGTTTTCGCAGGATGCGGTCAAATATGCCGGCTGGCCGGGCATCCTTGTCGGCGATATCGCGCAACCACGCGGCGGGCCGATGCTCAACGGCCATTCCTCGCACCAGATTGGCCTCGATGCCGATATCTGGTTTAGCCCGATGCCGGCGCGCCGCATGACGGCCGAGGAGCGCCAGGATCTGCCCTTCACCACCATGCTGCAGAAGGGCAAGTTCCTGACCGTCGACCCCAAGGTGTGGACTCAATCGCACGCGCGGCTGCTGATGCTCGCGGCGAGCTATCCCGAAGTGGAGCGCATCTTCGTCAATCCGGCGATCAAGAAGAAGATGTGCGACACCTGGGCCGGCGACCGCACCAACCTTGGTAAGCTCCGGCCGATATACGGTCATGACTCGCATTTCCACATCCGCATCAAATGCCCGCCGGGCGCTGCCGGATGCACGCCGCAAGCTCCTGTCCCCGCCGGCGACGGCTGCGACAAGTCGCTCGCCTATTGGTTCACGCCGGCGCCTTGGGCGCCGCCGAAACCGCCCAAGCCCGGTGCCAAGCCGCCCAAGCCGCCGCGTGAGATGATGGTCACCGATCTGCCCAACGCTTGCGCCGCCGCGCTCAACGCCGCTTCCGTCGCTTCGATGCAGGCCGCCACCTATGGCGGACCCTCCGCCGCAAGCGCGCTCGCCGCCGCTCCGGCAGCCGCGTCGGCTGACGGCGCCGATGGCGCGTTGCCGGATGTCGGCCCGGTTCCGAACGACAAGCCGGCGATCCAATGAAGGGGTGGATGCGCTGTCTTTCAAATCGCAGGCTCTTGGTATACAGCGGTCAAATCGATTGAACTGTGGGGGCGGGGATTCACTTCATGGCCGGCGGCAAATGCCTTGCGCTGATCGCGCATGACCAGAAGAAGGACGATATGGCGGCATTCGCCCGCGCCAACCGCGACATTCTCTCGCGCTGGAAGATCGTCGCGACGGGCACGACCGGCGGGCGGGTGCTCGACGCCGCTCCCGACCTCAACGTTACGAGGCTGAAAAGCGGACCGCTCGGCGGCGACCAGCAGATCGGCGCGCTGATTTCGACCGGCGAGGTCGACGCCCTGATATTTTTCGTCGACCCTTTGACGCCGATGCCGCACGATGTCGACGTGAAGGCGCTGATGCGGCTGGCGATCGTCTATGATATTCCGATGGCGCTCAACCACGCGACCGCTACAAAACTTCTTCCCACACTCGAAGCCTGATCAGCACGGAACCGGCCATGCCAAAACCGAACAACAGCACCGCTCCGCTGCCTTTCCCGATCCTGATCGGCGATATCGGCGGCACGAATGCCCGCTTCTCCATCCTGGCCGATGCCTATGCCGAGCCGAAGCAGTTTCCGAACGTGCGCACGGCGGATTTCGCCACGATAGATGAAGCGATCCAGCAAGGCGTGCTCGACAAGACTGTCGTGCAGCCGCGCTCGGCGATCCTCGCCGTCGCCGGCCCGATCAACGACGACGAGATCCCGCTGACCAATTGCGACTGGGTGGTGCGGCCGAAGACGATGATCGAGGGCCTCGGCATGGAGGATGTGCTCGTCGTCAACGATTTCGAGGCGCAGGCGCTGGCAATCGCCGCGCTTTCGGATGAAAACCGCGAACGCATCGGCGACGCCACCGGCGACATGATCGCCTCCCGCGTCGTGCTCGGACCGGGCACCGGCCTCGGCGTCGGCGGGCTCGTGCATGCCCAGCACAGCTGGATCCCGGTTCCCGGCGAAGGCGGCCATGTCGATCTCGGGCCGCGCAGCAAGCGCGATTATGAAATCTTCCCGCATATCGAGACGATCGAAGGCCGCGTTTCGGCCGAACAGATCCTGTGCGGGCGCGGCCTCGTCAACCTCTACCATGCCATTTGCGTGGTCGACGGCATCGAGCCGACGATGAAGGATCCCGCCGACATCACCTCGCACGCGCTTGCCGGCAGCGACAAGGCAGCCATAGAGACCGTCTCGCTGTTTGCCACCTATCTCGGCCGCGTGGCGGGCGACATGGCGATGGTGTTCATGGCGCGCGGCGGCGTCTATCTCTCAGGCGGGATTTCGCAGAAGATCATCCCGGCGCTGAAGAGGCCGGAATTCCGCATCGCCTTCGAGGACAAGGCGCCGCATACGACGCTGCTTCGCACTATCCCGACCTATGTGGTGACGCATCCGCTGGCGGCGCTTGCCGGGCTTTCCTCCTATGCGCGCATGCCGGCGAATTTCGGCGTCTCGACGGAAGGCCGCCGCTGGCGGCGCTAACCCCGGCATGCAAGGCAATAGAGCGTTCTTGGCGCGTCCCATCCGGACGCGCGGCGCTCTAGCCAAACCGGTCCCAACTCTTTATAGACCCCGGCAAAAGTGCGTGTCGCCCTCGCGGGGCGCTTGGCCCGAGACAGGAAACCCTATTTGGAAGCGGCGGAAAGCAGAACGCAGAGCGTCAGCAGCGATACCGTAACCGGCATCCTGAAGCGCATCATCGCTGAAAACGGCCGCGACCATCTGTGGGGCTATGTCTTTGCGATCGCCTGCCTCATCGTGGTGGCGCTTTCGACGGCGTTCACCGCCTGGATCATGCGGGCAATCATCGACGAGGCCTTCGCCAATCGGCGCGCCGACGTCGTCTGGATCATCTGTCTTTCGATCTTCATCGCCTTCGTGCTGCGCGGTTTTGCGAGCTATGGCCAGGCGGTGGCGCTTTCCAGGGTCGGCAACGATATCGTCGCCCGTTACCAGCGCCGGCTCTATGCGCATCTGATGACGCTTTCGGTCGGCTTCTTCAGCGAGGCGCGCTCGGCCCATATCGCCGCGCAGGTGAGCCAGAACGTCAGCGGCATCCGCGACGTGCTCAACCTGACGATCACCTCGACGGTGCGCGACCTGCTGACCTTCGTTTCGCTGCTCGCCGTGATGATCATCCAGGATCCGCTGCTCAGCCTTGCCGTGTTCATCATGGCGCCGCCGCTACTCTATGCACTGCGTTATGTTTCCAAGCGGCTGCGCTCGGCGACCCGCGAGGCCGTGCATCTGAACAGCCATGTTCTCGGCGCCATGCAGGAGACGATCCAGGGCATCGCCATCGTGAAAGCCTTCACGATGGAAGAAGAACTGGAACGCAAGGTCAACAAACTGATCAAGGGCGCCGAAAGCCGGGCGAACCGGATTGCCCGGCTTTCCGAACGCACCTCTCCGCTGACGGAAAGCTTCGCAGGTTTTGCCGTCGCCAGCGTGCTTGCCTATGCCGCCTACCGCTCGATCTACTTCAATGTGCCGCCGGGCGCCTTCTTCTCCTTCGTCACGGCGCTGCTGCTTGCCTATGACCCGGCCCGCCGGCTTGCCCGCCTGCAGGTTCAGATGGAGCGTGCCGTCGTCAATGCGCGGATGATCTATGAACTGCTCGACATGGAACCGCGCCAACGGGACCTGCCGGATGCCCGGCCGCTGACGGTGACGCAGGCAAGGATCGAATTCCGCAATGTTTCCTTCGCCTACGGCAATGAGAGCGTGCTCAGCGGCGTCAGTTTCACCGCCGAGGGCGGCGCGACCACAGCGCTGGTCGGTCCCTCCGGCGCCGGCAAGTCCACCGTCATCAGCCTCATTCCGCGCTTCTACGATCCGCGCGAGGGCGAAATCCTGATCGACGGACAGGACATCGCCCACATCACCAAGAAGTCGCTGCGCCAGCAGCTCGCCTATGTCTCGCAGCAGCCCTATCTGTTCGAGGGCACGATCCGCGACAATATCCGCTATGGCCGGCCGGAAGCGACCGATGCCGAGGTGGAAGAGGCGGCCCGGCTTGCCTATGCGCATGACTTCATCTCGGCACAGCCGCAGGGTTACGAGACACCGGTCGGCGAAAACGGCGTGACGCTTTCGGGCGGCCAGCGCCAGCGGCTATCGATCGCGCGCGCTTTGGTGCGCAATGCGCCGATCCTGCTTCTCGACGAGGCGACCTCGGCCCTCGACACCGAATCCGAGGCGGCCGTGCAGAAAGCGCTCGACGAAGCGATGAGCGGACGCACCGTCGTCGTCATCGCCCATCGGCTTTCGACCGTGGTGCGGGCCGACAAGATCGTCGTCATGCAGCAGGGCCGCGTCGTCGAGGAAGGCAATCACGAGACGCTTGCGAAGGTCAGCGACGGTCTTTACGCTCGCCTCAACAACCTGCAGAGGCCTTCGGCCTCCGATTCAAACTGACCTGGTGAGACTGACATGAGCGATGCTGCGATGAAACTGGTGGTGGTTGGCGCAGCAGGACGCATGGGGCAGACGCTGATCCGGCTCATCCATTCCATCGAGGGCGTGAGGCTGCATGCCGCGGTCGAGCGCGCCGGCTCGCCCTTCGTCGGCAAGGATGCCGGCGAGATCGCCGGTCTCGGCCCGACCGGTGTCACCATCGGCGACGATCCGCTCAACGCTTTTCTCGATGCCGAAGGCGTGCTCGACTTTACCTCGCCTGCCGCAACGGTAGAATTTTCAGGCCTTGCCGCGCAGGCCCGCATCGTCCATATCATCGGCACGACGGGCTGTTTACCCGACGACAATGCCAAGATCGCCGCGGCGGCGCGCCATGCCCGCATCGTCAAGTCGGGCAATATGAGCCTCGGGGTCAATCTGCTCGGCGTGCTCGCAGAGCAGGCAGCGCGTGCGCTTGATCCTGATGACTGGGATATCGAGATCCTGGAAATGCACCACAAGCACAAGGTGGATGCGCCGTCCGGCACCGCCCTTCTCCTCGGCGAGGCCGCGGCAAAGGGGCGCGGCATCGATCTTGCCTCGCAATCGGTCCGGGTGCGCGACGGCCATACCGGCGCCCGCGAGGCGGGCACGATCGGCTTTGCGACGCTGCGCGGCGGCTCCGTCATCGGCGAACATTCCGTGCTTTTTGCCGGAGAAGGTGAAATCGTCACCCTGTCGCACAGTGCGGCCGACCGCTCGATCTTTGCGCGCGGCGCCATCAAGGCCGCCCTTTGGGCGCGCGACAAGAAGCCGGGTCTCTATTCCATGCTCGACGTGCTCGGGCTTTCTTCCTCATAACGATACTACGGAGGCATATTCATGAGCGGTACCCTCGTCCTCGTTCGCCACGGCCAGAGTGACTGGAATCTGAAGAATCTCTTCACCGGCTGGAAGGATCCCGATCTGACCGAGCTCGGCATCCAGGAAGCCAATACAGGCGGTGCGGCGCTCGCCGAATACGGAATCAAATTCGACGTCGCCTATACCTCGGTGCTGGTGCGTGCGCAGCACACGCTGAAGCTCATCCTCGACAAGGTCGGCCAGCCCGATCTCCCGACGATCCGCGACCAGGCGCTGAACGAGCGCGACTACGGCGACCTCTCGGGCCTCAACAAGGACGATGCACGCGCCAAATGGGGCGAGGAACAGGTGCATATCTGGCGCCGCTCCTATGACGTGCCGCCTCCCGGCGGTGAAAGCCTGCGTGACACCGGCGCCCGCGTCTGGCCCTACTACCTCACAGAAATCCTGCCGCGCGTGCTCAGGGGCGAGAAGGTGCTGGTTGCCGCGCACGGCAATTCGCTGCGCTCGCTTGTCATGGTGCTCGACAAGCTCACCCGCGAAGGCGTGCTTGCCCTCAATCTCGCGACCGGCGTGCCGATGGTCTACACGCTGAAGGCGGATTCCACCGTCGCTTCCAAGGAAGTGCTCGGCGATATGTCGGGCGCACATTGATCTCAGCTGATCTTTCCCCGCTTCGGCGGGGAAAGGCGCTTAATTCTCGATGGTGAACTGTACCCGGTCGGCCGCGAAGCGGCTGACCGAATATTGCACCGGCACACCCTCAAGATCGGTATTCATCGCCTTGGCGATCAGAAGGATCGCGCCGGGGGTGAGTTCTAAGTCGGCCATATCGGCCGCACTGGCATGGGCGGCCGTCACCTCGGTCGTGGCGCGCACATAATCCGGCAGGCCGAGTTCGGCGAAAGCCTTGGTGATCGATTCCCCCGTCCGGTAAGCCTCACCGATACCGGCAAAGCGCTTGGCGGGAAACCAGCTCGTCGCCCTTGAAACCGGCCGCTTATCTGCCTGGCGCAATGTTTCCAGGCGGATCACCTGATCTCCTTGCTTCAGGCCCAGCCAGCGGGCGATCTCGGCACTCGCCTCCTCCTTCGCCTCATCGAGCAGAAGGCCTCGCATTTCACGGGCCTGATCGCCGATGCCGGCGGTGAAGCGCGTGCGCCTGGTGATCGGGAAATTCAGCCGCTCCTTGCGCTCGATCAGCGTGCCGCGGCCTTGTACCGCACGGACGATCCCCTCCTGCGCCAATGCCGCCAAAGCGCTGCGCACCGTATGCCGGTTGACGCCGAATTGCAGCGCCAGCATGGTTTCCGGCGGTACCATTCCCGTTTCGTCATAGGCTCCGGTGCTGATCGCCTCGCGAATCCGATCGGCGATCTGGCGCCAGAGCGCCACGCCGGTTTGCCTTTGCACCTGCTTCAATCCCGCCATTCCACCCCTGCCCACCCATTTAACTCGCGATGTCACACGCTTGTCACGACATCGATTTAGAGCTAAGTGTATCTTGTATAGTTGTCTATATCAATAGACATTTTAAGGGAAGCGGCGATGATATCAGCGGACAGGACAGACGCTGCGTCACAGACGGCATCCGGGCGCAAACGCGCCGCCGATCTGCTGGCGCGGGCGGAGCGGGGCGAACTTCAGGCGGTCTTCGATGCATTGCCGGAAAAGCCTGTGGCCCATCCGGTGCGCGGACCGGAGACCGGGCTGGTGATGGTGCGTGGACGCATCGGCGGCGGCGGCGCTCCCTTCAATCTCGGCGAAGTGACCGTGACGCGGGCGACGGTCCGGCTCGGCTCCGGTGCGGTCGGTCATGCGCAGGCGCTCGGCACCGACCGCGAGAAGGCCCGGCTTGCGGCGATCTTCGACGCGCTCTGGCAGGAGGAGGCGACGAAGGATTTCGTCGAACAGGCACTGCTTTTACCGATCACTGAGCGGATCGCCGATGCCGAACGCCGCAAGGCGGACGAGACGGCGGCAACCCGCGTCGATTTCTTCACCATGGTGCGGGGAGACAACTGATGGGCCTGAAGACAGAAGCTCTGACCGGCGGCTTTGCCGAGCCGGTCTTCCATGCCCAAAGCGTCTTCAAGATGCTGATGGACGGCATGGCCCGCCCCGGCACGATCCAGACGGTTCAGCCCGACGTCGCTCCGCCGGCGCCGCTCGGCATCGCCGCTGGCACGATCGCGCTGACGCTTTGCGACCACGACACGCCCGTCTGGCTTTCCCAGGGACTGGCGAGATCCGCCGTGCCGGAGTGGCTCGGCTTCCATACCGGCGCGCCGCTGACGACCGAAAAGGCCGAGGCGCGCTTTGCTTTCACCGAGGCTGGCACCGCACTTTCCTCCTTCGGCCTCTTTGCATCAGGTACGCAGGAATATCCCGACCGCTCGACGACCCTCGTCATCGAACTCGCCGAACTCGAGGGCGGCCGCATGCTGACGCTGATGGGTCCCGGCATCCAGAGTGTAGCGGAGATGGCGCCGGTCGGCCTGCCGGAGACCTTCCTGCGGCTCTGGACGGAGAACCGTGCGCTCTTTCCGCGCGGCGTCGACATCGTGCTGACGGCGGGTAAACGCTTCCTCTGCCTGCCGCGCACCACCAAGATCACAGCAACGGAGATCTGAGCTCATGTATGTTGCCGTCAAGGGTGGCGAGGCCGCCATTGCCAATGCCCACCGCCTGCTCGCCGACCGCCGCCGCGGCGATCGTTCGCTGCCGGCGATCGGCATCGACCAGATCGTGGCGCAGCTGGCACTCGCCGTCGACCGCGTCATGGCTGAGGCTTCGCTTTTCGACCGCACGCTCGCAGCCCTCGCCATCCGCCAATCGCGGGGCGACATGATCGAGGCGATCTTCCTGCTGCGCGCCTACCGCACGACGCTACCGCGTTTCGGCTATTCGAAGCCGCTCGACACGGCTGATATGACGATCGAACGCCGCATCTCGGCGACCTACAAGGATTTGCCGGGCGGCCAGCTTCTTGGGCCCACATTCGACTATACCCATCGCCTGCTCGATCCCTCGCTGCTTTCGGATGAGGCGGTGGAAACGCCCGCTCAGCGCCCCGCCGAGACCGGCCGCGTCATGCGCGTCTCCGAGATCCTCGGCGAGGAAGGCCTGATCGAGGCTGACGGCGACATGCCGGAAGATCACGAGATCGGCGACCTGACCCGCGAGCCGATGGAATTTCCGATGACCCGGGATCTCCGCCTGCAGGCGCTTGCCCGCGGCGACGAGGGCTTCCTGCTGGCGCTCGGTTACTCCACCCAGCGCGGCTATGGCCGCAATCACCCCTTCACCGGTGAAATCCGCATCGGCGACGTCGAGGTGGAATTCGACGTGCCGGAACTCGGTTTCGCCGTCTCGCTCGGCACGATCCAGATCACCGAATGCCAGATGGTCAACCAGTTCAAGGGTTCGGCCAAGGCACCGCCGCAATTCACCCGCGGCTACGGCCTGGTCTTCGGCCAGAGCGAGCGCAAGGCGATGGCGATGTCGCTGGTCGACCGGGCGCTTCGTGCCGAAGAGCTCGGCGAGGACATCACCGCGCCGGCCCAGGACGAGGAATTCGTCATCTCGCACTCCGACAACGTCCAGGCGACGGGCTTCGTCGAGCATCTGAAGCTTCCGCATTATGTGGACTTCCAGGCCGAACTCGATCTCGTCCGCCGCATGCGCCGCGAATTCGAAGCCGCCCGCAACGGTGGCGAAGACATGAAGGAAGCCGCCGAATGACCGATCTGGCCAGCTACAACTTCGCCTATCTCGACGAACAGACCAAGCGGATGATCCGCCGCGCCATCCTGAAGGCGATCGCCATTCCGGGTTACCAGGTGCCCTTCGCCTCGCGCGAAATGCCGATGCCCTATGGCTGGGGCACCGGCGGTGTGCAGGTGACGGCCTCGATCATCGGACCTGATGACGTGCTGAAGGTCATCGATCAGGGCGCCGACGACACGACCAACGCCGTTTCGATCCGCGCCTTCTTCCAGAAGGTCGCTAATGTCGCGGTGACGACGCATACCAAGGATGCGACGATCATCCAGACGCGCCACCGCATTCCCGAGGAAAAGCTTAGGCTCGGGCAGGTGCTCGTTTACCAGGTGCCGATCCCCGAGCCGCTACGTTTCCTCGAGCCGCGCGAGACCGAGACCCGCAAGATGCATGCGCTCGAAGAATACGGCCTCATGCATGTGAAGCTCTACGAGGACATCGCCCATAACGGCCGCATTTCGCGGACCTACGCCTACCCGGTGAAGGTCCATGGCCGCTATGTCATGGACCCGTCGCCGACGCCGAAATTCGACAATCCGAAGATGCACATGTCGGAGGCGCTGCAGCTCTTCGGCGCCGGACGCGAGAAGCGCATTTATGCGGTTCCGCCCTATACCGACGTCGTCAGCCTGGATTTCGAGGATTATCCCTTCGATATCCAGCGCTTCGACAAACCCTGCGCCCTTTGCGGCGCCGAGGACGTCTATCTCGACGAAGTGGTTCTCGACGATAAGGGCGGGCGGATGTTTGTCTGCTCCGATACCGATCATTGCGAAGACCGCCGCGAGCACGGCCATGTCGGCGAGATGCTGGCCCGGGAGGCTGCAGAATGAGCGACACCCCGCTTCTCAAAGTCCACGACGTTTCGAAATTCTACGGCAACCGCATCGGCTGCCGCGACGTCTCCTTCGAACTCTGGCCCGGCGAAGTGCTCGCCATCGTCGGTGAATCCGGCTCCGGCAAGACGACGCTGCTCAACTGCCTCTCCACCCGGCTGCTGCCGAGCACCGGCAGCGTGGAATATCACATGCGCGACGGAAGCTACCGCGATCTCTATCGCATGAACGAGGCCGAGCGACGTTTCCTGATGCGCACCGATTGGGGCTTCGTGCATCAGAACCCGGCCGACGGCCTGCGCATGACCGTTTCTGCCGGCGCTAATGTCGGCGAACGGCTGATGGCGATCGGCGACCGGCACTACGGCAAGATCCGCGCTTCGGCGATCGACTGGCTCGAACGCGTCGAGATCGACGCCGACCGCATCGACGACCAGCCGCGCGCCTTTTCGGGCGGCATGCGCCAGCGATTGCAGATCGCCCGCAACCTCGTCACCGGCCCGCGCCTCGTCTTCATGGACGAGCCGACCGGCGGCCTCGACGTCTCGGTGCAGGCGCGCCTGCTCGATCTCGTGCGCGGCCTCGTCAACGATCTCGGTCTCTCGGCCATCATCGTCACCCACGATCTCGCCGTCGCCCGCCTGCTCTCGCACCGGATGATGGTGATGAAGGACGGCTACGTTATCGAACACGGGCTCACCGACCGCGTGCTCGACGACCCGCGCGAACCCTATACGCAGCTGCTCGTCTCCTCGATCCTGCAGGTCTGAGGCCCGAAACCAAGGAAGAAGAATATGGCAACGCCCCTCGTCGTTTCCGAAGTCTCGAAGAGCTTCACCATGCATCTGCGCGACGGCATCAAGCTACCCGTCGTCTCCGATGTCGCCTTCTCCGTCGCATCGGGCGAATGCGTCGTGCTCGGCGGGCCATCGGGCATCGGAAAGAGCTCGCTGCTTAAGATGATCTACGGCAATTACGCCGTCGACACCGGCCAGATCCTCATTCGCCACGACGGACGCATCGTCGATCTCGCCTCCACCGATCCGCGCACCGTGCTCAACGTCCGCCGCAATACGCTCGGTTATGTCAGCCAGTTCCTGCGCACCGTGCCGCGCGTCGCGGCGATCGACGTGGTTGCCGAGCCGCTGGTGGCACGCGGCGAGGACGCCGTCACAGCACGGCAAAAGGCGGGCGCCCTGCTTGCCAGGCTCAATCTGCCGGAAACGCTCTGGCAGCTTCCGCCCGCCACCTTCTCCGGCGGTGAGCAGCAACGCGTCAACATCGCGCGCGGCTTCATCACCGAGCACACGATCCTGCTTCTCGACGAGCCCACGGCCTCGCTCGATGCCAGGAACCGTGCCGTCGTCGTCGGCATGATCGCGGAAAAGAAGAAGGCGGGTGTGGCCCTTCTCGGCATCTTCCACGACGAAGAGGTGCGCGAAGCCGTCGCCGACCGCATCCTCGACGTCCAGCAATTCTCACCCCGGAAGATCGCTGCATGAGCCGCAAGCTGGGCATTGAGCCCTACTTTCATGAAACGGCATCCGTCAGCGATTCCACTTTCGGGCGCTATACGGAGGTCTCTGAACGCTGCCGCATCAGCGAGGCCACGTTCGGCGACTATTCCTACATCATGCAGGATGGCTCGGTCTGGTGTGCGACGATCGGCAAGTTCGTCAATATCGCCGCCGCCGTGCGCATCAACGCCACCAACCATCCGACCTGGCGCGCGACACTTCATCATTTCACCTATCGCGCCGCCGACTATTGGCCGGACGGCGACATAGAGACGGACTTCTTCGCCTGGCGTCGCGCAAACCGCGTGACGATCGGCAACGATGTCTGGATCGGCCACGGGGCGACCATTCTGCCGGGCGTCAACATCGGCAATGGCGCGGTGATCGGAGCCGGCGCCGTCGTCTCGAAGGACGTCGCGCCCTATACGATCGTCGGCGGCGTGCCGGCAAAGCTCATCCGAGAGCGCTTTCCAAGAGAGGTCGGCGAACGGATGGACAGGCTTTCCTGGTGGGATTGGGAGCATGCCCGACTGCACCAGGCGCTCGAGGATTTTCGCAACCTGAACGCGGAAGATTTCCTATCCCGCTACGGCGGTTAAAACCCCCGATATAGGGGGCGAAGAATTGTGACAGGACTTACACAAATATGACATGCGAGGTTCATCAAGCGGGACTAATGCGATGCTGATCAAGGCATGGATTGCAAGGGAAGAGCATGATGTTCGAGCTGAAGAATGTCACACGTCGTTTCGGAAAAAAGCTCGCTGTCGATTCCGTCACGCTCGCCATTCCCCAAGGCCAGATGGTCGGCATCATCGGCCGCTCCGGCGCCGGCAAGTCGACGCTGCTGCGCATGATCAACCGCCTTCAGGAGCCGAGCTCCGGCTCCGTTCATTTCGCCGGCGTCGAGGTCTCCGGGCTTCGCGGCCAGGCGTTGCGCAACTGGCAGCGCGACTGCGCGATGATCTTCCAGCAGTTCAACCTGGTGCCGCGCCTCGACGTTCTCACCAATGTTATGCTCGGCCGCCTCAACCACCGCTCGACGCTTCTGAGCCTGCTCAACATCTTCACCCGCGAGGAACGCGTGCATGCCATCGCGGCACTCGAACGCCTCGGCATCGAGCAGACGGCGCTGCAGGCAGCCGGCACGCTTTCCGGTGGCCAGCAGCAGCGCGTGGCAATCGCCCGCGCGCTGATGCAGAACCCGAAAATGGTTCTCGCCGACGAGCCGATCGCCTCGCTCGATCCGCTGAATGCCAAGATCGTCATGGATGCGCTACGCGATATCAACGAGCGCGAGGGCATCACCGTCATCACCAACCTTCACACGCTCGATACCGCCCGCAACTATTGTGAGCGCATCGTCGGCATGGCCGGCGGCCGCGTCGTCTTCGACGGCCAGCCCTCGGAGCTGACCGCCGAAGCGGTGAAGGAAATCTACGGGACCGACAAGGATGGCGCCGGCATCGACGAAACGCTGACCTCGACCAGCCTCGAATCCAAGCGGCGCGCCGCGGATCTCTCATCCGGCAGGATGGCCAAAGCCGCTGCCGTGCACTGACCGTTTCCGGCCGACGGGACAACGGTCGGAAAAATAACTGACAAACAAACCATGTCACAAAAGGAGACTTCCATGTCTGCATTCCGCAAGATCATGATGGCAACCATCGCCGTCGCCGCCCTCGCCGGCAATGCCGCTGCCCAGGACGTCAAGGTCCTCCGCATCGGTCTCGATGGCGGTGAAAACGAAGCCGACCAGGTTCGCCGCACCGAATGCGTCAAGCCCGGCCTGATCGCTGCCACTGGCGTTTCTGAAGTTCAGCTCTTCCCGTCGCCGAACTACAACGGCGTCATCCAGGGTCTCCTTGGCGGCACGATTGACCTCGCCGTCATGGGCGCCGCCTCTTACGCCGCGGTCTATATCAAGGATCCGAACGCCGTCACCCCGGTTCTGACTACCAAGCAGGCAGACGGTTCGACCGGCTACTACTCGATCATGGTTGCCCGCAAGGACTCCGGCATCAAGACGCTTGCCGACGCCAAGGGCAAGAAGCTCGGCTTCGCCGATCCGGACTCTACCTCCGGCTACCTTGTTCCTAACGTTGCCCTTCCGAAGGCCACCGGCGCACCAGTCAAGCAGTACTTCGCTGAAACCGGCTTCGGCGGCGGCCACGAGAATCTCGTTCTCGGCGTTCTCGACAAAAAGTTCGATGTCGGTACCACCTTCGGTTCCGGTCAGGGCGACTGGGCGCAGGGCTACACGTCCGGCAACCTGCACCAGATGGTCACCAAGGGCTTGCTCGACATGGACGATATCGTCGAAGTCTGGAAGTCGCCGCTCATCCCGAACGGCCCGCTGATGGTTTCCCAGAAGCTGCCGGCCGACCTCCAGAAGAAGGTTACCGCCTATTTCGCCGAACTGCCGAAGACAGACAAGAGCTGCTTCGAATCGTTCACGGGCGGCGGCTACGTTGACTGGGCGCCGGTCGACCAGAGCTTCTACCAGACGATCATCGATGCCCGTAAGGCCGTTATCGGCGGCTGATCATCAAGTCTGAACAGTCTTGCGGCGGCATCATGATGATGCCGCCGTTTTCCAAGAAGGAAGCCACATATGGCGCACTCGGCCGGCGCGGACTCTCTGAGCGGATTGCAGGAGGGCTCACGCACCATCCTCGATCATTATCAGAGCCAGGTTCGGACGCGGCGGATCTATACCGTCGTTTCAATCGTGGTCTTCCTGATCATCCTCGGCGCCTCGCTCGACTTCGCCAACGGCGCCAATTCGGGTAAGTTCTTCGAGCGACTTCCCTATTTCTTCGACTTCATGAAGAGCTTCGTGCCGGACAGTCCGCTGGAGATCTTCCGCGCCATGTTCGACCTACCGTCGCCCTTCTCTGACGGTTCGATCAAATACGACTATACAAGCGACCGCGTCTGGATCACCGATAGTTTCTACATCCCGAATTTCTTCTACCAGCTCGCGATCACGCTCAACATCGCCATCGTCTCCACCATTCTCGGTGCGAGCGGCGCGTTCTTGCTCTGCTTTTTCGCTTCCACCAATCTGGTCGGTGCAGGCGTGACGCGCTGGGTCGTGCGGCGCATCATGGAAATCATGCGCGCCTTCCCGGAAATCGTCGTCGCCGGTCTTCTCGCCGCGATCCTGTCGATCGGACCGATTTCAGCGATCATCGCGGTATGGGTCCATACCGTCGGCGCGCTTGGGAAGCTGTTCTTCGAAGTCGTCGAGAATGCCGACATGAAGCCGGATGAAGGGCTGCGCGCCGCCGGCGCCAGCTGGCTGGAGCGTGTGCGCTTCGCGATCCTGCCGCAGGTGTTGCCGAACTTCGTCTCCTACACGCTGCTGCGGACTGAGATCAACGTGCGCGCCTCGACTATAATCGGCGCCGTCGGCGGCGGTGGCATAGGTGAGGTCTTCAGTCTGTCGATCGGACGCGACCATGCTGCCAAGACCTATGCGATCATCATCCTGCTGCTGATCACCGTCATTTGCGTCGACCAATTCTCCGCCTGGCTGCGCCGCCGGCTGATCGGCAAGCAGTCCTTCGAATTCGGACAGGGAGCAGCCTGATGTCCTCGGTTCCGACCATCAACGCCGCCGAGCGCGAACGACTGCTTTCCGCCTATCCGGACGTCTTCCATCGCAGCTTCATGCAACGCTGGGGTCTGCTCCTCATTTCAGCTGCGGTTTTCATTTATCTTGCCTTCTGCTTCGCCTTCTTCAACGTCATCCCCACCTTTGTGAACGGCAACTGGGACCGTGCTGCGATCTATGTCCAGGACTGGTATTCCTGGCGCGCCCAGCCGCGCCTGCGTTTCCAGAACGATCAGGTCGTCCCCCAATGGACGAGCCGCCGCCAGTATCCCGAGGGCGCCGATATCAACTGGCTGAAGCCCAATGCCGACAGCAGCCGATACACCGTCATCTTCGGTGGCGACGAGGACCGCATGGAAGTGACGCCGAGCCGCGTCGACGTCTATATCGGCGGCAAGCTCTATCCCGTGACCGTCACCCGCGATCGCGCCTCCCTGCCGGCCGATGCGCCTGCCCAGATGGAGCAGGACGACAACAAGGTGATCGTCTATTACGGCTTCGCGGGACAGGCGGAAATCCGTACCAGCCAGGTCTATGTCCAGCGCCGCTTTCTCGGCTGGGCGAACTTCTTCTTCGATACGCAGTCGCCCTTCTGGGGCCGGAACCTGCCTGAGGTGGTCGGCCTGATGTTCTCCGGCGAACGGCTCGATCCCAACCAGTCGAATGCCTCGCTGGCGTTCGACAACTTCCTGAATAACGCAAGCTGGCAGCATCGCGACATCCTGTCGAAGTTGATGCAGACGCTGGTCATGGCCTTTGTCGGTACGCTCTTCGGCACGCTGGTCGCTTTTCCGCTCGCCTTCATCGCCGCGCGCAACATAACGCGAAGCCGCGCTGCGAACTGGGCCACGAAGCGGCTCTTCGACTTCCTGCGCTCGATCGACATGCTGATCTGGGCGTTGTTCTTCACCCGTGCCTTCGGCCCAGGGCCGCTTCCGGGCATCGCGGCGATCTTCTTCACCGATACGGGCGCGCTCGGCAAGGTCTATGCCGAAGCGCTTGAGAACATTGACGACAAGCAACGTGAGGGCGTGAGATCGGTCGGTGCGGCACCGGTGGCCGTCCAACGCTACGGCGTCATCCCCCAGGTCCTGCCGGTGTTCATCTCGCAATCGCTCTATTTCTGGGAATCGAATACCCGCTCGGCGACCGTCATCGGTGCCGTCGGTGCGGGCGGCATTGGCCTCAAGCTGCTCGAATCCATGAAGACCAATTCGGACTGGGACAAAGTCGCCTATATGGTCCTGCTGATCCTCCTCGTGATCTTCGCCTTCGACAACCTCTCGAATGCGCTGCGTTCGCGCGTGATGGGAAAAAAGGGCCACTGACGAACTGACGCCATCATCATTCTGTCACGGAAATCTTTTAGCCGGGAGCCAGCTTGCGGTTCGCCGCCAAATCACTGCACAGTGCACTCCCCCGTTTGGACGATCTCCAGGATAAAAGCCTTGCGCTACGCTCTCTATTTCTCGCCGCCGAAGGATGATCCCCTGACCGGCGCGGCCTCGCTCTGGCTCGGCCGCAATGCCTTCACCGGCGAGACCTATCCTGCACCGGAACATGAGCAGCTGGGTGCTGCAGAACAGTTCGAGCTGACCGCCGACCCCCGCCGCTACGGCTTTCACGCCACGATCAAGGCGCCGTTTTCGCTCGCCTCCTCCGTCACCGAGAAGGATCTCATGGCCGTTGCCGAGGATTTTGCCCGGCGCACGCAAGCCTTCGAGATTCCTGAACTCGTGCTTGGCCAGCTCGGCCGTTTTTTTGCCCTCGTTCCCGGTTCTCTTCATCAACCGCTTCAGGATTTCGCCGCGAAGGTGGTAAGGTCGTTCGAGCCGTTCCGCGCAGCACTTTCCGAGGCCGATATGACGCGGCGCAACCCGGAGAAGCTCAGCGACAGCCAGCGCGCCCATCTGCAACGCTGGGGTTATCCTTACGTCATGGAGGATTTCGGCTTTCACATGACACTGAGCGGCCAGGTGCCCGAGACACGCGCCGCGGTGATGAAAGCGATCCTGACCGAGCGCTTTGCCGATTTCACCGGCCGGCCGCTTTCGATTTCCGGCCTTGCCGTTTTCATCGAGGAGACGCGCGGCGCCCCATTCAAAGTTCATTCCTGGCTGCCGCTTGCCGGCGCCAAAAGCTGAAAGACCTGACGCCATGAGCAAAGAGACCGTGTTTTCCAACGCCCGCATCGTTCTCGAGGACGACATCCTCTCGGGCTCGATCCTCATTCGCGACGGGAAGATCGCCGATATCTCCGAGGGCAACTCGGTAGCCGGCGAAGATTTTGAAGGCGACTACATCATTCCCGGCCTTGTCGAGCTGCACACCGACCATCTCGAAGGGCATTATCAGCCGCGCCCCGGCATCCGCTGGAACAAGACCGCCGCCATCCAGGCGCATGACGCCCAGATCGTCACATCAGGCATCACCACTGTGTTCGACTGCCTGCGCATGGGTGCGGACGAGGACGGCGGCTTCGAACATGGCGAAATGCGCGAGATGGCCGATGCCATCCAGTCGGCGGAGACGGAAGGCAGGCTGCGCGCCGAGCACCTCATCCACCTGCGCTGCGAGGTCTCGGCCGACAATGTGCTCGAACATTTCGCCGATTTCGAAAACGACCGGCATGTGCGGCTCGTCTCGCTGATGGATCATGCACCCGGCCAGCGTCAGTTCCAGACGATGGATCAGTATATTTTCTACTACCAGAAGAAGCGGGGGCTGAGCGACGAGGCCTTCGCCCGTTTCGTCGCCAAGCGCCAGGCAGAATCGGCGCGCAATTCGACGCCGCACCGCAACGCCATCGCCAAGGTCTGCGCCGAGCGCGGCATCACCGTGGCAAGCCATGATGATGCGACGCTCTCGCATGTCGACGAAGCGATCGACAACGGCGTGCGCCTGGCCGAATTCCCGACCAGCTTCGATGCCGCCCGGGCATCGCACGGACACGGCATGAGCGTACTGATGGGGGCGCCGAACATCGTGCGCGGTAAGTCGCATTCCGGCAATATCGCCGCCCGCGACCTTGCCGAAATGGGGGTGCTCGACGTGCTTTCCTCCGACTACGTACCGCTCAGCCTGCTGCATGCGCCGTTCATCCTCGCCGACGAGGTGGAGAGCATCAGCCTGCCGAAGGCGATCGCCATGGTGACGTCGACGCCCGCCCGCACCGTCAGTCTCGATGACCGCGGCCGGATCGCGGCGGGGCTGCGCGCCGATCTCGTGCGCGTCCACCGTTCGCACGGCGTGCCGGTGACACGCTCGGTCTGGCGCCAGGGACACCGTGTCGCATGATGTCGCACGAACCCCACCCCGGAGCCGGAGCCGAGCGCGGCATCATGGTCGTCGTCGTCGGACCGAGCGGCGCTGGCAAGGACACGCTGATGAACCTCGCGGCCCGGCGTTTCAAGGGCCGCGACGATGTGCATTTCGTCCGCCGCGTCATCACCCGTCACCGTGACGCCGGCGGCGAAGACCATCTTTCCGTCTCCCTCGAAGGTTTTGCCTCCATGGAGCAGTCAGGCTCCTTCGCCGTCTGGTGGGAAGCGCATGGCCTGAGATACGGTATCCCGGCCGAGGTCTCGGTGGCGCTGTCGAGAGGTCATGTCGTCGTCGCCAACGGCTCGCGCTCGGCGCTTCATCGCTTCCAGGCCGCCTTCCCGCGGCTGAAGGTCATCAACGTTACCGCCAGTCCAGAGGTGCTCGCCGGCCGGCTGGAGGCGCGCGGCCGCGAGACGCATGAGGATATCATGGCCCGGCTTGCCCGCGGACCACTGACGGTGCGCGGCGAATATGACGTGGTGGAGCTCGACAATAGCGGCTCGCTCGAAGAGGCCGAGCAGAAGATGATCGAGATCCTCGACGGATTGCTGACCAAGGCGCCCTGACCAGATCGAGAGGAAGGGCATGCGCGTCATCAAGGTGGTCGACTACGATCCTTCCTGGCCGCGGCTGTTTGCCGAGATCAGCACCGAGGTCTCCGCGTTGCTCGGCGACTGCCTGCTTTCCATCGATCATATCGGCAGCACATCAGTGGCTGGCCTGGCGGCCAAGCCGAAGATCGACCTCGATGCCGTGATGATAATCCGAGGCATTCCTGCCGGCGGCGATCGAGGTCGTGCGCGCGGCGGATTTCGTCTTCCACGGCGATACAGGAGAGCAACGCTGGGCCTTCACGCGCGATCGTGAAGGTTATGGCTTCAAGCTCTATCTTTGCGGGCCTAATAATCGCGCGCATCGGGAGCGCATTCTGTTTCGCGATTATCTCAGGGATCACACCGAGAGGGCCAAGGCCTATGCCGATCTGAAACGCCAGCTGGCTGCGGAGGCAGACGGCGATTGGGATTTTTATACCGGCGGAAAGACCGAGTTTGTCAGCGAGACGGTTCGGCTGGCTGCCTCGATGATGTAAAACAGGAATCCGTCAGACGCCCTGGCCGCCGGCGATTACTCGCCGTCGCCCCGTCCCGATACGATCTCGCGCTTGCCGACATGGTTGGCGGGGCCGACGAGGCCTTCCTTTTCCATGCGTTCCACCAATGAGGCAGCGCGGTTGTAGCCGATGCCGAGGCGGCGCTGGATGTAGGAGGTCGAGCATTTCTTGTCACGCATGACGACCTTGACCGCCTGCTCGTAAAGCTCGTTGCCATCCTCCGAAGCCATGGCGCTCTTGTCGAAGACGGCGCCGGCTTCTTCCTCTTCCGTCTCTTCCTCCTCGTCGGCGGTGACGGTGTCGAGATATTCCGGGCGGCCCTGGGTCTTCAGATGGGCAACGACCTTTTCGACCTCGACATCCGAGACGAAGGGACCGTGGACACGGGAAATCCGCCCGCCGCCCTGCATATGCAGCATATCTCCCTGACCGAGCAGCTGCTCGGCGCCCTGTTCGCCGAGAATGGTGCGGCTGTCGATCTTCGAGGTCACCTGGAAGGAGATGCGGGTCGGGAAGTTCGCCTTGATCGTGCCGGTGATGACGTCGACCGACGGACGCTGTGTCGCCATGATCAGATGGATGCCGGCGGCACGCGCCATCTGGGCGAGGCGTTGGATCGCACCTTCGATGTCCTTGCCGGCGACCATCATCAGGTCGGCCATCTCGTCGACGATGACGACGATATAAGGCATCGGCGTCAGGTCCAGTGCCTGGCTTTCCTCGATCGGAGTGCCGGTGCCCTTGTCGAAGCCGACCTGGACCATGACATGGATGGTCTCGCCCTTTTCGCGGGCCTGGGCGACGCGGTCGTTGTAACCGTCGATGTTGCGGACACCAAGGCGCGACATCTTGCGATAGCGCTCTTCCATTTCGCGCACGGCCCATTTCAGCGCCATGACCGCCTTTTTCGGATCGGTGACGACGGGCGTCAGCAGATGCGGGATGCCGTCATAGACAGACAGTTCGAGCATCTTCGGGTCGACCATGATCAGCCGGCACTGTTCCGGCGTCATGCGGTAGAGCAGCGACAGGATCATCGTATTGATGGCGACCGACTTGCCGGAACCGGTGGTGCCGGCGACGAGCAGATGCGGCATCTTGGCGAGCTCGGCAATGACAGGTTCGCCGCCGATGGTCTTGCCGAGGCCGAGCGCCAGCTTGTAGCCACTCTTCTCGAAATCCTGGCTCTCGATCATCTCGCGGAAGTAAACGGTTTCGCGTGTGACATTCGGCAATTCGATGCCGATGACGTTGCGGCCGGGGACCACGGCAACGCGGGCCGAGAGCGCCGACATCGAGCGGGCGATATCATCGGCAAGGCCGATGACACGCGACGATTTCACGCCCGGCGCCGGCTCGAATTCATAGAGGGTGACAACAGGGCCTGGACGGACATGGATGATTTCGCCCTTGATGCCGAAATCTTCCAGCACGCTTTCCAGAAGCCCGGCATTCTGCTCCAGTGTCTCCTGCGACATGATCTCGCCGAGGCGTTCCGGCGGTTCCTGCAACAGAGCGCGCGGCGGAAATTCATAGCCGGATGCGTCGATCCTTTCGGGCCTCACGGCCAGGCGCGGCGATGGCAGGACCGCAGCGACGGGCGGCGTGCGCTGCGGCGCCGGCGCGGCCTGAAGGGCCGATGCGATGTGAGGAGCCGGCGCAGCCCGGGGGGCCGGCGCGACCGGTGCCTCGACAGGAATGCGCCTGGGCTTTTCCAGGGATATGGCGGCCGCAGGGCGCACGGCGACCTTTGCGGAGACCGCGGCAGGCTGCCGGGCCGGGCGAGAGACGACGGGAGCCGGGGCCGGCCGGCCGGGGCGCCATTCCATGATCCGGAACAGCGACGTGATCGATTCGGGCGAGGTCTCGGTCTTCGGGAAGGATATCAACGGCGGCGCGCGAACCGGCTCTGCCTCTTCGAAGGCCATGACTTCCCAGAAGGCGAAATCCGAAATGGAGGAAAGCTCGGCGCTGGCGCGGAAAGCCGGCGCGCCGGGCTCGTCAAGCAAAGGTGACTGCTGCAGTTCGATCCTGTGCCGTGCTGCGGAAATGTCGTCCGGCTCCGGCAGATAGATATCGAACGGCACGTCGACGGCAACCGGCTCTGTCCGTATCGCCTGCTGTCCAATCTGCGAATCATCGCGAACCGGCTCATTCGGCGCGCGCCGCCTGCTGATCAGCGTTTCCGGCGTGCGGGTGAAACGGACATTGGGCGCGAGGGAAAAGTTGCTCTGCCAGATGGGTGCCGCCGGCTTCTCCCCTGGGTTTTCCTCCGGAAGGTCCGTTTCAATCTCGCTGGAAAAATCTCCGGCATCCGTCAAATTGGTTCTGGGAAAACGCATGCGTCCGCTACTCACTCATGCTTTGCAAATTACGACCCTACCGGGATAGAAAAGGAAGGTTAATAAGTTCCTTCCAGCCGTATCGTTCCGATACGACCCCTTGGGATAAATCGCTGCACTTTCAATGAGTTCTGGCAGTGAGAAAAATCTTTGCCAATTTAGGGGAGGTGCTCTGAAGCGCGTCGCAATCTTTCAGATCGCTGCTGGCGCTTTAGGCTTTATTTCCACGCATGTCGTTGTCGCAAAACCGCCGCACAGTTTTGCGCGACATGCTTTTAATGCGCCTCGTCCCAATTGGTGGCGGCGCGGGCATCGACCCTCAGCGGCACGCGCATTTCCAGCGCCGGCATGGTGGCGTTTTCCATGACCGAGACGATGACCGGCATCGCCTTTTCGACATCCTCGTCCTCGACCTCGAAGATGAGTTCGTCATGCACCTGCAGCAGCATGCGAACGCGATCGGCAAGGCCGACTTCAACAAGCGCCGGCTCTATCTTGATCATCGCCCGGCGGATGACGTCGGCAGCCGAGCCCTGGATCGGCGCGTTGATCGCCGCACGCTCGTTAAAGGCGCGCACGGATGGATTGGAAGAGCGGATTTCGGGATAGTTGATGCGGCGGCCGAAGATCGTTTCGACGTAACCCTTGTCGCGCGCCATGGCCTTTCGGCTTTCCATATAGTCGCGGATGCCGGGGAAACGCTCGAAATACTTCTTGATGTAGTCGCCGGCTTCCGAACGCTCGATCGAAAGCTGATTGGCAAGCCCGAAGGCCGAGATGCCGTAGATGATGCCGAAATTGATCGCCTTGGCGCGGCGGCGCACCTCGCCCGGCATACCTTCCACCGGCACGCCGAACATTTCCGACGCCGTCATGGCGTGGATGTCGACGCCATCTTCGAAGGCCTTGGTCAGTTGCGGGATCTCGGCCACATGGGCAAGCACGCGCAGTTCGATCTGGCTGTAGTCGGCAGAGATCAGCTTGTGGCCAGGCGTCGAGATGAAGGCGGTGCGGATCTTGCGGCCTTCGGCGGTGCGCACCGGAATGTTCTGCAGGTTCGGCTCGGACGAGGACAGGCGCCCCGTGGTCGTCGATGCCAGCGAGTAGGAGGTGTGGACCCGCTTTGTCTCGGGGTGAACGTAACCCGGAAGTGCGTCGGTATAGGTGGATTTCAGCTTGGTGACCTGGCGCCAGTCGACGATCTTGCGCGGCAATTCGAAACCGGCGGCGGCCAGATCCTCGAGCACCTGCGCGGAGGTGGACCATTGGCCTGTCTTCGTCTTGTTGCCGCCGGCAAGGCCCATCTTGCCGAACAGGATATCGCCCAGCTGCTTCGGCGAACCGATATTGAAGCGCTCGCCGGCCAGCACGTAAATCTCGTCCTCCAGCCTTGCTGCACTCTGGGCCAGCTCGCCGGAGAGGCGCGACAGGATCTGCCGGTCGACGGTGATGCCGCGCGCTTCCATGCGCGCCAGCACCGGCAATAGCGGCCGCTCCAGCCGTTCATAGACGCTGGTCAATCCCGCCGCCGCCAGACGCGGCTTCAGCACCAGCCAGAGGCGCAGCGTCACCTCGGCATCTTCGGCGGCATAGTGGGTGGCGCGGTCGATATCGACCAGATCGAAGGTGACGTTCGCCTTGCCGCTGCCCGCCACGTCCTTGTAGGGGATCGGGGTATGGCCGAGGAATTTTTCCGAGAGCGGGTCCATGCCATGCGCGCCGGTGCCGGCATCGAGCACGTAGGAGATCAGCATCGTGTCGTCGAAACTCCTGGTCTCGATGCCGTAGCGCTTCATCAGCAGGTAATCGTATTTCAGGTTCTGGGCGACCTTGAGAACCGATTCGTCTTCCAGCAATGCCTTCAGCCGTGGCAGGGCATCGCCCATGGGAATCTGGTTTTCGGCAAGGCCGCCGCCGAGCAGATCGCCGACGCCGTTCTTATGGACGAGCGGCACATAGGCGGCGCGGATCTTCGTGCCGGTGGGATCAGCCGTATTGTCGGCGATCGCCAGCGAAAAGCCGACAAGCTCGGCCTGCATCGCATCCAGCGAGGTGGTCTCGGTATCGAAAGCAACGAGGCCGGTGGCGCGCGCATCGGCAATCCAGCGGTCGAGCGTCGCCAGATCGCGGATCGTGGCATAGGTCGAATGATCGAAGGGCAGCGTCGCGAAGGCCTCGGCCCGCGCCTTGGCAAGATCGGCGGGCGAAAAGGCGCCTTCGACCGCGGTCTTCGCCTTTGCACGCGGCGGCACCGGCACGGATTCGCCGGAAACATCGGGGATGCCGCCGGCAACGGGCTCGGGCTCGGCCGCATCGAGATCCGGGCCGCGGGCCGTCTCACCCCATTCGATGCGGACGATCGCCGGTTCGATGGCGCTCGCATCGCAATCGCAGGCTTCGGCGACGCGGCGCGTCAGCGTGGTGAATTCCATCGTCTTCAGGAAGCCGATCAGCTTCGGACCGTTCTGCGGTTCAAGCACCAGCCCGTCGAGATCGAGATCGAGCGGCACATCGGTGCGCAGCCGCACGAGATCGCGCGAGAGCCTGGCCATGTCGATATTGGCGAGGATCGTCTCGCGGCGCTTGACCTGCTTGATCTCGGTGGCGCGTTCGAGCAGCGTATCGAGATCGCCGTATTCCTCGAGAAGTTGGGCGGCGGTTTTCGGGCCGATGCCGGGAATGCCGGGAACATTGTCGACCGAATCGCCGGTCATCGCCTGCAGGTCGATCATCTTTTCCGGCGGCACGCCCCATTTCTCGATGACATCGGGAATGCCGATCTGCTTGTCCTTCATGCTGTCATACATATGGACATTGGGGCTGACGAGCTGCATCAGATCCTTGTCGGAGGAGACGATGGTGACATCGGCGCCGGTCGCTTCGGCCTGGCGGGCATAGGTGGCGATGATGTCGTCGGCCTCGAAGCCTTCGGTCTCGATGCAGGGCAGATTGAAGGCGCGGGTCGCCTCTCTTATAAGGCCGAATTGCGGGATGAGTTCTTCCGGCGGCGCGGAGCGGTTCGCCTTGTAGGCGTTGTAGAGATCCTTGCGAAACGTCTTGGCGGAATAATCGAAGATGACGGCAAGATGCGTCGGGGTCACACCGACATCGGTATTGCGCGCGTCCCTCAGCAGCTTCCACAGCATGTTGCAGAAACCGGACACGGCGCCGATCGGCAGGCCGTCGGTCTTGCGGGTCAGCGGCGGCAGTGCATGAAACGCCCGGAAGATGAATCCGGAACCATCGACTAGGAAGAGGTGATCGCCTTTTTTCATGCGTGCATGGATAGCGCGGGCATGGGACGAGGTCCATATGGAGTTCGGCATAAAGTTCGGCGCGCGAAAAGGATTATGGCGCTCGGAGCGCTACGTCGCCGCGCGCATTTTCGGACGTGCAAAGGACGCTGGGCACTTGGCGTTGCTGCATAATTTTATCCTTCCATCGATTCCGATCTCAGGAATTGTGCGGCAGGGATTCCGGCTCACCAAACTGTTACCGATTTGTAACGATGGCCCTCCCTTGAAAAACCACATTCTAAGGCACAAATCCATGTCACCGGCGCTTGATTGCGCCGCGGGTCTGATTACCGGCTTGTCCCCCGCCGCGTCAGGCTTGGACAAAGGCCTTATCCCCCTCTCCGGGCCTTTGTCCCCACTTTAAAGTCGCCATGGCCAACCTCCAGGCCATGGCGATTTTTGTTTTTTCGAGACACTCGAAATTCTGATCGCCGCTTGCATGTTATGGAGCATCGTATGCGATTTGCTGCATTGTCTCCGGCATGGTTTTGAGCCTAACTTGCAATCATGGGATTTAACCGCATGGATTCGGGAGCCTACCTTGCCAGCCAGCTGGCGAAGGGTTTTGCCCGCTCGCTGCACCAGCGCGCGGTCGGGCTCGGTTTTTCTCCTGGGCAGTTCCCCATTCTGCTGGAACTCTGGGCCGAGGACGGGCTGACCCAGAAACAGCTTCTCGAGCGGGTCGATATCGAGCAGGCGACCATGGCCAATACGCTTTCGCGCATGGTCCGCGACGGCCTAATCGAACGCCGGCCGCATCCATCCGACAAGCGGGCGCAACTGCTCTTCCTGACGCCGAGAGCCCGCGCCATGGAGGCCGAGGCGATCGAGACCGCGCGTGAGGCCGATCTTGCGCTGTTTAAAGGGTTTCGGGTTTTCGAGCGCGAGCTGACGCTTGAATATATCCGCCGGCTTCTGGAAAACGCCAAGGCGCTTTGACCACTGCATAATTCCTTAAATCGGAATCGATTTAAGGGATAAAATTATGCGGCAGTCCACAAAGTGCTACAGCGTCCTTCGCGCGCGTCTGACGCGTCTGAAAAGACGCGCGGCGCTGTAAGATCACTCGCCAGCACCATGTGCGCCTCGCAATGAGGACACGCCGGTTTCGATCTGTGCGGTCAGGACGTTTTCGTGGGCGGCAAGCTTGATACTCGGCTCGATATCCGGCTTGCCGAGTAAAAGGCCCTGCACTTGCGCGCAGCCTTCCTCGACGACAATCCGGCGCTGCATCTCGGTTTCCACGCCCTCCGTCACGACAGGCATTCCGAGGCTATGACCAAGGCCGATGATGGCGCGCACGATCGAGCGTGCCGCCGCATCATGTTCCAGCACGCCGGTGAAACTGCGGTCGACCTTGATCTTGTCGAAAGGGAATGAACGCAGGTTGGAAAGCGAGGAAAAGCCGGTGCCGAAATCATCCATGACGATGTGCACGCCGAGCTTGTGCAGCCGCAGCAGCGTCGTCATCACCCGGTCGCGATCGCGAATGAGGGCCGCCTCGGTGATCTCGAGCTCCAGCCGGCTGGGCGCAAGCCCGGTTTCGGCGAGGATCGCCTCGATCCGCTCGCAGAGGTTCGGCAGCATGAATTGCACCGGCGAGAGATTGACGGCGATCATCAACGGCAGCGGCCAGCGCACAGCCTCCCTGCAGGCCTGCTGCAACACCCATTCGCCGAGTTGCACGATCGAGCCGCTTTCCTCGGCGATCGGGATGAAGATATCGGGCTCGGTCAAGCCGTGACCTGGCCGGTTCCAGCGCATCAGGGCCTCGTAGCCGCCGATCTCGCCGCTCAGCGCATCGAGGATCGGCTGATAGCTGACATGGATCTGGTTGCGGATGATTGCATGGCGCAGTTCGCTTTCGATCTGGCGGCGGTTCCGTGCCGTCTTATCCATTTCCGCGTCGAAGAAACAGACCTTGCCGCGACCGTCATGCTTGACGCGGTAGAGTGCAGTATCGGCATTGTTGCAGAGTTCTTCAGCAGCAGCCCCATCCGCAGGATAGAGTGCGATGCCGAGGCTGACGCCGACGGCGGTCGGGTCACGCGCCGTGTCCATCTCGGCGGCGAATTCGCCGAGGATATCAGCCGCAAGCTTTTGCGCCGCCGCCGGCTGCTGCCCGGCGGGCTGAATGATGGCGAATTCATCGCCGCCGAGGCGGGCGACCGTATCGCTCTCATCGGCCACGCGGCGCAGGATCGAGGCGACCTTGCGGAGAATGCGGTCGCCTTCGGCATGACCGAAGATATCGTTGACGGCCTTGAAGCGATCGAGGTCGAGATAGAAGAGGGCAACCTCGCTGTTCTTTCGTCCAGCCATCTGCAGCGCCTGCCGGATGCGGGTATCGAACAGCGACCTGTTCGGCAGATCGGTGAGGACGTCGTGGTGGGCGAGATGCTCGATCATCTCCTCGGCCTGCCTGCGCTCGGTGAGATCACGCACCGCCAGCACCTCGCAATTGTGCCCGCGATAGACGATCCTGCTCGCGGTCACTTCGACGGCGATCTCCCTGCCGTTCCTGGTGTTGAGCAGCGTCTCGCTGGGTCTGTTCTGCCCAGTCCCTTGAATAGCGGACAAAACAGCCAAAGGCGCCTTGCCGGCAAGATCGGCAAGTTTCCAGCCGGAAAGCCCCTGGAAACGTTCATTGGCATCGATGATTCGGCCTTCCCGCAGGATCAGCAGCCCTTCCTGCGAGGCATTCGCGAGCCCCCTCAGATCCGTCAGGTGGCTTTCGATAAAGACCGCTGCGAGCGCAATGAGAATGAGCGTCGTCGCCGCTACAACGACGATCGCAGCAAGCAGGCTGGCATCGAGCACCGTTGCCGGAACCTCTTTGCCGGGATCCGGCACGAGCGTGATGCTGGCCATCGAGATGAAATGGAGAGCGCAGATCGCGAGGACAAAAGTGATTGACGAGGCGAGGAGCCGCCTCAGTCCCTTCAATTGGAAAAAGGCGTGGAAGGCGGCGCTCGACAACAGCGCTCCTGCGAGAACCGCACTCAGCGTCATGAAGGGATCATAAAGGATTGCCGCCTGCGTTTCGATCGCCTGCATGCCGGTCAGGTGCATGGAGGCGATGCCGAGCGCCATCAGGACGCCGCCGCGGATGTGAGAAAACCTGCCGCGGCTTTCCGAAGCGACGAGGATCGCCGCCCACGAACCGACAACCGACAGGAGGAAAGAAAGCGTTGTCAGGCCCAGTTGGTAGCCGATCGGCATGCCGCCATCATAGGCCAGCATCGCGATGAAGTGCGTTGCCCATACGCCGGTGCCGAAAGCAAAAGCCGCAGCGCCGATCCAGAGCTTGCGCCGCCCGGCATCGCATTCCTGGGCGCGAGAAAGCAGCAGCATAGCCGCCATAGCGCCGACCAGGCAGACCGCGGCCGCCACAAGCACCAGCCGCCAATCGTGGTTGTCCCGAATACATGTAATGACCGAAAACATCCGAACCTCGCACAGCTGAATTCGGTCAGGCTATTTAGGTTGTGCTAAATAACTGTAAATTGAATTAGAATTCTCTTTTATATTATCCAGCAAACCTTCCTGATATTAATCTATTCCCGGCCGGCATTTCGCGCCGCCGATTTTTTGTTTTTCCGCCTCGCCTGCCTTTCTGGTTTGGTCTATCGTCCGGCCGAATCTCAAAAAGGAGTCGAAAATGACCGATGTAAGCCAGGTGCTTGCGCGCGCGGACCAGAACCTTTCATCGAGCCTCGACAAGCTGTTCGAGCTTCTGCGCATCCAGTCGATTTCCACCGATCCCGCCTATAAAGCCGAATGCCGGAAGGCCGCCGAATGGCTCGTCGCCTATCTCGGGACGCTCGGCTTTACTGGCTCGGTCCGCGACACGCCCGGCCATCCGATGGTGGTCGCCCACCATGCCGGCGCTTCCGCCGATGCGCCGCATGTTCTCTTCTACGGCCATTACGACGTTCAGCCGGTCGACCCGATCGAGCTCTGGGAAAACGACCCGTTCGAGCCATCGATCAAGGATGTCGGCGAGGGCCGCAAGATCCTGACTGGCCGCGGCACCTCCGACGACAAGGGCCAGTTGATGACCTTCGTCGAGGCTTGCCGCGCCTATAAGGAGATCAACGGCGCGCTTCCCTGCCGCATCACCATCCTCTTCGAGGGAGAAGAGGAATCCGGCTCGCCGTCCCTGAAGCCCTTCCTCGAAGCCAATGCCGCCGAGCTCAAGGCCGATTATGCGCTGGTCTGCGATACCGGCATGTGGGACCGCGACACGCCGGCAATCGCTGCAGCGCTGCGCGGCCTCGTCGGCGAGGAAGTGATCGTGACGGCCGCCGACCGCGACCTGCATTCCGGTCTCTTCGGCGGCGCGGCAGCCAATCCGATCCATATTCTCGTCGAGGCTCTTGCCGGTCTGCATGACGAGACGGGCCGCATTACGCTTGACGGTTTCTATGACGGCGTCGAGGAAACGCCTGAAAACATCAAGGCGTCATGGGAGACGCTCGGCAAGACCGCGGAGAGCTTCCTCGGCGAAGTCGGCCTTTCCATTCCATCGGGCGAAAAAGGCCGCTCGGTGCTGGAACTCACCTGGGCGCGGCCGACCGCCGAAATCAACGGCATCTGGGGCGGATATACCGGCGAAGGCTTCAAGACGGTGATCGCCGCCAAGGCTTCGGCGAAGGTTTCGTTCCGCCTCGTCGGCACGCAGGATCCGGCCGCCATTCGCGAGGCTTTCCGCAGCTATATCAGCGCGAAGATTCCCGCCGATTGCTCGGTCGAGTTCCATCCGCATGGCGGCTCGCCGGCGATCCATCTCTCCTATGATTCGCCTGTTCTCACCAAGGCGAAGAACGCGCTTTCCGACGAGTGGCCGAAACCCGCCATCGTCATCGGCATGGGCGGGTCGATCCCCATCGTCGGAGACTTCCAGAAGATGCTCGGCATGGAATCGCTGCTCGTCGGCTTCGGCCTCAGCGACGATCGCATCCACTCGCCGAACGAGAAATACGAGCTCGTCTCCTACCACAAGGGCATCCGCTCCTGGGTGCGGATTCTTCAGGCGCTCGCTGCCTGAACTGAAGTGGCACGCCTTGCATGCCGGCGTGCCAGCAAAGGCGCACAACAAAAAGGCCGGTTCGACCCGGCCTTTCGTCATCCGCTCATCTCAGTGCCAGTTCATCCGTGGTCAAGGAGCAAGCGGGTATTGCAGTGAGACTGCCGCCGAAAGGTTAACGGGCCGTTAACTGTATCGGCCCTTGCCGGAAGCACCACTCGCGGCTCCAGGAGCGATGACCGACATGTCGCCGTTCAAGCTACGTTCATCGCGAGCGACTATAAGCCATTGAAAGATAAGATGAATGATACCGCCCTAAACACCTGGGGGCGATCGCTCTATCTTTTGTTTCAGTGGCATATGCCAAGGAAACGCGGCCAAGCGCTGCCTGAAAAACGTGCCAACAAGGACTGAGAAGCGTGAAAAATCTCTTTGTTAAAATCGCAGCCGCCGGCCTGCTTATACTGGCTCCCGCCATAGCGCAGGCTGCCGAGGGCTACTCGACGGCGAATGTCAACATGCGTGCCGGTCCGAGCACCCGATATCCTGCCGTTGCCGTCATACCCGCCGGTTCTTCCGTCGAGATCCGCGGATGCCTTTCCGACGTCAACTGGTGCGATGTCGAATTCTACGGCGGCCGCGGCTGGGTTTCCGGCCAGTACGTGCAGGCCCTCTACCAGCAGCGCCGCATCTATGTCGGCCCGCAATATTACCGTCCGCTCGGCATTCCGGTTATCCGCTTCAGCGTCGACAATTACTGGGACCGCTATTATCGCAACCGTGATTTCTATCGCGACCGTGACCGCTGGAGCCGCGGCCCGGATTATTACTACCGCGACCGCGACAATCGGGATCGGGATAACCGGGATCGCGACCGCAACTGGCGCGAGCGGGATGGCAACCGCGATGGGCGCGACCGAGATCGTGACTGGCGCGACGACAATCAAAGGGACGATCGGCAAAGAGGTGAACGGCAGAGGGACGACCGGAGAGGCGATGATCGCAGGCCGGACCGCAGGGATTTTGATTGCCGCCCCGGCGATCCCACCTGCGACGAATGAATAGAAAGGGGCGGCCGCGCCGCCCTCCAAGTTTGCCAAGCCAAGGGCAAACATCCAAGAAAAAGCCCGGCGCTCCCTTGGGAGGGATGCACCGGGCCTGATGTCGATCGGCACGCGTTGAGGGGAGACGGCCGATCATTCGCGGGACGTGAGGGGCTGTCCCGCTTCTTCATAAACAATCGCGAAGCCTATTGGTTCCACCTGTTGCATAATTCCTTGAAGCAGAGCCGATTTGAGGAAACAAAATGTGGCAATTCAATGTGTTGCAGCATTTTTTATGTTTCTCGAAAAGACGCCCGGCACTGAAAAATGCGTCATATCATCAGTGATTCACGTGACGCACTTCAGGTCTTTTTTTCATGAGGCGTGCGGCTTGGCCGGTGAGCGCAAGACAGGAACCCCGGGGGAAGCATCGATCCTCGAATGCGGTCACCGACAATTTGATGTGAGGCCATCATGATGCTCTTGTTTTGCGGGATTGTTTATTGCATTTTTGTGAAGTTGCGGATCAATCTTGATCCGTTCGAGGCTGGACCCTGATGACGCAAGACTACCTGGCTTTCTTCGGGCTTTTCGCCCCTCGGGCGGCCGCCACAGATATTACCGTTTGGCATAAACACAACCCTATCCTACCTGTGCGCCTCACCGATGGGGCTAACCTCAACCCTTCCGGCCAGATCTGGCGCCGCTTTCACCTGGGCGAGTGGGAATATAAGCAGGACCCGGAAACGCTCGACGATTACGAAGCCCGCCAGTTTTGACAAGCGGCGCGATCTCCTTTGCTTTCCATTATTAACACCCCGTTAAATCGCCGCATTTACAGTTCAGTCGGATGATCACGGCGGCACTCAAAGTGCTCCAGCGTCCTTTGCGCGCCTGAAAAGACGCGCGGCGCTGGAGAAGAGCGCCGTTATGCGAAGTTGGCTTCGCGATCGAACATGGGGTGTGACCGGTCCGCGATGGCAGGCAGAGGCAGATCAGGCGACAGAATAGAACCCTCCTTCAGCGGCCGCCCGGCACGCGACGATGATGAATTCTCGCTCGATGCCGACGATCGCATCGCCGGAGGCCGATCTCCGCGCCGCGGCAACTCGAAACCCCCGCCGCAGCGTCCCGCCCCCCGGCGGCGGCGCGAGCCGCGGGAGCGTGAAGGCGGCGGATTGTTCGGCTTCATGCGCCGCATGATCTACTGGTGCGTCGTGCTTTTCATCTGGGCCGGCATCGGCGTTGCCGGGCTTGTGGTCTATTATGGCTCGCGCATGCCGAGCGCCAGCACATGGGCGATCCCGGAGCGGCCGCCGAACGTCAAGATCACCGCTGTCGACGGCAGCGTCATTGCCAATCGCGGCGCCACCGGCGGCGAGGCGCTGTCGCTCGAAAACATGTCGCCCTATATTCCGGAAGCCGTCATCGCCATCGAGGATCGGCGTTTCTATTCGCATTTCGGCGTCGACCCGCTCGGCCTCGGCCGGGCGATCGTGACCAATCTCACGGCTGGCCACATGGTCCAGGGTGGCTCGACGCTGACGCAGCAGCTTGCCAAGAACCTCTTCCTCTCGCCTGAAAGAACGCTGGAACGCAAGGTGCAGGAGGTGCTGCTGTCGCTGTGGCTGGAGCAGAACTACACCAAGGACCAGATCCTTGCGATGTATCTCAACCGGGTGTTCTTCGGATCGAACGCCTATGGCGTCGAGGCAGCCTCGCGCCGCTACTTCAACAAATCGGCGCGTGACGTAAACCTCGGCGAGGCCGCGGTGCTCGCCGGCCTGCTCAAGGCGCCGTCGCGGCTTTCGCCGGCCCGCGATGCGGAAGCTGCGAATGCACGCGCCCAACTCGTGCTCGCGGCGATGCGCGAACAGGGTTTCATCACCGATTCCGAGGTCAAGACGGCGATGTCGCAGACCCCGGCTTCGGCCAAGAGCTACTGGTCGGGCGCCGGGCACTATGTCGCCGACATGGTGATGGACGCGCTGCCGGGTCTGATCGGCGACGTCAAGGAAGACGTCATCGTCGATACGACCATCGACAAGTCGCTGGAAAAGAAGGCCGAGCAATCGCTGGTCGACGTACTCGACAAGGAGGGCGGCAAGCTCGACGCCTCGCAGGCGGCCCTGGTCTCGATCGACGGCACCGGTGCGATCCGGGCGCTGGTCGGCGGCAGGGACTATGCGACGAGCCAGTTCAACCGCGCCGTCAAGGCCAAACGCCAGCCGGGTTCCTCGTTCAAGCCCTTCGTCTATGCCGCAGCACTCGAGAAGGGGCTGACACCCTATTCGGTGTTTAACGACGCGCCGATCCGGATCGGCGACTGGACGCCCGAAAATTACGAGAAAAAATACAATGGCGAAGTGACGCTGGCGACCGCGCTTGCCAAGTCGCTGAACACGGTGGCCGCCCAGCTGGTGATGTATGACGGGCCGGATCAGGTGATCAAGCTTGCCCACCGGCTCGGCATCGAAAGCGAGCTGCAGCCGAACGCCTCGATCGCCCTCGGCACGTCCGAGGTGTCGCTGATGGAACTCACCGCCTCCTATGCCGCCTTCATGAACGGCGGCTACAAGGCGACGCCGCACGTCATTCGCCGGGTGACGACCGCCGAGGGCAAGGTTCTCTACGAAAATACCTATGACAGCCCGCCGCGCGTGCTGTCCGAGCAGATCGTCGCCCAGATGGATGCGATGATGATGGGTGTCATCGACAACGGCACCGGCAAGAGCGCCAAGATCCCCGGCTGGCAGGCGGCGGGAAAGACCGGCACCACCCAGAATTCGCGCGACGCGCTCTTCGTCGGCTTCACCAGCAATCTCACCACCGGGGTCTGGTTCGGCAATGACGACGGCAAGCCGATGAAGAAAGTGACCGGCGGCGGCTTGCCGGCCAAGGCCTGGAAGGAATTCATGATCGCCGCCCACAAGGGTCTTTCGCCGGCACCGCTCTTCGGCAACGGCCAGTTGATCGCCGATCCGAACAATGGTCAGCCGATGGCGCAGGCACCGGCCGATGGGCAGCTGGGCAGCGGACAACCGATGACGGCCGAGGCGCCGCCGTCGACGATCGGCGGCATCATTTCCGGCGTCTTCGGCGGTGACGACAATGCAAACCGCTATCCGCAAGCGCCTGCCCGGCAGCAGGCGGCGAGCTCCGGCAATGGCCCGGTTCCTCCTGCAGACATTGCCGAAGGCGGGGGTTCGAACTATGAGGGCATGGTTCCGCCTGGGGATGTCGGGGGCGCGCAGACGACCTCTTCCGTCCAGCCGCGGCGCACGACGCTGCTCGATCTGATCATGGGCCAGTGAGATCTTTGCTACATGCCCGGCGCACGCCCGATGCTCTAAAGCGCGCCATGATCTTTCGGATTCGCGCCTCGCGCTTGAGCTCCTTGTTTTACGCATGTCGGTGTCGCAAAAACGCTACACGGTTTTGCGCGACATGCTTCAGAAATCGGCCGGTTTCCGGACATAGGGCGACCTCTTTCCCGGCTACTGTCAAAATTGAATGCAACACATTCGTTTTGCTGGATTCCGGGCCATTTCTCGCCTTGCAGTCCAGAAAACCGCTCCTTATATACGCCGCATCACCGCAATCACGATTGCGTAATCTTAAGTAGACCCATCCCGTAAGGGGCTGTCAGGGAAATGCCTTCTCGGGGTTCCCACAGCTTGCTTCAAGGAGAGAATGACATGGCAAAAGTAATTGGTATCGACCTCGGAACGACGAATTCCTGCGTCGCAGTTATGGACGGCAAGGACGCGAAAGTCATCGAGAACGCGGAAGGTGCGCGTACGACCCCTTCCATGGTGGCATTTTCCGATGATGGCGAACGCCTCGTCGGCCAGCCGGCCAAGCGCCAGGCAGTCACCAACCCGACGAATACGCTTTTTGCTGTCAAGCGCCTGATCGGCCGCCGCTACGAAGATCCGACCGTCGAGAAGGACAAGCACCTCGTTCCCTTCACCATCGTCAAGGGCGACAATGGCGACGCCTGGGTCGAAGCCAATGGCAAGGGCTACTCGCCCGCACAGATTTCCGCGATGATCCTTCAGAAGATGAAGGAAACTGCCGAATCCTATCTCGGCGAGAAGGTCGAGAAGGCCGTCATCACCGTTCCCGCCTACTTCAACGACGCGCAGCGCCAGGCTACCAAGGATGCCGGCCGCATAGCCGGTCTTGAAGTCCTGCGCATCATCAACGAGCCGACTGCTGCGGCCCTCGCCTACGGTCTCGACAAGAAAGAAGGCAAGACGATTGCCGTCTACGACCTTGGCGGCGGCACCTTCGATATTTCGATCCTCGAGATCGGTGATGGCGTCTTCGAAGTGAAGTCCACCAACGGCGATACCTTCCTCGGCGGTGAAGACTTCGACATGCGTCTCGTCGAATATCTCGTTGCCGAGTTCAAGAGAGACAACGGCATTGACCTGAAGAACGACAAGCTTGCCCTGCAGCGCCTCAAGGAAGCTGCGGAAAAGGCAAAGATCGAGCTTTCGTCCTCGCAGCAGACCGAAATCAACCTGCCGTTCATCACGGCCGACGCCTCCGGCCCGAAGCATCTGACGCTGAAGCTGACCCGCGCCAAGCTCGAAAGCCTGGTCGACGATCTCGTCCAGCGCACGATCGCGCCGTGCAAGGCAGCGCTCAAGGATGCCGGCGTCACTGCTGCCGAAATCGACGAAGTGGTTCTCGTCGGCGGCATGAGCCGCATGCCGAAGGTACAGGAAGTCGTCAAGCAGCTGTTCGGCAAGGAGCCCCACAAGGGCGTCAACCCGGATGAAGTGGTAGCGCTTGGCGCCGCCATCCAGGCCGGCGTTCTGCAGGGCGACGTCAAGGACGTCCTGCTCCTCGACGTGACGCCGCTGTCGCTCGGCATCGAGACGCTCGGTGGTGTCTTCACCCGCCTGATCGAACGCAACACGACGATCCCGACGAAGAAGAGCCAGACGTTTTCGACCGCCGAAGACAACCAGCAGGCCGTGACCATCCGCGTCTCGCAGGGCGAGCGTGAAATGGCTGCCGACAACAAGCTGCTCGGCCAGTTCGATCTCGTCGGTCTGCCGCCGTCGCCGCGCGGCATGCCGCAGATCGAAGTCACCTTCGACATCGACGCCAACGGCATCGTCCAGGTTTCGGCCAAGGACAAGGGCACCGGCAAGGAACAGCAGATCCGCATCCAGGCGTCCGGCGGTCTCTCCGACGCCGACATCGAGAAGATGGTGAAGGATGCCGAAGCCCATGCCACCGAAGACAAGAAGCGCCGCGAGGCCGTCGAAGCCCGGAACCAGGCCGAAAGCCTGATCCATTCCTCGGAAAAGTCGCTGAAGGATTACGGCGACAAGGTTTCCGAGGCCGACCGCACCGCGATCTCGGATGCGATCGCCGCACTGAAAACGGCGTCGGAAGCGTCCGAGCCCGATGCCGACGACATCAAGGCCAAGACCCAGACGCTGATGGAAGTGTCGATGAAGCTCGGCCAGGCGATCTATGAAGCACAGCAGGCCGAAGGCGGCGCTGCCGGCGATGCCTCCGCGGAAAGCGGCGACAATGTCGTTGATGCCGACTACGAGGAAATCAAGGACGACGACCGCAAGAAGTCCGCGTAATCCGCGACGGCGTGGTTATGCTTCAACATCTGATCCGGCTGCTCACCATGGCAGCCGGAAATCCATTTCCGGGGTTTAATCCTTAATGGCAAAAGCGGACTTTTACGAAACTCTGGGTGTAGCCAAGTCGGCGGACGAGAAAGAGCTGAAGAGCGCCTTTCGCAAACTGGCGATGAAATACCATCCGGACAAGAACCCGGATGACAAGGACGCCGAACGGAAGTTCAAGGAAATCAACGAAGCCTATGAGATGCTCAAGGACCCGCAGAAGCGGGCGGCCTATGATCGTTATGGTCATGCGGCCTTCGAGCATGGCGGCATGGGCGGCGGTGGCGGCGGATTTGCTGGCGGCGGTTTCTCCGACATTTTCGAGGATATCTTCGGCGAGATGATGGGTGGAGGGCGCGCGCGCCAGCGCTCGTCGGGCGGCCGCGAACGTGGCGCCGATCTTCGCTACAACATGGAAATAACGCTGGAAGAGGCTTTTTCCGGCAAGACGGCGCAGATCCGCGTTCCGACGTCGATCACCTGCGACGTCTGTTCGGGTTCAGGCGCCAAACCCGGCACGCAGCCGAAGAACTGTGGCACCTGCCAGGGAACGGGGCGCGTGCGCGCGGCACAGGGCTTCTTTTCGATCGAACGGACCTGCCCGACCTGCCACGGCCGCGGCCAGATCATTCCCGATCCGTGTCCGAAGTGCCACGGCCAGGGCCGTGTGACGGAAGAGCGTTCGCTCTCGGTCAATATCCCGGCCGGCATCGAGGACGGCACCCGCATCCGGCTGCAGGGCGAAGGCGAGGCCGGCGCCCGCGGCGGACCGGCAGGCGACCTCTATATCTTCCTGTCCGTCAAACCGCATGAATTCTACCAGCGCGACGGAGCCGATCTCTATTGCGCCGTTCCGATCTCGATGACGACGGCGGCACTCGGCGGCACCTTCGACGTGGCGACGCTCGACGGCACCAAGTCGCGCGTCACCGTGCCCGAGGGCACCCAGGTCGGCAAACAGTTCCGTCTCAAGGGCAAGGGCATGCCGGTGCTGCGTTCGGTGCAGACGGGCGACCTCTACATCCAGATCCAGATCGAGACGCCGCAAAAGCTCACCAAGCGCCAGCGCGAACTGCTTCAGGAATTCGAGCAGCTTTCCTCCAAGGAGAACAATCCCGAATCGACGGGCTTCTTTGCCCGCATGAAGGAATTCTTCGAAGGCTGAGCCGCGATCGACATGCCCATTACGAAAGCCGGGGACGGAAACATCTCCGGTTTTTTTGTTCCCGGAATCTCGATTTGCGACATTCGCCGTCCATGCCGGCGAATCTGTCCCGGATCGATACGGCGGCGGGCGGGACGATGACTTGCGTTAACGCAGCCAGATGATGCCGCTTGCAAGTTTTCCAAATGAATTCAGTCTCTGCCGTCAGTGCATGACCCTGGGAGCCGGAATCGATTTCGGGGGCATGCACCAAATCAAAGTGATAGAGCGTCCTTAGCGCTAGCGGGAACAAACAAACCAAGGGTATCAGCCATGGCGCCAGCCTTTTCCTCTCAGTCCGAAGATGTCGACGTTCTCGCCGGCGCCATCTACACATGGTGCGCCGAGCGCAACATCAAGCTTCGCAGCCAGCAAGGCCTTTCCATTGCCAGCATCGCGATCGACCTCTATCATGCCGGCCACCAGACGCAGGACGATCTGCTGATGGCGCTGCACGAATGCGAGATTCACTGAAGCGCGCGGCATCAAACCTCAATCAGGCGGTCTGCTTCCGGTCTTTGTTCTGATGCAGGTCATCCTCCCAATATTGCTGCACACCCGCAGGCGTCCGGAAGCCATCCAGACCTTGAATAGGTCGTGCTTTCCGTGGGAACCGTGATTGCTGCAGTGGAATCAGGCGGTGGTTTCGGCCGCTTCCCCCGTCATGAGGGTGACGATGGTCTTGACCGCTTCCTTGCCTGCCGGTGAGTTCAGCTTGTCGTAGCTCAGCGCAAGCGCATAGGCGTCGGGGCTGAGTTCGACACGGCTGCCGAATGGCGACATGCCGGCACCCTCGAAGAGAGCAGAGATCTCGACGTCGAGAAAAACCGCGATCTGATGCAGCTTGCTGGCGGAAACGCGGTTCGCCCCCTTTTCGTATTTCTGGATTTGCTGGAAAGTCAGTCCGAGTGCTTCGCCAAGCTCGAGCTGAGAAACACGGCGAAGGGCGCGAAACTGTCTGACGTTGCGACCGACGATAATATCAACCGGATCTGGCACTTCATCACTCTCTTATACATAAACGGTCCGTTTACCATATCGTTTGCACCGGATAACTCAACCCTGCAGTTGCAAAATTCAACCAACTTTTTTTGGGCTTTACGTTACGTCAGTAGCCTTAGAGGATGGCGGCAAACCTTGAATATCCGGCGCTGGAACATTGGCAATGACTGTCGACGGGATCGGTTTGGCTATGCCAGGCCATCTCCGATGGTTGTATTTTTAACCGAATTTCGAAAGTGCCATGGCTGCTGTTCCATCGGGAGGATGTCGGACACAAGGGCTTCGGTCACAGGATCATCTGGAATATATGTCCTGCGTGGCGCCAGCCGCCGCGTCCTGACGTTCGGCAGCGGCGGCGGTACACGATCCCGCGGCCAAAAAGCTGCCAGCCTTGCCATCAGCGCCGCTTCGGCTTAGCTGTCACGCTTTACGATTCCGGACATTCGATGCCGCACAAGGTTTCTCTTTCCCGTCTGAAGCTGACAGACTTCCGCAACTATGTGGCGGCGGCCCTTACCCTTGATGGTCGGCATGCCGTGCTGACGGGAGACAACGGCGCCGGTAAGACCAATCTCATGGAGGCAGTCTCGTTGCTTTCGCCCGGCCGCGGTCTGCGCCGCGCTGCTTATGGCGACATTACCCGCGTCGGCGCGGCCGGCGGCTTTTCGATCTTCGCCGCGCTCGACGGCATGGAGGGCGACGTCGAGATCGGCACCGGCATCGAAACGGGCGAGGAGACCACCGCCCGCAAGCTGCGCATCAATGGCACGACGGCAAAGACTGCCGACGAACTGACCGATCATCTGCGTCTTCTCTGGCTGACGCCGGCGATGGACGGCCTCTTTACCGGCGCCTCTTCCGACCGGCGCCGCTTTCTCGACCGGCTGGTGCTATCGCTCGATCCCGCCCATGGCCGCCGCGCCAGCGATTTCGAGCGCGCCATGCGCAGCCGCAACAAATTGCTGGATGAAGGCCGCTTCGATCCCTCCTGGCTTGCCGGCATCGAGGAGCAGATGGCAAGCCTCGGCATCGCCATGGCGCTCGCCCGGCAGGAGATGCTCGGCCTGCTGACCCGGCTGATCGAGGAAACCCGCGAAACGTCGCCCTTCCCTTCGGCATCGCTGCAGCTCTCGGGCTTCATGGACGGTCAGTTCTCGCGCCCCTCGGTCGACATCGAGGACGACTACGCGGCGATGCTGGCGGAGAGCCGCTACCGCGATGCCGGCGCGGGGCGCACGCTTGAGGGGCCGCACCGGGCCGATCTCATCGTGCATCACCGCGAAAAGGCGATGGAGGCGGAGCGTTGCTCCACCGGCGAGCAGAAAGCGCTGCTTGTCGGCCTGGTGCTTGCGCATGCCCGGCTCGTCGGCAATCTCACCGGTCATGCGCCGATCCTGCTGCTCGACGAGATCGCGGCCCATCTCGACGAGGGCCGCCGCGCCGCGCTCTTCGACCTTATCGACGGGCTCGGCGGCCAGGCCTTCATGACCGGAACGGATCGCGCGATGTTTTCAGCACTCGGCGACAGGGCGCAATTTTTCACGGTGGCCGACGGAAGGGTGTTCGAATGACGGAGGCGGCTTTTCCCGGCGTCGGGCGTCATGATAACATCGGCGCCATGGAACCGCTCAGCCCGGAAGAAATCGCTCGCTATCACCGCCATATCCTGCTGCCCGAGATCGGCGGCGCCGGCCAGCAGAAACTGAAAGCCGCCCGCGTGCTGGTGATCGGCGCCGGTGGCCTCGGTGCGCCGGTCCTGCAATATCTGGCCGCAGCCGGTGTCGGCACGCTTGGGATCGTCGACGACGACCGGGTGTCGTTGTCGAACCTGCAGCGCCAGGTGATCCATGATTCCGGCACGATCGGCGAGCTGAAGACGGAGAGCGCTGCTTTCGCCATCGCCAGGCTCAATCCGCATGTCCGACTGATCCGCTTCGAGGAACGCTTCTGCCCGGAGGCCGCCCGCCGTCAGCTCTCGGGCTTCGATCTGCTGATCGATGGCTCCGACAATTTCGACACCCGTTATGCCGCCGCCGATGCGGCTGATGAAACGCGCATTCCGCTCGTCACCGGGGCCGTCGGGCGGTTCGACGGCTCGTTGACGGTTCTCAAGCCCTATGAAACGGCTGAAGACGGAACGCCCAACCCTAGATATCGTGACCTGTTTCCGGAAGCGCCGCCGGCCGGATTGATTCCCGCATGCGCCGAGGCCGGCATCATCGGCGCGCTGACCGGCGTCATCGGCACGATGATGGCGATGGAGGCGATCAAACTCGTCACCGGCATCGGCGAACCGCTGGTGGGACGGCTGCTGCTCTATGACGCGCTCTCGGCTCGCTTCGACACCATCCGCTACAAACGACGCCGTACGACACAGAGGCAGGCGGGATGAGGATTGTTGGGCTTGATCAGACTTTCACGCGCTGGGATGAACTGCTGACGCTGATCCTTTCCGCCTTCGCCTCCATGAATGGCAGGATCGACCCGCCATCTTCGGCGCTCAAGCTGACGACCGCATCACTGGCCGAAAAGGCCGGGACCGAGATCGGCCATGTCGCCATCGACGGCGAAAAACTGATTGGTTGCCTCTTCCTGCGGCCGGAGGCCGATTGTCTCTATGTCGGCAAGCTCGCCGTTCTGCCTGAGGTGCAGGGCAAGGGCCTCGGCAAACGGCTGCTGGCGATTGCCGAGGAGACCGCTGCGGCGCTCGGCCTTCCCGCCTTGCGGCTGGAAACGCGCATCGAACTCACCGACAATCACGCCGTCTTTGCCGCCTGGGGATTTTCCAGAACCGCCGAAAAGGCCCATCCCGGCTTTGCCAGGACGACGTTCATCGAGATGCGCAAGGTCCTTGCGTCTTGATGCACCTGGCGCGTCTCGATCCTGAGATGCGCTCTAACGCCCTGGCAGTACCCGATTCGGCGGCCTGTGACCGTCGATGAAGGTGCGGATATTGATGATGACCTTGTCGCCCATGTCGATGCGGCCTTCGATCGTCGCCGAACTCATATGCGGCAGCAGCACGACCTTGCCCTCATTGGCGAGCTTGATGAGCCTCGGGTTGACTGCAGGCTCGTTCTCGAAGACGTCGAGCCCGGCGCCGGCGATCCGTCCCTCCCTCAGGCACTTGATCAGCGCAGCTTCATCGACCACGTCGCCGCGCGCAGTGTTGACGAGATAGGCCGTCGGCTGCAGCAGCGCCAGACGACGAGCCGAGATCAGGTGGAAGGTCGCCGGCGTCGACGGACAATTGACCGAAACGATGTCGACGCGGGCAAGCATCTGGTCGAGGCTTTCCCAATAGGTCGCCTCCAGCTCGTCCTCGACGGCCGGATTGACGCGCTTGCGATTGTGATAGTGGATCGACAGGCCGAAAGCCTTGGCGCGGCGGGCCACCGCCGTGCCGATGCGGCCCATGCCGACGATGCCGATCCGCTTGCCGTGAATGCGCCGGCCGAGCATCCAGGTGGGCGACCAGCCTGCCCATTCGCCCGGCTTGTCGGTCAGCACGCGCGCACCTTCGCCGAGCCTTCTCGGAACAGCGAGAATCAGCGCCATGGTCATATCGGCAGTGTCCTCGGTCAGGACGTTCGGCGTGTTGGTGACGGTGATGCCCTTGCGCGCCGCCGCCTCGACGTCGATGTGATCGGTGCCGTTGGAGAAGCTCGCAATCAGCTTCATCTGCGGTCCCGCCTGTTCGATCAGCGCCGCGTCGATGCGATCGGTGACAGTCGGCACCAGCACGTCGGCGGTCTTGACCGCAGCGATCAGCTCGGGAACGGAGCGCGGCGCGTCGTCGATGTTCAGCTCGGCGTCGAAGAGTTCGCGCATGCGGGTTTCGACGGCATCCGGCAGCTTGCGGGTGATGTAGACCTTCGGTTTTTTCTTCGCTGTCATGGCTGCCTGTGGTGCCTTGTTCAGAGGTCTTTAACCAAGAGGGGTGATAATTTTCCCATTCCGGGCATTTTCTACCAGACCCGCACGCGAAGACAAACAAAACTCGTGGTGCAGCCGGGGAATGTCAGAGCCCGGAGCGCGAGCAGGCCGGGCCCGCCCGCGAATTCGAGCAAACGGAAACTTCCATGCGCAGCAAAGTCCTGAAGTCCTGCCTCGCCCTTGCCATCGCTCTGGCTGCATCCATGGGAAGCGTCGAGTTCGCCCATGCGCAGGCGGCCAAGGGGCCAAGCGGACTGCCATTGCCGCGTTTCGTCACGCTGAAATCCAAGCGCGTCAACCTGCGCATCGGTCCGGGAACGGATTACGCCGTGTCGTGGATGTACCTGAAATCCGGCCTGCCGGTGGAGATCATCCAGGAATACGACAATTGGCGCCGCATCCGCGATGCCGACGGCACCGAAGGCTGGGTCAACCAGTCGCTGCTGTCAGGCCAGCGCGCGGCGATCGCCGCCCCGTGGATGAAGACCAAGGGCAAGGGCATCTATGTCAATCTGCGCCGCGAGGCGCAGCCCTCCGCCTCGATCGTCGCGAAGCTCGAACCCGGCGTGATGCTGACGATCGGCGAATGCAACGGCGACTGGTGCCGCGCCGAATCCGACGGCGCCTCGGGCTGGGTGGCGCAATCGGAGATCTGGGGTGCCTATCCCGGCGAAGCCTTCAAATAAGTCCCGCCCGTTTGGCGGCCTCGGAAAGCGAGGTCATCGGGCGCGGGCCGATCTGCTGGATGACGATGCCGGCAGCCAGGCAGCCGAGCTTGCCGCAATCCTCGAGAGAGCGTCCCTGCGTGTAGCCATAGAGGAAGCCGGAAGCGAAAAGATCGCCGGCACCGGTCGTATCGACCACTTCCCTGATCCTGATCGCATCGACGTAAAAACGCTCGCGGCCCTTCAGGATGACGGCGCCATTCTCGCTCATCGTCACGGCGGCGATCTTGCAATCGGCGGCGATTCGGTTCAGCGCCTCCTCGAAATCATCGGTCTCGTAGAGCGACAGCGCTTCCTGGCGATTGGCGAAAACGATATCGACCTTGCCCGAGCGCATCAGATCGAGGAATTCGCCGCGATAACGGTCGACGCAGAAGCTGTCGGACAGCGTCATCGACATTTCACGGCCGTTTTCATGGGCGATGCGGGCACAATCGAGGATCGCTTCCTTGGCGCGTGGCGGATCCCAGAGATAACCTTCGAAATAGGTAACCTTGGCGTCGGCCACGACGTCAGTCTCAACGTCTTCCGGGCCGAGTTCGACGCAAGCGCCGAGATAGGTGTTCATCGAACGCTCGCCGTCCTCGGTGACGAAGATCATCGAACGCGCCGTCGGCGGGAAGGTGCCCTTCGGCCGGGTCTGGTAATGGACGCCCTGGGCGCGGATGTCGTGCGCGAAGATGTCACCGAGCTGATCTTGGGCGACGTTGCCGAAATAGGCAGCCTTGCCGCCGAGGCTCGCCACGCCCGCCGCCGTGTTGCCGGCGCTGCCGCCGGAAGCTTCGAGCGCCGGTCCCATGCGCGAATACAAGAGTTCGGCGCGTTCGGCATCGATGAGGTTCATCGCCGCCTTGGTGATCTGGTTGTCAATGAGGAACTGGTCGTCGCAACGGGCAATGATATCCACGATTGCGTTGCCGACTGTCAGAACATCGAATCTTGTCATGAAATGGGGGGTCCCGGAGTTTGTGATAGCCGGGGTTTGGTATTAGCGAAATTTCCGCGGTTTGGAAGGATAAATGGTGGATGGCTTCTCTATTTCTTCGCAAAAGTGCCGCCTGTTCGTCATGTCCCTGTCATTTTCAATATCTAGAAATACTCGCAGGAAGACCGGCATGAAGCAGCTTTCAGTTGCAGCCGGGCGCACGAGGGATGATCCCTTCGATCTTACCGGCGCGATGCTGACCACGGATGAACTGGCAGCTTCGTGATCCGGATATCCGGCAAAGGCCGGAGCGGAAAAGCGGGCTGTGCCCGCTTTTTTTGCTTTCGGATGCCCGGGCTGCCGGATCGGGCGGCTATTGCCTTTTCATTCCAAGCCGTTTGCTGCTACTGCATAATCCTTAATTCAAAAGTACTACAGCGTCCTTTGCGCCTCTCGAAAAGACGCGGCGCTGTAGAGGTCGTATACTCCCCCGCGCAGAGCAGCCTCCCCTATGTCAGCCATCATTTTCGACGTCCTTCCCGTCTTCATCCTGATTCTCATCGGTTGGGTGATCGTTCGCAGCGGATTGATGGCGTCGAATGTCGGCGAAGCGCTCAGCGAATTCGTCTTCAAGATCGCCGTACCGCTTCTGCTCTTCCGCACCATCGCCGAGGCAGATTTTCATGGCGCCTCGCCCTTCCGCCTCTGGATCGTCTATTTTTCCGGCGTCGCCATCACCTGGACGGCTGGCCATATCGCCGCCACCCGCCTCTTCGGCCGCGACGAACGGATCGGCGTGCTGGCCGGCGTTTCCTCGGCCTTCGCCAACAATATCTTCATCGGCCTGCCGCTGGTCGAGCGGACTGTCGGCGACGAAGGGCTGGTGGCCCTGTCGATCCTGCTTGCCGTGCATCTGCCCGTCATGATGGTCGCCGGCACGGTGCTGATGGAGCATGCCGAGCGCAAGATCGCCGGCAAAAGCGATCGCAGCATGATGCTCGTGCTCCGCCAGATCGCTGTCAATCTCGTGCGCAACCCGCTGGTGATCGGCCTTGCAGCCGGCATGGCCATGCACCTTTCCGGTCTCACCATGCCGACAACGCTGGCAACGGTCGTCGGGCAGATCGCCGGCATTGCCGGTCCGGCGGCGCTGATATCGCTCGGCATGGCGCTGGAGAGATACGGCGTCTCCGGCAATCTCGGCATCGCCAGCGTTACCTCGAGCCTGAAGCTGCTGCTGCTGCCCGGCTGCGTCTGGGCGGCGAGCCATCTGCTCGATCTCAGCCCCGAATGGACGGCAGCGATCGTGCTGACCTCCTCTGTCCCAACCGGCGTCAACGCCTGGCTGATCGCCAATCGCTTCGGCGTCGGTCACAGCCTCGCCGCCTCGACGATCACCGTGACGACGGCGCTGGGCGCCATCACGGTCTCGCTCTGGGCCTATTTCCTCGGCGCCTGAGCTGATATCCGCACCAAAGAAAAGCCCGGCTTGCGGGCCGGGCTTCGATGTCTTGCGATTGTCTGGCGCGCGTTACTGCGTCGCGGCGTTAGGATCCGGCAGCGGTCCCGGCGAATCGGCAAGCGTGTGCAGGTAGAGGATGACGTTGGCGCGCTCCTGATCCTTCGCCAGACCGGCGAAGCCCATGGCGGTGCCCGGAATGTCCTTCTTTGGCGCCAGCAGGAACTTGTTGAGATTTTCGAAGGTCCACTTCTCGCTGCCACCCTTGGAGAAATCCTTCATGGGAGCGGAATAGGCGAAGCCTGCATGCGAGGCGATCGGGCGATCTACGACACCAAAGAGGTTGGGACCGACCTTGTTCGGTCCCCCTTTGGTCCCGTCATGACAGGCCTGACACTTCTTGAAGGCAGTTTCACCGGCCTTGGCATCTGCTGAAGCGAGCAATTGAGCGATCGGAACGGCAACGGCAGGCGCAGCCTCACCGCCAGCAGCGGGCGCCTCTTCGGCAACGATCGCGAAACCTTCCTTTTCCGGTGCTTCGGAATGGAAGATCCCTTCGGACGCGATGGAGACAGACATCAGAACGAAAATCGTTCCGAGCAGCGCCCCAACGGCCGTATTGACGTATGAATTCATCTGCAATGCTCCCCTTGCAGCCGGCAGACCATAAACCGGACCATCTTGAAATCGCGCGGAACCTATGTCTTTTGGTTGATCGTTGCAACTGTCTAAATGGTCTTGTGCGTGAGACTTTTTGACACTTTTCAGCCCGGAATAGAAGGCCCGAACCATGAGTGATTCAAATTTAGACAGCGTGCTCGTATTGATCCCGGCGCGCATGGCCTCCACCCGGCTTCCGGGCAAGCCGCTGGCCGATATTTGCGGTCTGCCGATGATCGTGCAGGTGGCGATGCGCGCCAGGGAGGCAGTCATCGGCCGCGTCGTCGTCGCCGTCGACGACACAAGAGTGTTCGATGCCGTGGCCGCCGCCGGCTTCGAAGTCGTCATGACCCGTGCAGACCATCAATCGGGTTCCGATCGGATCTTTGAGGCGCTGACGAAAGTCGATCCGGAGGGAAGGGCGAAAATCATCGTCAACGTCCAGGGCGATCTGCCGACGATCGATCCGGGAACGGTGCGCGCGGCTTTGCGCCCGCTCGAGAACGAGGCGGTCGATATCGGTACGCTGACGACCGAAATCGACAATGAGGAAGACAAAACCGCGCCGCACATCGTCAAGATCGTCGGCTCGCCGATTTCCGCCAACCGGCTGCACGCGCTCTATTTCACGCGGGCAACCGCGCCTTACGGCCAGGGGCCGCTCTACCATCATATCGGCCTTTATGCCTATCGGCGCGCTGCGCTCGAACGGTTCGTCTCGCTCGGCCCCTCAACGCTCGAAAAGCGCGAATCGCTGGAGCAGCTGCGGGCGCTGGAAGCCGGCATGCGCATCGACGCCGAGATCGTTGACACGGTTCCGCTCGGTGTCGATACTCCCGCCGACCTCGAAAAAGCGCGGTGCATCCTCTCCGCAAAGTCGAACTGACGGAACCATCATGAACATCAAGACCAACAGGATCGCCTTTCAGGGCGAATTCGGCGCCAATTCCGACATGGCCAGCCGCGACATGTTTCCGACCATGGAGCCGCTGCCCTGCCAGACCTTCGAGGACGCTTTCACGGCGGTCGACAACGGCGACGCCGATATCGGGATGATCCCGATCGAGAACACGATCGCAGGGCGCGTCGCCGATATTCACCATTTACTGCCGGAGTCGCGGCTGCACATCATTGGCGAATATTTCATGCCGATCCGCTTCCAGCTGATGGTGCTGCCCGGTGTTACCAAGGACGAGATCCGCACGGTGCACAGCCATATCCACGCGCTCGGCCAGTGCCGCAAGATCGTTCGCGCCAATGGCTGGAAGCCGGTGATCGCCGGCGATACGGCGGGGGCGGCGAAACTCGTGCAGGAAACCGGCGACCGCTCGATGGCCGCCTTGGCGCCACGCCTTGCCGCCGATCTCTACGGGCTTGAGATCATCGCCGAAAATGTCGAGGATACGGAAAACAACGTGACCCGCTTCGTCGTCCTGTCCCGCGACGAGGAATGGGCGCAACGGAATTCGGCGGAAGAAAAGGTCGTCACCACCTTCGTCTTCAACGTCCGCAACATTCCAGCCGCGCTCTACAAGGCGCTCGGCGGCTTTGCCACCAACAACATCAACATGACCAAGCTGGAAAGCTATCAGCTCGGCGGAAAATTCGTGGCGACGCAGTTTTACGCCGATATCGAAGGCCATCCGAACGATCCGAACGTGCGCCGGGCGTTGGAGGAGCTGCGGTTCTTTTCCGAGAAAGTCCGCATCCTCGGCGTCTACACGGGGCATGCGATGCGAGGCCTGCTTTAAACAGCGGGTCCAGGGGTGCAAGTAGACCCCCCTCTGCCCTGCCGGGCATCTCCCCCACAAGGAGGGAGATCACAAGTGGGTTGGCCTTCCTGCTCATCTACCGTTTCGCCATGCTGCAACGCTGATTGCTTGGGAAGCCGGTGCGCCCAGCCAATCTCCCCACCTGTGGGGGAGATGCCCGGCAGGGCAGAGGGGGCGGATGTGGCACGACGAGATTGTGAGACAAAGCCCCCACAATCAGAGCGCCAAAATTCATTTATCCGGCTCACAGACACGCAGCCGATGGCCATCGGGATCGAGCACGACGAAGGTCGGGCCGAAATCCAGTTCGGTCAGTTCCTGGGCGATCGGCAGACCGCGCTGGCGCCAGTCTTCATAATGCCTGGCGACGGCATTTTCTCCTTCGACCATGAACGCCACTTCGCCTCGATTGCCGATGGCGGAGGGCTGCGGCTCGACCTTGCTGCGCCGCCAAAGGCCGAGCGTGAAGCCGCCCTCAAGCGGAAAGGCGACGAAATTCGGCGCTTCCACGGCCGGTTCGCGGTTCAAGAGGTTCCGGTAGAAGCTGGCGCTTTCACCCGGGTCCTTGACGTAAAGAATGATAAGATTGGGGCTGGTCATTTTGGTTCTCCCGTTGTTGTGGAATGGCGCGGCGAGAGATCACCTGCTGACAATGAATGGCAGCAGAGTGCACGGGACGCAGCGATCGCAACGCCCCGTTCTCGTCGGGTGGAATGTTAATAAGGATAGGCACGGCCTAAAGCGGAAAACGGTCCTCGCGGCGCGGGTCGCGTCCGTCGATGAAGCCGAGGTCGCGCTTCCGGTAATCCGGTGTCGCTTCAAGGTCGAGGCCGGTGCGGTCTCCTCTGCGAAATCGGAACATGTTCATGACCAGGTGCAGCAGGCCGGAGCGCGCTGACTGGTGGACATCGGCAAAAGTCTCGGCCGAAATGACATCGGCAAAGGACTCGGCCGCAAAACGGTCGTTGGTGAAATGAATGGCTGGAGGCGTTACCATGATCAGTACTCCTTCCTGGTGGATTGGCACTGATAATAACTCCATCTGCTGACAGTTTATGGCAGCAGCGTTCAGTTCTCCATCGGCACGTCCTGCGTCTCGCGCCATTCCTTGAGGAGCACTGTGCGGCGGCGCGGATAACGCACCTCGTGCAAGGCCATGTCGATGATGCGATCGGTACGGAAATGGCGGAAATCCTGGCGCAGTTCGCACCAGGCCATGAGGACGCGCACATGCTCGTAATAGCCGAGCCCGAAGGGCCAGACGCGGCGGCGCGAGATACGGCCCTGCTCGTCGCCATAATGCAGTTCGAGGATACGCTCCAGGCGGATCGCCCTGCGGATGGCCGAAACGTCAGCCTTGTCCTCGTCCCTGCGTTTGGGACCGACGAAAAGTGCCGCCGAATCGATCATCTCGCGCATGTCGGCCGGCAGCACGGCGGCAATCTTGGCCAGTGCATCGGCGCCGGCGCCGGCAAGGCGCGGCTCGGCGGCGCGGGCCACCCAGCGCGAGCCGAGCACCAATGCCTCCAGCTCTTCTTCGGAAAACATCATCGGCGGCAGCATGAAGCCGGGCTTCAGCACGTAGCCGATGCCGGCTTCACCTTCGATCATCGCGCCCTGGGCCTGCAGGCTGGCAATATCGCGATAGAGCGTCCGCAGGCTCACCCCGGTCTCTTGTGCCAGCACCGTGCCGGTCACCGGCCGCCGGTAACGCCGGAGCGTCTGGAGCAGCGTCAGCAGCCGTTCCGAGCGGGCGACCGGCATGGCGCTACCGCTTCCACTCCACCCAATCACGCATCAGGCGGTGGGCGATCGCCCCTTTCGGTGGCGAGGCCCTGCCTGTCGCGCTCGGGCGTTCCAGCATCTCGATCGTTTCCTCGCGGGTGAACCAACGGCAATCCTCCAGCTCGGTCTCGTCGCGGCTGATTTCGGTGGATTTCGCCTCGGCGTAACAGCCGATCATCAGCGAATGCGGCATCGGCCAGGGCTGTGAGGCGTGGTAACGGATACGGCCGGTGCGGATGCCCGATTCCTCCAGCGTTTCGCGGCGCACGGCGTTCTCGATGGTCTCTCCGGGTTCGACGAAGCCGGCCAAACAGGAGTACATGCCCGGCGCGAAATGCGGGCTTCGGCCGAGCAGGCAGAGATCGCGCTGCTCGTCGACCGTCAGCATGATGACGACGGGGTCGGTGCGCGGGAAGATCACGTGTTCGCAGGCGGCGCAGACACGCTTGTAGCCGCCAATGTGGATCTCCATCGCCGAGCCGCAGCGGCCGCAGAAGCGATTGTCGCCATTCCAGCGGATGAGGCTTGCGGCCTGGGCGAATTCGCCGAGCAACACCTCGTCGATCAGCATTTCGCGAAACAGCGTGCGACCGTCGGCAGGCTTATAGTGGCTGGTGAGGTCGTCGACGTCGATGCCGACGGGAACGGCAAGGCGCGGCTCGCCGGTCTTGCGGTAACCGAGAAGCACGGTCTCGTCCCAATCCGGCTGCAATTCCTGCAGCTCGTAGCGGGCAAAGAGCGGGTCGAGCACCTGGCCGTCATGCTTCAGCACCAGCTTATCCCTGGTGAAGGCGAAGATATGGGTGCCTTCCTTGGCCAGCGCCTTTTCGACGGATTGTTCGTCGCGATGCTCGGAATCGCGGTTGAGATCGTTGGCGGCAAAGGCCGTGAGATTGCTGGGTTCCGGATGCGGCACATCCGAATCGAAAAGCGAATGACTCATGATGACAGGGCTTCCCGCAGCTTCGCTGTAAATTCGTCTCTCTTTCCGTCCTCGTAGGGCTCCGCGCGCCCGAAGCCCCAGACGGGACCCGGCCAGTTGGCATCGCCTTCGAAGCGGGCAATGACATGAACATGAAGCTGGCGGACGATATTGCCAAGAGCCCCGATATTGATTTTTGTCGCGCCGGTGATCTTCTTCAGCGCCTTGGCGACCAGTTCCGTCTCGAAGGCAAGCAGCACCTGGTCGAGCGGCGTCAGCTCAAAGATTTCGGTGATATCAGCCCGGCGCGGCACGAGAATAAGCCAGGGCCAGCGGGCGTCCTTCGACAATCTCAGATCGCAGAGGCCGGTGACCATGATGCTGACGCTGTCATTTTCCAGCCTGGGGTCGAGCACGAAACCGTTCAAAGGGCATTCCTCCTGTCTTTTCCTACGACTAGCAGTTTTTTCGCATGTTGGCTTGCTTTTGATGACGATATTGCCGATATGTGCATCCGGGAGGTTGGTGGTGGACGAGCCACTCGCCAACCGGGTCAGGTCCGGAAGGAAGCAGCCCTAACGAGCCCGGCACGGGTCATCGTGCCAGCCTCCCACCTTCTCTCCACGAAGTGCCCGACGATCCGGGCGACAAGCAGGGCGATGAGCGACACCGAGCGACAATCAAAAGATGCCGCCTCGACGGGCACCGGATACCGAGTGCTGGCTCGCAAATACCGCCCCAAGGATTTCACGGACCTGATGGTCGGCCAGGAGCCGATGGTCCGCACCCTCACCAACGCCTTCGAGACCGGCCGCATCGCGCAAGCCTACATGCTGACCGGCGTGCGCGGCGTCGGCAAGACGACGACGGCGCGCATCCTGGCGCGGGCGCTGAACTACAAAACATCGGAAATCGACAAGCCGACGATCGACCTTCGCACGCCGGGCGAGCACTGCCAGGCGATCATGGAAGGCCGGCATGTCGACGTGATCGAGATGGATGCCGCTTCTCATACCGGTATCGACGATATCCGCGAGATCATCGAGCAGGTGCGTTACCGGCCGGTTTCGGCGCGCTACAAGGTCTATATCATCGACGAAGTGCACATGCTGTCGACACAGGCTTTCAACGGCCTGTTGAAGACATTGGAAGAGCCGCCGGAGCATGTGAAGTTCATCTTCGCCACCACCGAGATCCGCAAGGTGCCGATCACCGTGCTGTCGCGCTGCCAGCGCTTCGATCTGCGCCGCATCAGCGCTTCCGATCTCGTCGGGCTGTTCACGACGATCGCGGCCAAGGAAGGCATCGAGGCGGAAGCCGACGCGCTGGCGATGATCGCGCGTGCGGCCGAAGGCTCGGCGCGCGACGGCCTGTCGCTGCTCGACCAGGCGATCGCTCATGGCGCGGGCGTCGTGCAGGCGGAAGCCGTGCGCGGCATGCTCGGCCTTGCCGATCGCGCCCGGATCGTCGATCTCTTCCAGTATATCGTCAAAGGCGATGTGGCCGCCGCCCTCGGCGAGTTCCAGAACCAATACGAAGCCGGCGCCAATCCGGTGGTGGTGCTGACCGATCTTGCCGATTTCACCCATCTGGTGACGCGGCTGAAATATGTGCCGGATGCGGCAAACGATCCTTCGCTCAGCGAGGTCGAGCGCACCAAGGCGGCGGAATTTGGGAAGAGCGTTGCGGTGACGACGCTGTCGCGCATCTGGCAGATGCTGCTCAAAGGCATTCCGGAAACGGAAGGCTCGTCGCGGACGGCAGGGGCGGCCGAGATGGTGCTGATCCGGCTTGCGCATGCCGCGCATCTGCCGGCGCCCGAGGACGCGGCGCGGCGGCTTGCCGAATTTTCCGGCGACAATGCCGGGACACGGCCCTCCTCCTCGCCGTCCGGCAATGGCGGCGGCAACGGTACACGGGTTCCCTACCAAAGCAGTGTCGCGGCGCGTGCAGCGGAAACCGCACCGAGCCAGCCGCCGTCTTCCGCGCCGGTGGCGATGCTGCGCGCCGTGCCGAGCAGCCAGCCGGAGACCATGCCTGTCGGGCGGATCGAGCCAAAACCGGCGGAAGCATTAAAGCCGCTCGTCCCGGTCAATTCGGTCAATGATATCGTCAACCTCGCCACCGAGAAACGCGATCCGAAGCTGAAGGCGATGGTGCGCACCTTCCTGCGCCCGGTCCGGATCGAAGCCGGCCGGCTCGACGTCAGCCTGGCTCCCGGTGCGCCGACCACACTGCTCAACGAGCTTGCCGTCAAGCTGAAGGAATGGACCGGCATCCATTGGATCGTCAGCCTCAGCCGCGACGAGGGCCAGCCGACGCTTGTCGAAGCGGAGGCCAGGACGCGGGAACAGCATGTGATCGACGCGCGCCAGGACCCTGACGTGGCGGCAATCCTTGCACATTTTCCCGGTGCTAAGATCATCGACGTGCGCGTGCGGGCGCCCGAACCGGAGGAGGAAGGCGAGGCGACGCCACCGGCCGCCGCCGAATCCGAGGAAGGTGACATCCTGCCGGGCGACGACATAGAATTCTGAGGTTTCAAGAAGGAGCGAGACGATGCGCGACATCATGGGCATGATGGGCAAAGTCAAGGAAATGCAGGCCAAGATGGAGCAGATGCAGGCGGAGATCGCCGAGCTCACGGCCGAAGGCAAAGCGGGCGGCGGTCTCGTCGCCGTGGTCATCACGGGCAAAGGCGAGCTGAAGAGCCTGAAGATCGATCCGTCGCTGTTCAAGGAAGACGATGTCGAGATCCTCGAGGACCTGATCGTCGCCGCCCACAAGGACGCCAAGGACAAGGCCGAGGCGCTGGCCGCCGAAAAGACCAAGGCGCTGACGGCAGGCCTGCCGATCCCGCCGGGCTTCAAGCTGCCGTTTTGAGGCGATGAAAAGCTGAACCGCTCTAGGGCGCTTCGCCGGCTTGGAATTCCAGCATGGCCCGAAGCTTGCAGTGAATTGGGGCCGCGAGATATCGCGCCCGATCTGCGCCCTGAAGCCTTCGGCCGAAGGTCTCCATTAGCTCGGGCATCGTAATCTTGTCTCCCGAAAAAGACGTGTATTCCATCGGCATCCCGGGCTCGACCACGCCGCCCCGGATGACGCGGCAATAGATGCCGGGACGGGCGGCGGCAGTGTAACGCTTGACGAATTTCGGATCGGCCATCCTGGCGGCGAAGGTGGCGCAGGGCATACGGCATGCCGTGACCTCGAGGATGAGATCGCCAGCGGCGAAGCGGTCGCCGACGGCGACGTCGCGATTGTCCAGATCTGATATCACCATGTTCTCGCCAAAAGTACCGGCCTCGTAAGGTCGACTCAGCTCCTGCGCCCACCAGTCGAGCGTCAGCGATCCCTCGACATAGACCGCCTGGTCGACGCCGCCATGGTGTTTGCGGTTGCAGATCGCATCGCCGACGAGACCTTCGGCGTCGATCATCACCGCGCCATTGACGGCGTGTTTGAAGATGCCGGTCTTGTAACTCTTGCCCGGTAGTCTTTCCGGATTGCCGGTGCACAGGGCCAGGATTTTCATGGGATGGCCGATCCTTCCACGATTCCGTTTTCGTTCCATATCAGTTAAGAACGGCGCATGGCAAAACGAGTCACCGGACCCGAAATCGAAAAACTCATCCAGCTTCTGGCGAAGGTGCCGGGCCTTGGGCCGCGCTCGGCGCGCCGGGCGGCACTGCATCTGATCAAGAAGAAGGACCAGCTGCTCGGCCCGCTGTCGAATGCGATGGGCGAGGCCTATGACAAGGTGAAGATCTGCTCGCGCTGCGGCAATGTCGATACGGTCGATCCCTGCATTGTCTGCACCGACGCGCAACGCGATCAATCCGTCATCATCGTCGTCGAGGACGTATCGGATCTCTGGGCGCTGGAGCGGGCAGGCGCGATGAACGCCGCCTATCACGTGCTCGGCGGCACGCTGTCGCCGCTCGACGGGGTCGGTCCTGACGATCTCAACATTCGCGGGCTGATCGACCGGGTCGGCGAAGGCGGCATCCGGGAGTTGATCATCGCGGTCAATGCCACGGTCGAGGGACAGACGACGGCGCATTATATCACCGACCAATTGCAGGGGCTCGACGTGAAGATCACGCGGCTGGCGCATGGCGTGCCTGTCGGCGGCGAGCTCGACTATCTCGACGAGGGCACGCTTGCGGCGGCACTTCGAGCGCGGACGGTGATATAGGGAGGCTTGCGTATGTTGCACCACACCCCCCTCTGCCCTGCCGGGCATCTCCCCCACAAGGGGGGAGATCACAAGTGGCTTTGGTTTCCCGCTTCATTGTCAGTTTGCCGCGCAGAAACGTCGACTATCGGCGGAAACCTCCGCGCCCAGCCAATCTCCCCACCAGTGGGGGAGATGCCCGGCAGGGCAGAGGGGGGTGTTCCACGGCGGCTGCGGATATTCGCACTCACATTAGCGGCAGCTCTCCTGCCCCTCTGCTGTTACGCGGCCCCTTCAAAAACCGATGTCGAGGTGCAGTTCGAAAAATGGGTGCAGAGCGACCTCTGGCCGGAGGCGAAGGCGAACGGCATTTCGGAGAGGGTCTTTCAAGCCGCTTTCTCCGGCATCACGCTGAACTGGAACCTGCCCGATCTCGCTCCGCCGGGTTTCCCGCCGCCGAAGGAGCAGAAGCAGACGCAGGCCGAATTTTCCTCGCCCGCTCCCTATTTCAACGAGGACCAGTTGAAGAAGCTTGCCGCAACGGGACGCGGCTTTGCCGCCCAATACGGCTCGACGCTGAAGCGGATCGAAAAAACCTATGGCGTGCCAGGCTCGATCGTGCTTGCCATCTGGGGCCGGGAGACGGGCTTCGGTGCGGCGAAGATCCCGAATTCGGCGATCGAGGTGCTGGCGACCAAGGCCTTCATGTCGACGCGCAAGGAGATGTTCCGCACCGAGTTGGTGGCCGCACTCCATATTCTCGACGGCGGTGACGTCACACCTGCCAACTTCAAGGGTTCGTGGGCGGGCGCACTCGGCCAGCCGCAGTTCATGCCGACGAGCTATCTGAAATATGCCGTGGATTTCGATGGCGACGGTCACCGCAATATCTGGACCTCGGTGCCCGATACGCTCGCCTCGATCGCCAATTACCTGGTCAAGAAAGGCTGGCAGCGCAACCGCGACTGGGGCTTCGAGGTGTTGATACCGGAGGCTGTCTCCTGCGCGCAGGAGGGACCCGATCTGGCAAAGCCGCTGTCGCACTGGGCCTCGCTCGGCATCGACCGCATCTCCGGCAAGGGCTTTCCCTCCGGCGAAATGAAGGCTGAGGGCATGATGCTGGTTCCGGCCGGCCGCGACGGGCCGGAATTCATCGTCACGCCGAATTTCTACATCATCAAGGAATACAATAATTCCGACCTCTACGCGCTCTATATCGGCAATCTTGCCGACCGGATCGCCTATAATGGCGGCGCCTTTGAGGGCAGATGGGGCGATGTCGGCAAGATGCTGCGCTCGGATGTCGCCGCCATGCAGAAGGCGCTGGAACGGCAGGGTTATGATGTCGGCGGTTCCGACGGTCTGCCGGGCTACAAGACGCGGCGTTCGATCGGCCAGTGGCAGGCAAAGAACGGCATGAAGCCGACATGCTTTCCGGAAGCGACGATGAAGGGCAAGCTGAAGTAATCGGCTTTAGAGCGGTTCAGCTTTTCATGGAAACGCTGAACCGCTCTAACCTTTTGTTTTGACGCAATTCCGGACGGAAAACCGCTTCGCACCTTTCCTGGAATTGCTCTAGAGAGTGCGTTTCAGCCCTTCATGGCTGGCAACGAAACCGAGCCTCTCGTAGAAGCGGATCGCATCCTGTCGCGTCTTGTCCGATGTCAGCTGCACCAAGCCGCAGCCGCGCTCGGCGCACTGAGCAATCGCCCATTCGATGAATTGCGCGCCGAGGCCCGAGCCGCGAAGATCCCTTGCCACACGCACGCTTTCGATCTGGCCGCGCCACATACCCGTCCTCGAAAGACCGGGAAGAAAGCTCAGTTGCAGACAGCCGACGACCTGGTCGGCCGCATCGGTCGCGACAGCCAACAGCTGGTTGGCATCCGCCTCGATCGCGGCGAAGGCCGAGAGATAACGTGCATCGACGGGATCGGAGACGATTTCTCTGGCGCCGCCGAGATCGTCATCGCCAAGAAGCCTGACGATGGCGGCAAGATCGGATAAGCGGGCGAGCCTGAAATTATGCATTGACTGTTCTCAATGATGCAGATCGATCGGCGCTTTGTGGAAGACATCGTCACCTGGCGCAATGGCCTGGCGCTCGATCATGCGGTGAACATGAGGCGGGCCTTCGCCGCGATGGAGCGCGCGCAGCCTGTCGATATTTTCGGCATCGGCCTGCGTGCGCCGCTGGTTGTGTCTTATATATTCGACCCATGTCGGCGTATGATAGCTCTCCGTCCACAGCCCCGGATTTTCAAGATCGCGCATCAGCGCCCAATTGCGGGCGCCGTCGCGGATGCGGATGCGGCGGCGCTCGCCCATCAGCGCCATGAATTCCGCAAGGTCGTCGTCGGCAATCTCATAGTCGACCTGGATGACGATCGGGCCGCTGCGCGGCGTGATGTCGAGGCTGAGCGCCGGCGCTGTGAAGCGGTTCAGCGGATCGAGGTTCAGCGAGGCGAAGGCCGGCATCGAAAAACGCAGACCGATCGCGATGCCGAGCAGCATGACGACGGATGACATCAGCAGCGCATCGGCGACGCCGTAGCGATCGGCGGCAATGCCCCACAGCCAGCTGCCGCCGGCAATGCCGCCGAAGGTGACGGTCTGATAAAGCGACAGCGCCCGGCCGACCACCCAGCGCGGCGTCGAAAGCTGGACGATGGTGTTGAACAGCGAAAGTGCGGAGACCCAGCAGGCGCCGGAAACGAGCAGCCCGGCGGAGGTCAAGACGGCGCTCGGGCTCACGGCTGCAATAACCGCGCTCAATGCGAAGCCGGCAAAGGACAGCCGGATGATCATCTCGCTGGAAAGCACCTGGCGAAGCCTCGCATTCAGCACCGCACCGCCAATCGCGCCGATGCCGAAGGCGCCGAGCATGAAACCATAGGTCAGCGGGCCGCCGGCGACGAGATCGAGGGCGACGACCGGCAGCAGCGCCAGGATCGAACTGGCGCCGATGCCGAAGAGCAGCCCCCTGACGAGGACCTTTTCGAGATTGGGCGACATCGAGACATAACGCAGGCCGGCAAAGATGGCGCTGCCGAGTGCCTCTCGCGGCAGGGTCGAGACAGGCGCGGCTGGCCGCCAGCGCAGCAGGGCGTAGATCAGGGCGAGGTAACTCAGCGTGTTCACCGCGAAGGCCGCGGCCGCGCCGGCAGCCGCCACGATGACGCCGCCGATCGCCGGGCCGACGCTGCGGGTGATGTTGAAACCCATGCTGTTCAGCGTGACCGCTGCCGGCAGATCGGCACGCGGCACCATATCGCCGACCGAGGCCTGCCAGGAGGGATTGTTGAGCGCGGTGCCGCAGCCGATCAGGAAGGTGAAGAAGAGCAGCAGCCAAGGCGTGATCCAGCCGAGCAGGGCTGAGGCCGTCAGCAGCGCCGAGACGGTGAGCATTATGCACTGCGCCGTCAGCATGACCCGGCGGCGGTCATAATTGTCGGCCAGCGCACCCGATATCAGCGAAAACAGCATGATCGGCAGCGCCGTCGAGGTCTGCACCAGCGCCACCATGTCCTCCGAGGCGGTGATCGTCGTCATCATCCAGGCCGCACCGACTGCCTGGATCAGGCCGCCGAAATTCGAGGAAAGGCTCGCGAACCAGATGGTGCGGTAGGTATCGTGCCGCAAAGGCGCCAATGTCGACGAAGTGTAGGCCACGATTTCTCCCGCTTTTGTTATTGCGCGCCAGCGGCAATATATGCGCAAGACAGGCGCCGGCCATAGGCCTCATCACGTCGCCGGAAGCGAATTGGCCGAATCGGTCGCAGACCTTGCAATTTCGGAAAAACCCGACTATATGCCTCTCAAATTCTTGATCGCTTGATGAAGAGTGGGCCGCAAGGACCCGCTCTTTTTTATTAGCGCGATCGCCGAAAAAGCATGAAATTGCGAGGAGCGCACCGCTTGTCGGATCTGACAAACGCAGACAATGAACGTGAGCCGCGGCTGATTACCGAAACCGGGCTCGACCAGCGTCTTGCCGATATCATCGAACCCGTTCTCGTCGATCTGGGCTTCCGCCTTATCCGCGTCCGCATGATGAACCAGAACGGTGCGACGATGCAGGTCATGGCCGAACGCAACGACGGCACGATGACGGTTCAGGATTGCGAAGAAGTCTCGATGGCGATTTCTCCCGTCCTCGATGTGGAAGATCCGGTCGATAAAGAGTATCATCTGGAAGTGTCTTCGCCCGGCATCGACCGTCCGATGGTACGGAAATCCGATTTCGTCCGCTGGCAGGGCCACCTTGTGAAATGCGAGACGTCGATCTTGCTCGACAATCGCAAGCGCTTCCGCGGCAAGATCGTCGAGGCAGGCACAGATGGTTTCACGCTCGAGCGTGACCAGGTCGCCTATGGGGAAGAGCAGAAGGTCACTATTCCCTTCACGGCGCTTAGCGATGCGAAGCTCATTCTGACCGACGACCTGATCCGCGACGCGTTGCGCGCCGACAAGCTGGCGAAAGCCCAGGCCGCCAACCAGAACGAAGCGGACGACGAAGAATAACCGATCAACAGACCGCTCCAGGGACGGGAACCCTAGGGTAAAGACGGAGAAACAAGACAATGGCAGTCAGTGCGAACCGGCTCGAACTTCTGCAGATCGCAGATGCAGTGGCGCGGGAAAAGGTCATCGACCGCGAGATCGTGCTGGCCGCAATGGCCGACGCCATCCAGAAGGCGGCACGCTCCCGTTACGGCACCGAGTCCAACATCCGGGCCGACATCAATCCGAAGACCGGCGAAATCCGCCTGCAGCGCCTGCTCGAAGTCGTCGAAAAGGCCGAGGATTATTCGACGCAGATCCCGCTGGAGTTGGCCCGCGACCGCAACCCGGACGCCGCTCTCGGCGATTTCATCGCCGATCCGCTGCCGCCGATGGATTTCGGCCGCATCGCCGCACAGTCGGCCAAGCAGGTGATCGTGCAGAAGGTGCGTGAAGCCGAGCGCGACCGCCAGTTCGACGAATTCAAGGATCGCGTCGGCGAAATCGTCAACGGTACCGTCAAGCGCGTCGAATACGGCAACGTCATCGTCGATCTCGGCCGTGGCGAAGGCATCATCCGCCGCGACGAAATGATCCCGCGCGAAAATGTCCGCTACGGCGATCGCGTCCGTGCCTATGTCTATGACGTCCGTCGTGAGCAGCGCGGCCCGCAGATCTTCCTGTCGCGCACGCATCCGCAATTCATGGTGAAGCTGTTCACCATGGAAGTGCCGGAGATCTACGACGGCATCATCCAGGTGAAGTCGGTCGCCCGCGATCCGGGTTCGCGCGCCAAGATCGCGGTGATCTCGAACGACAGTTCGATCGATCCGGTCGGCGCCTGCGTCGGCATGCGCGGCTCACGCGTCCAGGCCGTCGTCGGCGAGCTTCAGGGCGAAAAGATCGACATCATTCCGTGGAGCCAAGATCCGGCGACCTTCGTCGTCAATGCCCTGCAGCCGGCCGAAGTCGCCAAAGTCGTTCTCGACGAGGATGCCGAGCGTATCGAAGTCGTTGTTCCCGACGAGCAGCTGTCGCTTGCGATCGGCCGCCGCGGCCAGAACGTCCGCCTCGCTTCGCAGCTGACCGGCTGGGATATCGACATCATGACGGAGGCCGAGGAATCGGAACGCCGCCAGAAGGAATTCAACGAGCGCACCAACCTGTTCATGGATTCGCTCGATGTCGACGAGATGGTCGGCCAGGTTCTGGCTTCGGAAGGTTTTGCCGCGGTTGAAGAACTGGCTTATGTCGATCTCGACGAAATCTCTTCGATCGACGGTTTCGACGAGGAGACGGCGCAGGAAATCCAGCAGCGCGCCCGCGAATTCCTCGAGCGTCTCGAAGCCGAGATGGACGAGAAGCGCAAGGCGCTCGGTGTCCAGGACGAACTGCGTGAGATCAACGGCATGACCGCCCAGATGATGGTGGCGCTCGGCGAAGACGGCATCAAGACGATCGAGGACTTTGCCGGCTGCGCTGCCGACGATCTCGTCGGCTGGTCGGAGCGCAAGAACGGCGAAACGAAGAAGTTCGAGGGCCTGTTCTCGAAGTTCGACGTCTCGCGCGTCGAAGCAGAACAAATGATCGTCCAGGCCCGCCTTTCGGCTGGCTGGATCACGCAAGAGGACCTGGCGAAGGGGACCGAAGAAGAGGTCACCGAAGCCGAACAAGAAGCATGATGACCGCGCATGAACCGGACGCTCCTCTCGAGGACGACGATCTTGCAGGTTATGACGTGAACGGACGCATGTGCATCGTGACGCGCGAAAGCGGATCGCCGGAAGAGCTGATCCGCTTCGTCGCCGCTCCCGATGGAACAGTTGTCGCCGATCTGAAGCGCGAGCTTCCGGGACGCGGATGCTGGGTGAAGATCGACCGGTCACTGGTCGACAGGGCGGTGGCGAAGAAGCTCTTCGCCCGCGCGCTGAAGACGGACGTGAAGGCGGCGGACGATCTCGGCGCGAGTGTCGATCGGCTGCTCGCGGCGCAATTGATGCAGATGATGAACATGGCGCGGAAAGCCGGCCAGTTCGTCAGCGGGTCCTCGAAAGTGGATGCCGCGGTCAGAAGCGGAGCAGCCCTTGCGGTGTTCCACGCGACTGGCGCAGCGGACGACGGCGTCCGGAAAATCGACCAGGCCCGCAAGGCCTGGCACCTCGGAATGGAGACCGAGGAGGAGATACCTTCCTTCCGTCTCTTCTCGGAGAGCGAAATGGAAGGCCTGATGGGCCAGAATGCTTTTATCCATGCCGCAGTGCTTGCAGGGCAGGCGGGTGAAGGTGTAGTGAAGCGCGCAAAGATGCTCGAACAGTACCGTAATGGCGGTCAGTCCCGGGCAGCGGGCGGCGCTGGCCGGCAAAAACAATGAGGCGGTCACCGGCATCGGCCGGTCCCATACTCATTGATCGACAGTATTGAACGACAGGGTCTGATCTAGTCATCGCTCCCTGTCCGAAGGAACGGGAACGAATGACTGATAGTAACGACGACAAGACAATCAGCGTAGCGGGCAAAAAGACACTCACCCTGAAACCATCGGGGATGAGCCAGGGCACCGTTCGCCAGGATATGGGTCGAGGTCGCACCAAGGCGGTCGTCGTCGAGACCCGTAAGCGGCGTCCGATGCGCCCGGAAGACGAAAAGCCGATCACGCCCGTCGCTCCGGCGGCCCCCGTGCGCGCAGCCGAACCGGCGCCCGCACCCGTGCAGGCGCGTCCGCAACAGCCGACGCCGGCTCCGCGGGTCCAGCAGGGCAACAACAACCAGACGAACCAGCGTCCGCCGCAGCAGTCTCACCAGCCGCCGCGCCAGAACGATCGTCCGCGCCCGGTGGTGCTGAACCATCTGTCGCCGGAAGAGATGGATGCCCGCCGCCGCGCGCTTGCCGACTCCCAGGCGCGTGACGCCCAGGATGCGATCCGCCGCGCCGAGGAAGAAAAGCGCCGTGCCGCCGAAGAGGTTGTCCGCAAGGCAGCCGAAGCGGAAGACGCTGCCCGCAGGGCCGCTGAAGAGGCTATCCGGCAGGCTGAGGCACCCGCTGTTGCTGAATCCGCAGCCGCAGAACCGGCTCCGGCCGAAGCACGCACCGATGCGGCACGGCCGCAGCAGCCTGCATCGCCGGCACCGGCCGCACGCCGTCCCGATGCGGCTGGAGCACCTGCTGCCCGTCCGGCACCCGGCGCTGCCGTCCCCGGCGCCGTTCGCGGCCGCCGTGACGAAAAGGAAGAAGACGATCGTGGCGCAGCGCGCGGCGGTCCCGTCCGTGGCCGCGTCGTTCGCCCGGAACCCGCAAAGCCGGTCACGACTCGTCCGAAGACGGATGAAGAGCGCCGTCGCGGCAAGTTGACGATCACCACTGCCAACGTCGACGGCGAGGACAATGCCCGCGGCCGTTCTCTCTCGGCGATGCGTCGCCGGCAGGAGAAGTTCCGCCGCGGTCAGATGCAGGAAACCCGCGAGAAGATCTCCCGCGAAGTGGTTCTGCCCGAGACCATCACCATTCAGGAACTGTCGCAGCGCATGTCCGAACGCGCCGTCGACGTCATCAAGTACCTGATGAAGGAAGGTCAGATGATGAAGCCGGGCGACGTCATCGACGCCGACCTCGCGGAAATCATCGCAGGCGAATTCGGCCATACGGTCAGGCGCGTGTCGGAATCCGACGTCGAACTCGGGATCTTCAACGTGTCCGACGACGATGGCGAACTGGTTTCCCGCCCGCCCGTCGTTACCATCATGGGCCATGTCGACCACGGCAAGACCTCGCTGCTCGACGCCATCCGCCATGCCAACGTGGTCTCCGGCGAAGCCGGTGGCATCACCCAGCATATCGGCGCCTATCAGGTGGAGCAGAACGGTCAGAAGATCACCTTCATCGATACGCCCGGCCACGCCGCCTTCACGGCAATGCGTGCCCGCGGTGCGCAGGCGACCGATATCGCGATCCTGGTCGTCGCAGCCGACGACAGCGTGATGCCGCAGACGATCGAATCGATCAACCACGCCAAGGCGGCTGGTGTTCCGATCATCGTGGCGATCAACAAGGTCGACAAGCACGAGGCTGATCCGCAGAAGGTCCGCAACCAGCTGCTGCAGCACGAAGTCTTCGTGGAATCTATGGGCGGTGAAGTGCTTGACGTCGAGGTTTCGGCCAAGACCGGCAAGAACCTCGACAAGCTGCTCGAGGCGATCCTGCTGCAAGCGGAAATTCTCGATCTCAAGGCGAATGCGAACCGGACCGCCGAAGGCACTGTCATCGAAGCTCAGCTCGATCGTGGCCGTGGTTCCGTCGCGACCGTGCTTGTCCAGAAGGGTACGCTGCGTCCGGGCCAGATCATCGTCGCCGGCGATGTCTGGGGCCGCGTGCGCGCTCTCGTCACCGACAAGGGCGACCATGTGAAGGAAGCAGGTCCGGCAACGCCGGTCGAGGTTCTCGGTCTTTCCGGCACGCCGCAGGCCGGAGACAAGTTCGCCGTCGTCGAAAGCGAAAGCCGCGCCCGCGAAATCTCGGAATATCGTCAGCGTCTGGCCCGCGACAAGGCGGCTGCCCGCCAGTCGGGACAGCGCGGTTCGCTGGAACAGATGATGATGCAGCGCCAAAGCGTCGGCATCAAGGAGTTCCCGCTGGTCATCAAGGGTGACGTGCAGGGCTCGATCGAAGCGATTGCCGGCGCACTGGAGAAGCTCGGCACCGACGAAGTCCGCGCCCGCATCGTCCATTCGGGCGCCGGCGGCATCACCGAGTCGGATATCTCGCTCGCCGAAGCCTCGAACGCGGCCATCATCGGCTTCAACGTTCGTGCGAATACGCAGGCACGCCAGTTCGCCGAACGCGAAGGCATCGAAATCCGCTACTACAACATCATCTACGACCTCGTGGATGACGTGAAGGCAGCGATGTCGGGCCTCTTGTCTCCGGAGCGGCGCGAAACCTTCATCGGCAATGCCGAGATCCTCGAGGTGTTCAACATCACCAAGGTCGGCAAGGTCGCAGGCTGCCGTGTCGTCGAAGGCAAGGTCGAACGTGGTGCGGGCGTCCGCCTCATCCGCAACGACGTCGTCGTTCACGAAGGCAAGCTCAAGACGCTCAAGCGCTTCAAGGACGAAGTGTCCGAAGTGCCGATGGGTCAGGAATGCGGCATGGCCTTCGAAAACTACGAGGACATGCGCGCCGGCGACGTCATCGAGTGCTTCCGCGTCGAGCATATCACGCGCACGCTCTAAGCTGCTGCGCCTGAACTTTTCCGAAAGCCATCCGCCAGCCGGCGGATGGCTTTCGGGCATCTGCTGACTTGACCTTTTCGACCAAAAGAGTCATGGACGCTCTCCTTTGACGGGTTCGATTCCCAGCCGCATCGGCAAATAGAGATAACAATGACCAGACCAACTTCTTCCGCGCCTTCGCAGCGCATGCTGCGCATTGGCGAACAGGTTCGCGCCGCGATCACCCAGGTGCTGCAGCGCGGCGAAGTGCGTGACGACGTCATCGAAGCGACCGTGATCTCGATCTCGGAAGTGCGCATGTCGCCGGACCTCAAGATCGCCACCGCCTATGTGACGCCGCTCGGCGTTTCCGACCACAGCATTGTCATCCAGGCGTTGAACCGTCATGCAAGGTTCATCCGTGGCCGGCTTGGGCCGCAGCTTCGGCAGATGAAATACATGCCGGAGGTGCGCTTCCGCGACGATACCAGCTTCGACAACTACAAGAAGATCGACGAGCTGCTGCGTTCGCCCGAGGTGAGCCGCGACCTCGACGGCGATAATGACGAACAATAAACAGAAGAGACGCATGTCCAAACCACGCAAACCCAAAGGCCGGCCGATTTCCGGCTGGCTGATCCTCGACAAGCCGGTGGATTTCGGCTCGACGGAAGCCGTCTCCAAGATCAAGTGGCTCTATAAGGCTGAGAAGGCCGGTCATGCCGGCACGCTCGATCCGCTCGCCTCCGGCATGCTGCCGATCGCGCTCGGCGACGCGACAAAGACCGTTCCCTACGTGATGGATGGCCGCAAGATCTATGAATTCACGGTGAGCTGGGGCGAGGAGCGCGCGACGGACGATCTCGAGGGCGAAGTGACCAAGAGTTCGGACAAACGCCCGAGCGAACAGCAGATCCGCGATATCCTGCCTGGATATATCGGTACCATCAGCCAGGTGCCGCCGCAGTTTTCCGCGATCAAGATCGCAGGTGAACGTGCCTATGATCTGGCGCGCGAAGGCGAAACCGTCGAAATCCCCTCGCGCGAAGTCGATATCTTCCGGCTGACCTTGCTCGCCTGCCCGGACACCGATAGCGCGCATTTCGAAGTGGAATGCGGCAAGGGCACCTATGTCAGGGCGCTGGCGCGTGATTTCGGCCGCGAGCTCGGCTGCTACGGCCATGTGTCCGGGCTGCGGCGCACCTTCGTCGCCCCCTTCGCAGAAGAGGCCATGGTGCCGCTCGCGGATCTCGTGGCATTGGAAGCGATCGAGGATATGGACGAGCGCCTGGCGGCCCTCGACGCGCTGCTGATCAACACCTGCGAAGCGCTATCCTCCCTGCCCCATCTCGTCATCAATGACGACCAGGCGCACCGGTTGAAGATGGGCAACCCGATCCTGGTGCGTGGCCGCGATGCGCCGGTTGCCGAAAGCGAAGCCTATGCGACGGCCCGCGGCAAGCTGATCGCGATCGGCGAGATCGGCCAGGGTGAGTTTCGCCCGAAGCGGGTTTTCGCCTGAGCCTATCTGGCTTTCTGACAACGACAGCGATTGTCAGGCGGTAGCGATGCGATATCTTCCCTGTCGGGCCATGGGGGCCTGACAGAGGGAAAGATCATGCGCCGAACTGCTATCGGAATCCTGACGTTCTTTTCGATGTTTCTCGCCGTTGCCGGCGCCCGATCCGCCGAGCGCTGGGCCGAGCTTCCGGCCTTTCCTTCGATGCCGGCGGCAAAGACGAGCGGCATGGCCGAGGTGAACGACATCAAGATGTATTACGCCGAATATGGCGAAGGCGACCCCATCCTGTTCATTCATGGCGGTCTTGGAAATGCCGAGGTCTGGGGTCACCAGGTCGTCGATTTTGCGAGGGATCATCGGGTCATCGTTGCCGACAGCCGCGGACATGGGCGCTCGACGCGCAGCCAGCAGCCCTTCGGTTACGACCTGATGACGTCTGACTACGTCGCCCTTCTCGACTATCTGAAGATCGACAAGGTGACGCTTGTGGGATGGTCGGACGGCGGCATCATCGGCATCGACATGGCGATGAAAAATCCGGAGAAGCTGACGCGCGTCATTGCCCAGGCCGCCAACGTCACGACCGACGGCGTCAAGGCCGACGTGATGAACAACAAGACCTTCAACGACTACATCAACGTCGCCGGCGACTATTACCGGAAGCTGTCGCCGACGCCGAACGAATACGACGCCTTCGTCAAACAGATTTCTCACATGTGGGAGACCCAGCCGGCCTGGACGGCAGCGGATCTTGGAAAGATCACGGTGCCGGTCACGCTCGCCATCGGCGACCATGATGAGGCCGTAAAGCTCGACCATACGGAGATGATGGCGAAAGACATTCCGGGCGCCAAGCTCGTGATCCTGAAAGATGCCAGCCATTTCGCCATGCTGCAGGATCCCGCGGGTTACGATGCGATGATCCGGGACGCCATGGCGGGCCGCTGAAAACCGCTGCGGGAGCTCCCCTCTTTCCATTGCTGCTTATTTGGTTTATAGGCAGCGCCAGCGTCAGGTTTGCCTGCTCGCATTCACGGCCAAAGCTGGACGACATCCCGGCTTTTGGCGACTTTATCTCCTCCTCTTAGAAAGGATCACCCGATGTCGATCACTGCTGAGCGCAAGTCTGCGCTGATCAAGGAATATGCGACCGTTGAAGGCGATACCGGTTCTCCGGAAGTCCAGGTCGCGATCCTGACCGAACGCATCAACAACCTGACCGAACACTTCAAGGACCACAAGAAGGATAACCATTCCCGCCGTGGCCTGCTGACGATGGTTTCGAGCCGCCGCTCGCTTCTTGATTATCTCAAGAAGAAGGATGAAGGCCGCTATTCCAAGCTGATCACCAGCCTGGGTATCCGCCGCTAAGATTGTCCGGCGGGCGCTTTCCGAGCGCCCGCTGGATGTGTTTCGGGATACGGCTCCCGATGAAATGTTCCAGCCGCGCCCTATCTTTTAGCGGTGGAAAGACCGGCAGACCCGGATGGGCCGGTTCTGCCAAACCAACCGTTGACCTGTCATGGGGCAGGATTGCCGGATGCTTTCGGCCAAGGCTTGTCAATGAGCTTTGGCCCGGTTTCTCTGGAAAGCCTGAGGAAACCGAGGATGAAAAGCCTCCCGTTGTCTTGCCCGTGATACGTCACATTGATTGCGGTCGACTGTGCGCTGCGCCTTGATATCGGCGATGGCGCGTGCTCCCGCATTGAAGGACAAGACATGTTTGATACACACACAGTCGAAATCGAGTGGGCCGGCCGCCCGCTGAAACTCGAAACCGGCAAGATCGCCCGTCAGGCCGACGGCGCGGTTCTCGCCACCTACGGCGAAACCGTCGTTCTCGCCACCGTCGTCTCGGCCAAGGCGCCGAAGGCCGGCCAGGACTTCTTTCCGCTCACCGTCAACTACCAGGAAAAGACCTATGCGGCCGGCAAGATTCCCGGCGGCTATTTCAAGCGCGAAGGCCGTCCGAGCGAAAAGGAAACCCTGGTTTCCCGCCTGATCGACCGCCCGATCCGCCCGCTTTTCCCTGAGGGCTACAAGAACGACACGCAGGTTGTCGTTACCGTTATCCAGCATGACCTCGAAAACGACCCGGACATCTTGTCGATGGTCGCTACCTCGGCAGCGCTGACGCTGTCCGGCGTTCCCTTCATGGGCCCGGTCGGCGGTGCACGCGTCGGCTACATCAACGGCGAATACGTTCTCAACCCGCATCTCGACGAGATGGACGAATCGAGCCTCGACCTCGTCGTCGCCGGCACCTACGACGCCGTGCTGATGGTGGAATCCGAAGCCAAGGAACTTAACGAAGACGTCATGCTCGGCGCCGTCATGTTCGGCCACAGGGGCTTCCAGCCGGTCCTCGATGCGATCATCAAGCTCGCCGAAGTGGCCGCCAAGGAGCCGCGCGACTTCCAGCCGGCAGACTACTCCGCTCTCGAAACCGAAATGCTCGGCCTTGCCGAAGGTGAACTTCGCGAAGCCTACAAGATCACCCAGAAGGCCGACCGCTACGCCGCCGTCGACGCCGTCAAGGCGAAGGTGAAGGCGCACTTCCTCCCCGAGGAAGGCGAAGCCCGGTACACGGCCGAAGAAGTCGGCGCGATCTTCAAGCATCTGCAGGCGAAGATCGTCCGCTGGAATATCCTCGACACCAAGAGCCGCATCGACGGCCGCAACCTCGAAACCGTCCGTCCGATCGTTTCGGAAGTCGGTCTTCTGCCGCGCACCCACGGTTCGGCGCTCTTCACCCGCGGCGAAACCCAGGCGATCGTGGTTGCCACCCTCGGCACCGGCGAAGACGAGCAGTATGTCGACAGCCTGACGGGCATGTACAAGGAGCGCTTCCTGCTCCATTACAACTTCCCTCCCTACTCGGTTGGCGAGACCGGCCGCATGGGCTCCCCGGGCCGCCGCGAAATCGGCCACGGCAAGCTCGCATGGCGCGCGATCCGTCCGATGCTGCCGACGCCTGAGCAGTTCCCCTACACGCTACGCGTCGTCTCCGAGATCACCGAGTCGAATGGCTCGTCCTCGATGGCGACCGTCTGCGGTACCTCGCTCGCTCTGATGGACGCCGGCGTTCCGCTGGCAAAGCCGGTGGCCGGTATCGCCATGGGTCTGATCCTGGAAGGCGATCGCTTCGCTGTCCTTTCCGACATTCTCGGCGACGAAGACCACCTCGGCGATATGGACTTCAAGGTCGCCGGTACCGCCGACGGCATCACCTCGCTGCAGATGGACATCAAGATCACTGGTATCACCGAAGAGATCATGAAGGTCGCCCTTGGCCAGGCCCAAGGCGGTCGCGTCCACATTCTCGGTGAAATGTCCAAGGCGATCACCGAAAGCCGCGGCCAGCTCGGCGAATTCGCTCCGCGCATCGAAGTCATGAACATCCCGGTCGACAAGATCCGTGAAGTCATCGGCTCCGGCGGCAAGGTCATTCGCGAAATCGTCGAAAAGACCGGCGCGAAGATCAACATCGAGGATGACGGCACCGTCAAGATCGCTTCGTCCTCCGGCAAGGAGATCGAAGCGGCCCGCAAGTGGATCCACTCGATCGTCGCCGAGCCTGAGATCGGCCAGGTCTACGAAGGCACGGTCGTCAAGACCGCCGACTTCGGCGCCTTCGTCAACTTCTTCGGCGCCCGTGACGGCCTCGTCCACATCTCGCAGCTCGCTTCCGAGCGTGTTGCCAAGACGCAGGACGTCGTCAAGGAAGGCGACAAGGTCTGGGTCAAGCTGCTCGGCTTCGACGAACGCGGCAAGGTTCGCCTGTCGATGAAGGTCGTCGACCAGGCCACCGGCCAGGAAATCCCGAACGAGAAGAAGAAGGAAGAAGCGGCCGAATAAGCCGCCTTCCAAATTTGCTACCGGGCGCGGGAATGCTTCCGCGCCCTTTTTCGTATGAGAAGACGAGACGAGACCATGAGCAGCGAGACGCTGAAGACCCTGTTCCATCCCTTTGCCAGCGGCACAGTCGCGGCGCCCGGCGAGGGCGAGCGCGTGCTCTTCCTCGGCGCCGAGGCAGGCTTTGCGCTGCCGGAAGGCTTTGCCGCCTCGCTCAGCGCCGTCCAGGGCTTTCGGCCGCTCTATCGGCAGTTGCTGGCCCAGCGGATCGAAGCGAAGCCCGAGATAGACGGCGAGGACTACGATGCGGCTCTGGTGCTCTGCACCAAGCACAAGGGTGAGAACGAGGCCAATCTTGCCGCTGCTATCGCCCGTACGCGGCTCGGCGGCCTGATCGTCGTTGCCGGCGCCAAGGAAGACGGCATCCAGCCGCTGCGCAAGCGGATGGAAGGTTTCAATCTCGCCGTCGACCATATGCCGAAATATCACGGCGTCGCCTTCTGGTTTGGCCGGCCGGCGGATGCAGACGAGATTATTTCCAAGCTGGCAAAGGCGCCGGTGCGCGTCGACGGCCGTTTCAATGCAACCGCCGGCATGTTCTCGCATGACCGCATCGATGCCGGATCAGAGCTGCTCGCCTCGCGCCTGCCTGAGGATTTCACCGGCGACGTTGCGGATTTCGGTGCCGGATGGGGCTATCTCTCCGTCGAGATGGCGCGGAAGTCGCGTGGACTGACGCGCCTCGACCTCTACGAGGCCGATCACGCGGCTCTGGAGGCTGCCAGGGATAATCTGGCTAAGAACTGCCCGAACGCGCCTGTGCGCTTCTTCTGGCACGATCTGGCGGGTGAGCTGGTCAAAGATAAATACGATCTCGTCATCATGAACCCGCCCTTCCATGAGGGGCACGCGGCCGAGCCGGCGCTCGGCCAGGCAATTATCAAGACTGCCGCATCCGCCCTTCGCGGCGGCGGCCGCCTGATGCTCGTCGCCAATCGCGGCCTGCCTTACGAGCCGGTTCTGGCGGCGAATTTCAGGGAAAGCGGCGAAACCTGCCGCAACGCCCGGTTCAAGGTGCTGTGGGCGAAGAAATAAGCCTACGCGGCTTCGACGCTGATCCCATCATCGAACAACAAAAAGGCCGTGCGCATCATCTGCGCACGGCCTTTGAGTTTCAAAACGGGTAGCGTTTACTCGACGTCCGCTTTGCGCAGCGTTTCCAGCGTCGGCATGGACGTGACGTTGAAGCCGGCGTCGACGAAGTGGATTTCGCCGGTGACGCCGGAGGAAAGGTCGGAGAGCAGGTAGAGAGCCGAGCTGCCGACCTGATCGATGGTCACGGTCTTGCGCAGCGGCGAATTGCGCTGGTTCCAGGAGAGGATCGCGCGCGCATCGGAGATGCCGGCGCCGGCAAGCGTGCGGATCGGACCGGCGGAAATGGCATTGACGCGGATGCCGCGCGGGCCGTAATCGGCGGCGAGATAGCGCACCGAAGCCTCGAGCGCTGCCTTGGCAACGCCCATGACGTTGTAATTCGGGATGACGCGCGTCGAGCCATTATAGGTCAGCGTCAGCATCGCACCACCATCTTCCATCAACGGAGCGCAGCGCTTGGCGATCTCGGTGAAGGAGAAACAGGAAATGACCATGGTGCGGCTGAAATTCTCACGCGTCGTATCGGCGTAGAGACCCTTCAACTCGTTCTTGTCGGAAAAACCGATGGCATGGACGATGAAATCGAGCTTGCCCCAGCGCTCGCTTATCGCGTCGACCACGGCATCGACCGAGGCGAGGTCCTCGACGTCGCAGGGCAGGACGAAATCCGAGCCGACCTCGGCGGCAAGCGGCCTGACGCGCTTGCCGAGCGCATCGCCCTGATAGGTGAAGGCGAGTTCCGCACCCTGTGCGGCGAGAGCTTTTGAAATTCCCCAGGCGATCGAGTGGTTGTTGGCGACGCCCATGACGAGCCCGCGCTTACCCTGCATGATTCCCGTCATATTATTATTATCCGTTATAGCGCTGGAAGACGAGCGTAGCGTTGGTGCCGCCGAAGCCGAAGGAATTGGAGAGGGCAATGTCGATTTTCGCGTCGTCGATACGCTTGCGCACGATCGGGACACCTTCGAATTCGGGATCGAGCTCGGTGATATGGGCGCTTTCGCCGATGAAGCCTTGCTGCATCATCAGCAGGGAATAGATCGATTCCTGCACGCCGGCAGCGCCAAGCGAATGGCCGGTCAGCGACTTGGTCGACTGGATATGCGGGATCTTCGAGCCGAATACTTCGCGGATGGCGCCGATTTCCTTGCTGTCGCCGACCGGCGTCGAGGTGCCGTGGGTGTTGACGTAGTCGACATCGCCTTTGACGGTGGCGAGCGCCTGGCGCATGCAGCGGATAGCGCCTTCGCCCGACGGGGCGACCATGTCGTATCCATCAGAGGTTGCGCCGTAGCCGACGATTTCGGCATAGATCTTGGCACCGCGGGCCTTGGCGCGTTCCAGCTCCTCGAGCACTAGCACGCCGGCGCCGCCGGCAATGACGAAACCATCGCGGTTGACGTCATAGGCGCGCGAGGCGCTGTCCGGCGTGTCGTTATATTTGGAGGACATGGCGCCCATGGCGTCGAAGAGGTTGGACATCGTCCAGTCGAGATCCTCGTGGCCGCCGGCGAACATCACGTCCTGCTTGCCCCACTGGATCATCTCGGCGGCGTTGCCGATGCAATGCGCCGACGTCGAGCAGGCCGACGAGATCGAATAATTGACGCCGTGGATCTTGAACCAGGTGGCGAGCGTGGCCGATGCAGTCGAGGACATCGCCTTCGGCACGGCAAAGGGGCCGATGCGCTTCGGGCTGTTGTTCTTCACGGTGATCTCGGCAGCTTCGATCAAGGTGCGGGTGGACGGGCCGCCGGAGCCCATGATGATACCGGTGCGCTCGTTGTTGCCGATATCCTTGTCCTCGAGACCGGAATCGGCAATCGCCTGCTTCATGGCGACATGGTTCCAGGCGCCGCCCTGCGACAGGAAACGCATGGCGCGGCGGTCGACCAGTTCGGCAAGTTCCGCCGAACCGAGCTTGGGACTGCCCCAGACCTGGCACTTGAATCCATGTTCGGCGAAATCGCTCGAAAAGGAGATACCCGACTTTGCCTGCCGCAAGGATTCGGTGACTTCGGCCGCGTCGTTTCCGATCGAGGACACGACACCCAGACCTGTGACAACTACCCGTCTCATCTGATCAAACCTTTGTTGTTTTCGTCAGCCGCTCGAAATGCGGTTTCAGGCCGTCTTGTCTTTCGATAGACCGACGCGAAGGTCGGCCGCCTGATATATGGTCTCGCCGTCCGCCTTTAGCCAGCCGTCGGCGGTGCCGAGGACCAGACGGCCGCGCATGACACGCTTGAAGTCGATGCCATATTCGATCAGCTTCGTCTGCGGCCGGACCATGCCCTTGAATTTTACTTCGCCGGTCGAAAGCGCCATGCCGCGGCCTTCTTCGCCGAGCCAACCCAGAAAGAAACCGGTCAGCTGCCACATGCCGTCGAGACCGAGGCAGCCCGGCATGATCGGATTGCCTTCGAAATGGCAGGGAAAATACCAGTCGTCCGGGCGTACGTCGTATTCCGCCCTGAGGTAGCCCTTATCGAAGGTGCCGCCCGTTTCGGAAATGTCCGTGATGCGGTGAACCATCAGCATGGGCGGCAAGGGCAGCTGCGCATTGCCTGGGCCGAACAGCTCGCCATGTGCGCAAGCGATGAGTTCTTCATACGAGAAGCTGGACTGTCTGGTCGTCATAAAGTTTCTTCTTCCCCCCGCGTCAAGCCGATGGATGTGAACGTGTAGTCCAAGTTCTTCAGAAAATGAAGCACAAGCAAGGCAGCTTCATTCATCGCCCCGGACCAGGCTTGCGCCATTATTTGGTGGTCGCATACAGGAAGGCTAGGGCTGGGACCAGACCTAATTGCGTCAAAAGCCCGTTTTTGCCGCGTTTATCAGGCTCCCGTCCCCATTGAACTATTGAAAGGCTCCGATGCAAAAGTTATACCGCTTAAAGAAACATGATTGCTTTATGCCAGAATAACCGGAGTTGGTTTTGATGACGGGTGCACTCCCGATCGCAATAGAGGTAAGGCTGCGCGGTGCAGGCCTGCGCCCCACCCGCCAGCGCGTCGCGCTCGGCGACCTCCTGTTTGCCAAGGGCGACCGGCATTTGACCGTCGAGGAACTGCACGAGGAGGCGGTTGCCGCCAGCGTGCCGGTGTCCTTGGCAACCGTCTACAACACGCTGCACCAGTTCACGGAAGCCGGTCTCATCCGCGTTCTCGCCGTCGAGAGCGCCAAGACCTATTTCGACACCAATGTTTCCGATCATCATCACTTCTTCGTCGAAGGCGAGAACGAGGTGCTCGACATTCCCGTCAGCAACCTGACGATCGCCAATCTGCCGGAACCGCCCGAAGGCATGGAGATCGCCCATGTCGACGTGGTGATCCGCCTGCGGGCGAAGCAGAGCTGACGACGCCTCTAAAGCGCGTCGCGATCTTTCAGATTCGCTCCTTTCGCTTTAGATCTTTGTTTTTACGCATGTCGTTGTCGCAAAACCGCTTCACACTTTTGCGCGACATGCTTTAGCGCGTCGCACCGAATCGGCCTCATGCGACGCCCTCTAGATCTTTATTTTTATGCATGTCGTTGTCCCAAAACCGCTGCGCACTTTTGGGCGACATGCATTAGGCTTCACATGACATCGTCGGGATGCCGGCCGGGCTTGTGCCTGTAGGTCGGGAAGGTCCAGCCAAACCACAGGGCTCCACCGCGCACCGCAAAGGCGGCCACGACGCCGCAGGCAGACGCCAGATAGAGCTGCATTCCAAGCGCATTGGCGAGTGTGAACACGCTGGCGCCGATGAGGGCTGCGGTCACGTAGATTTCCGGCCTCAACAGCACCGAAGGCTCGTTTGCCATCAGATCGCGCAGGATGCCGCCGAAGGTCGCCGTCAGCGTGCCGGTGACGATCGCAATTGTCGGCGAACCGGTGGCGGCGAGGCCCTTGGCAGCGCCGATCACGCAATAGGCGGCAAGGCCGATCGCATCCAGCCAGATCAGCAGCCGATAGCGCGATTCCAGCAAGTGGGCGGTGAAGAAAACGATGACGCCCACGATGCAGCAGACGAGGATATAGGCGGGGTTCAGCACCCAGAAGACCGGCACGCGGCCGAGCACGATATCGCGCACGGTGCCGCCGCCGGTTCCCGTCACCATGGCGAAAAACAAAAAACCGATCAGGTCCAGTTGCTTGCGCGAGGCGGCAAGTGCGCCTGTTGCGGCAAACAGCGCAATACCGGCATAATCGAGATAGACGAGCAGAGACATGCGAGCCCCGGAACCGGCGGAAGTTCAGAGCATGATGCCGAAAAGTGTGAGCGGTTTTCGGACGACATCATGCTCTCACTCTTGAATTGAGAACAGGATTCAGATTTTAGGCCAACTAGGCCTAAAATCATCCTGTTCTCGGGAATCAATCACGGCGGCAAGGGCGGCGCAAGGCGGCGCGGCCATAAAGCTGAAGTCTTTGATTTGATGCATGTCGCTGTCCCAAAACCGCTGCATACTTTTGGGCGACACGCATTAGGAGCCTTTATCCAAAGAGGAAAGCCGTGAAAACGCTGGTGCTCGCCGTTCTGAATATCGTCCTGCTGCTTGCCATGCCGGCTGTCGCCCTCAGTCAGCAATCACTGATCTCCGACCCTGAGATCTACGAGAAGAAACATTTCCAGGAGCAGTGCAAGACGGCCGAGTTTGCCGACGGTTTCATCATCCGGCAGGACATCAACAATGACGGCCTGATCGACGCGGTGGTCAACGAGGGCCAGCTGACCTGCGACGGGCAGAAGGGGCCGCAATGCAATGACGACGGCTGCACCTATAATTTCTACCTGCAGGTTGCCGAAGGCGGTTATTTCATGATCGCGACGGCACAGATCTATGGCTACGATTTCGTCCAGCGCTTCGGCAACATGGTCCTGGCGATGAAGATGCATCCGCGCTTCTGCGACCGCACCGAAGGTGATCCCTGCATCGTGACGGCCCGCGTCCGCGGCACGAAATTCGTCACCATCTCGAAGAAGTAGCTCTCAGTGTATAATCCCGAAAATCTTTCGGGATTATACACTGATTCAAAGTGATAGAGCGTCCTTTGCGCGTCCTATCGGACGCGCGGCGCTCTATTGCGGATAAAGCTCCGACGTGCGGCCGGCGAGATAATAGCCGACCAGGCCGTACCATTCGCGGATCGCCGTCGCCATGTTCTGCGCATTGAGGTTCGGCTGAGTAAAATCCAACCCCGGCCTCACCTGGCCGTCGGTGCGATAATCGGTCGGCCAGGGCACGATATCGATGCCGAGCTTGCGGAAGATGCCGACTGAGCGCGGCATGTGGAAACCCGACGTGATCAGCAGGCAATTGGAAAGGCCCTGGCTTGCCAGGAATTCCCTGGTGTTGACGGCGTTTTCGAAGGTCGTGCGCGATTGCCTCTCCTCGATCAGGCGCTCCCTGCCAACGCCGAAGAGCGGGAAGAAACGCTCGGATGCCGCCGCATCGCCTTCATAGATGCCTGAGATGGAGCCGTCGCCGCCGGATACCAGAATGCGTGACTGCGGAAATTTCTGCGCGAGCCGCAGGGCTTCGACGAAGCGGTCGGCTCCACCGTTGAATTCTATGCCGTGGCGCGCCGTGTTCACCTCGTTTTCAAAGCCGCCGCCGAGCACGATCATGCATTGCAGGCTATCGGGATCTGCGGCAGGCTTTGCGAAGCGCTGCTCGAGACCCTGCATCAGCAGGTTGCCGGCCGTGGTGTAGAGCGTGACGAAGAGGATGAGGGCCGAACCAGCTGCGCAGAGGATGCTTAGGGTACGCCAGCGCAGAAGGCCGGCAAGCAGGGCAAGGAAGACGAAGAAGAATGCCAGCGACAGCGGCTGAGCGAAAATCCAGACAAGCTTCGAAATCAGGAACAAGACCCACTCCTTGAGGATTGGCGGCGATCCTTGCTATCCGATTCGACGGTAACAGGAATGCGACGGTTTTATTTCGCGCGCGTGATGGCCGATCCGCTCGGTGCGATCTTCTGGTTGAAGCGGCGCTGAAGCGGCCGCGGGATGAGCATGGCGGCAAGCGCAAGCACCATGGCGAAGAGGGAGACCAGCCACAGCGCATGTGCGCCCGTCAGCCGTGTCAGGACGGCGCCGGCGATCGCGCCGAGCACCATACCGCCCCAGGGCACGATCTGGATCGTCCATTCGACACGACGATCGCCGATGATCCAGCGGCCGATGCCGCGGCCGAAACGCGACAGGGCGCCGGTCACGTAGGTCAGCCCGATCGGCAGGCCTTCGATGTGTTCGACGGCAGCATTCACCATGCCCATGGAAAAAACGATCATGTAGAACCGTGCGAAGAGCATGTTCTGCACCGTCATCATCGAGGCGAGCGCCAGAACCAGACCGACGCAGCCAAGCACCACGAAAATGCGGCGTTGCGAAACATGAGAGATGACGATGCCTGCCGCATTGCCAAGCACGAAAACGATGATGGCGGAGATCAGGACCGCGGCGTGATAAAGATTGCCATCGCTCAAGGCCAGTGCCGCCCGCGTCGTGTTCCCCGTCATGAAGGAGACGAAATCGCCGGTCAGCAGAAGACCGGTCGCATCGGTCATGCCGGCCAGAAACGAAATCGAGCCGACGAGGGCAAGCCCGGTCAGGGTTCGTCGGGTCCGGATGATGCGGCGGCGTCTTGCTCTGGTCATTGGCTGAAGGTCCTGGAGCCGAATCGCTGAGATTGCGGCAACAAGCATACATCGTCCTATTGAGGAAATGGCAAAGGCGATCGGAAGGGGATTGGAGGCGGACTTGAACGGCAAGACATTTTCGATGTTTGAGAGCCCAGCCTTGTGTTTTGCCAGGCGCGACTTCAGATCACTCGCAAGTCAAGCCTCTTAGGCCGGCTAAGCGCGTATCGACGCATGAAGCTGGCCGCAGACCGTAAGGCTTTCGCGCATTGCCTTCACGCGCATCTCGGCATCTTCGAATGAATAGGCCCAGATTTTGGCAGACCAAGTCGAGAGGCCCATCTTGTATTCGAGGGCGAACAGATAGATTGCCCGCCCGTGTTCGTCCATTCGGACGAACTGAGCGTCGGGCCTTTCGCGGGCGTCGCGAAGTTTGTTGAAACTGATTACGCTCATATTTGAACTCATTTAACACTGAGGCAGGAAGACAATCGTCTATCGCTGGCCTGTCGCCGCCGACAGTTCCAACAGTTGCCAACACCTGTTGTTCCCGGCCTGCCGCCATTTTTCACCGGATTCGAGCGCAGCTCTCTGATGCACGGCGGATAATGCGAAGGTTATCAATACTGTGCGACATCGCACTGGAACGATCTGGCCGGATTGCCGTTCCAAAGTCGAATCGCGCCGCGAAAATCCCTTCCGGCAACGCTAGTGCGCGCGGTCCGCCACAGCCTCCCGGCATCGTTGTGTTTCCGTCGCTTGGGGAGAGGTCCGCCGATGAGCGAAACGACATGTTTGTCCGATACCGCACGGCAACGATTAGGATGTTCGGGACTTTCCTTTCAATCCCAGGAGAGAAAAATGACGTCTCTATCTTCACCACGTCCTGCGTCACATTGCGAAGAAACATCCTCGATCGAGCTGGAGATTGTCGAACTGACACCGGCGTTGCGCGCCTTTGCCCGAAGATTCCTGCGCAGTGAGGACGACATCGATGATCTCGTGCAGGAAACGCTGCTGAAAGCGTTCAATTCAATTCATCTTTACCATCCCGGCACTTCTCTCAAATCCTGGCTCTTCACAATCCTTCGAAATACGTTCTGCAGCAACTATCGCCGGCGGCAGCGTGAGCCGGTCGGAATGGACGTGACGATGGAGCAAGTCGCAATTGCCCCGAGCCAGGAATGGGCGCTTCGCGAGCGCGAGCTGCAACAGGCGCTGACCCGCCTCTCCGACGACAGACGCCGTGCGCTAACGCTGGTGGCGGCCGGAACGAGCTATGAAGATGCCGCCAAGATCTGCGGCTGCCGGGTTGGCACCTTGAAAAGCCGCGTCAGCCGCGCCCGCGAGACCCTGCAGTCGCTGCTGGGGAACCAACTCATCGACTAATCGCGCTTCTGTTTCCGTCGCCGCCAATCAGCAATCATCACACAGCCGTCCTTTGTGAGGCTGAACGTCGGGAGCCACATGGCGCATCCGCCGAGGCTCCCGCACCGCACGCCGAGACGCCGCCCGCCGGAACATATCCTCTCTTTTCAGGTTTGGTGGCTTCAGCTTTTTCCGAACTCTAGGAGACCAAACATGGATAGGAATGAACTTGGAAAAGGTCTCGCGGTGATCACCGGCGCCTCGACGGGCATTGGCTATGAACTTGCCAAATGCGCGGCGCAGGAAGGCTATGATCTGATTATCGCCGCCGACGAGACACGCATCCAGCAGGCAGCGGCGAACCTGAAGAAGTTTGGCACGTCGGTCCAGGCGATCGAAACCGACCTCTCCACCGAAGACGGCGTCGACCGGCTGATGGAAGCCATCGAAGCTTCCGGGCGTTCGGTCGATTTGCTGATGGCCAATGCCGGGCGCGGCCTCGGCAAGGGTTTCCTCGACCAGGATTTTGCGGAAGCGCGAAAAGTCGTCGATACGAACATCGTCGGCACCATCTATCTCGTCCAGCAGGTCGGCAACCTGATGCGCAGCCGCGGCGAGGGTCGCATTCTGCTGACCGGCTCCATCGCCGGCTTCATGCCCGGCTCCTACCAGGCCGTCTACAATGGAACGAAGGCCTTCATCAACAGCTTCTCCTTCGCCCTGCGCGAGGAATTGAAAGAGACTGGCGTGACCGTCAGCTGCCTGATGCCCGGCGCGACCGATACCGAATTTTTCGAGCGCGCCGATCTCATGGATACCTCCGTCGGGCAGGCCAAGAAGGATGATCCGGCTGACGTCGCCAAGATCGGCTTCGATGCCATGATGGACGGTGAAGGGGATATCGTCAGCGGCTGGAAGAATAAACTGCAGGCGGCCGTCGCCAATGTGACGCCGGCAAGCATTCTTGCTCATCAGCATGCCAAAATGGCTGAACCAGGTTCAGGCAAGGAGTAGATTACCCTGACGCGTCGATCCAGACGAGATCGGCAATCCCGTCTACTTCTCACGCGGCTGCTTCAATCGTCTTCCGGCCGCCACCATCTTGCCGTTGCGGCGTAACGTGATGCCCTCCAAAAGCGTTCGGGCGGCATTGCGCACCTCCTCCTGAAAGGCTTTGTCTCTTTCAAAAGCATTGTGGCTAGTGGCGTAGGGCTCCCAATAACCGATGTAACGTTCGACCTCGGCCAATGCTCCGGCCGGGATGAGGTCCATCGACGTCAGCCAGTTGGAGACGCTGCGCCGGACATTCTCGACCCCTTCGGTATCACCGTGAACGACGACCGAAAAAAGGCGGCCGGAAAGATGGCGTGTATAGTCCCATCCCTGCATCTCAAGCTCCTTGGCCTCCTTGGCATGTTTGCCATGCGTGCTTGTCGGGTCCGGATTGCCGCCGTCGGCGCAGACGAGCCGGTCGATCATCAGTTTCAGCGGCGAGGGCGTCTGGTACCAGTTCACCGGGCTGACGATCATGATGCCATGGGCCTCGACCCACATCGGGTAGATATCGTTCATCCAATCGTGGATCTGTCCGAGCGAGTAATTCGGATAACAGGAGCACGGCCAGTGACAGAGTGCGGCCGATGTCGAGAAGCACGCCTTGCACGGATGGATCTGGCGGCCGTATTCGGAAGCGATGCGACTGAGATCGAGGACGCTGACCATGACGCCGGCGGCGGCAAACACCTCCCTTGCGATTTCGACCATCCGAAAACTTTTGGAAAGCTCGCCCGGACAGCTATGTTCGCTTCGCGACGAACCGTTGATGAGGAGGACGCGCAATGGCGCGCTCTCATCCTCGAAGCGCGCTTGCGCAGCGCGGATTTCGTCTCTCGCCGCGAGCCAATCGACGGCGAGATCATAGTCGGGATCGGCAAAACCTGGTCCAGCTTTCCTGGTTATCGGGCTCTTTCGCGAATGGGCGTAAGCATCCCATGCAGCCGCAGCGACTTTGCCGAGTTCGTGTTCCAAAGTCTCGTACGCCCGGTCCTTGAACTGGCTCAGGAAACGCTTCTTGAACTCGCTCTCGTCGAGACGAGGGCTCGGGCTGCCCTTTCGCGGTTCGAGGTCAGGTGCGGTTGCGGCAGGTTCGTCAGGCATGGGGCCTCCACGCATCTATGCGCTCGAAACAACGCAAGCGAGCCAGCTTCTGTTCCGCTGCCTCCAAGCGGTATGCGTCTATCGGGGATCGTGGTTCAGGCCGGAACAATCGGCCGTTGTCCTGGTTCGCAAATAAAGCCGATCGGATATTCCATGCAGCAAGGGGCTTTGGGATCATGAACTCTCGCAGCCAGGCCGTCTTTTCCAACGCAAGACCCGCCGGCTTCGCCCGTATAAATCGCGCCAACTGGATCGACACATTGCGCGTGGTTGCGGCTGTCATGGTTCCGACGGCGGCCAAAGGCGTCATCATTCGCCGCCCGATCATGGAACGCCTGGCACAGCGGCAGGGTCTGGATACCAGCGCCGTCAGGCAGATGCAGCGGCTGGTGAAAAAATATGGCCGGGCACCCCTCCTCTTGCCTATACCGTTCCGGCCGCAGCTGCTTATCCTTGACCCTGCCGACGTCTCCACGGTGCTCCACTGTTCGCCCCAGCCATTTGCCACGGCAACCTGGGAGAAGCGCGCCGCTCTTGCGCATTTCGAACCGAAAAACGTGCTGATCTCAGATGCCTCGCGGCGGGCCGAGCTTCGGCCGATTCATGAACATGCTTTGGCAAGCGCGGACCGGCTGCATCCCTCTTCGGCCCGCTTCAAGACGATCGTCGATTCCGAACTCCCGGAGATTTTGGACGGCATTGGTGCCGACCGGCCGAACGAACTCGATTGGTCTGCGTTCTCGCAAGCCTGGTTCCGGATTGTTCGCCGGACCGTACTCGGCGATCGCGCGCGCAACGACGTCACTTTGACGAAGACCTTGAACGACCTTCGAAGTCGGGCGAATTGGGCTTTTGCAGCTTCCATCGATCGGCGCAAGCTTCGGCAGTTTCAGCAGCAGCTGGGTCAATATCTGCGCCAGCCGGAGGAGGGCAGCCTGATTGGTCGGCTGCCGAAAGGCAGCGATTTCGATTTAGAAAGTCAGGTGGCCCAATGGCTGTTTGCCTTCGACGCTGCTGGAATTGCCGTTTTCCGGACGCTTGCGCTGCTTGCCTGCCATCCGAGCTACTGGGCCAAAGCCGTTGACGAAGTTAAAGATCCCGAACTTGATCGTCCCTTCACGCGCAGTTGCCTGCTCGAGGCTCTGCGCCTCTGGCCGACGACACCCGTCATCCTCAGAGAGCTGACCGAGGAGATCAAAGGCGACAGGACCGTGGCGCGCGGCACGGGCGTCATCATCTTCGCGCCCTTCTTTCACCGTGATCCCGAGCTGGCTTATGCAAACCGGATGGAACCAAGTATCTGGGGACCAAACGACACCTTGCCGACAGTCGGATTCGTACCTTTCAGCGCTGGTGCTGCCATTTGTCCAGCCCACAATCTCGTACCGGCGATTGCAAGCTTCGCCATCGGCGCGCTGTTGTCGGAGGCGGATATCACGCTGCTTCAACCGTCTCTGACGGTCGACAACCTGCCCGGCACCCTCAACCACTTCGATATTCGGCTACGGCTAAGCAGGCAGCGGGTTGGAGCCGGTGCGCCGCATGCTGCGGCAGGCTTTCCGCCTCATTGAAATCCATTCTTTGTCGCAGTGGCGATCCGCAGAAGCGATAGTCTTTAGGTCTTAGCTGCCGGCGGCGGCTCAACTGCATAATGGCGTTGGCCTCGCCGGCACAAATAGACCTCCCGTTCCGGATGATCGTCGATTCGAAAGCCGGCGCTGCGCAGCATCGCCTCGACCGCCGCCTGGTTGGGAATGAACCAGTTTGTCGGATCGGACGCATAACGTTCCTCGACAAAGAAGAGCTTCGGATATTCAGGCTGGTCGAAGATGCTCCATTCGGAAAAGTCGTAATTTTTCCTAAGGTCGGGAATGCGCTCGTCGCCGCGTTGGAGGCATTGGAACAGCATCATGTCACCGACAGCGTGTTCATAGAGAAGATCCAGCGCCAGCAGGGGGTGGCGCAGGTGGTAGAGCACGCCCATGAAAATCACCAGATCGAATTTTTCACCCAGTTGGGCGACGTCATAGACCGACATCTGCCGGAACTCGATCTCCGCTCCCGCTTGTTCCGCCGCGAAGCGGGCCTGCGCCAGGTAGCGCGGGTCGGAATCGATGCCGACGACACGGGCGGCGTTGCGGCGTTTCATCTCGAGGGCATAGAAGCCGGCGTTGCAGCCGACGTCGAGCACGCTGAGGCCGCTGAGATCGGCCGGCAGCACATGCTGAAACCCTTTCCACTTGAAGGTGGGATAGTCTCCGAGGAAATGATCGGCCGCTGTCATGTGGCCGCCGATGTTCAAATTCTGAAACCACGGCCCGAGTTCCTGAATCCGCTTTTGCAGGTCCTGATCTCTCGTCGGCTGTGCTGCACCCATCTCGGCTCTCCTTTGTTATTCATCGCTCACACGTCAGACGCCGATCGCGGTGCGTCCGGTTTTTGCACGTTGCCGCCAGTTCGAGCGCCGCGTGACCTTCGCGCCATCGAAGCCGCCGTCAGGACGAGCCGTGGCGATGAACCAATCGGCCGTCAGGCGCAGACCTTCGGCAAGCGGGACCGTCGGCTGCCAGTCGAGAAGGTCTTTTGCCCGCGAAATGTCGGGCCGTCTGCGCTGCGGGTCGTCTTGCGGCAGCGGCTTGTGGACGACGATCGAAGTCGACGGCACCATGGCCATCACCATGTCGACCAGCTGGTTGATCGTGAATTCGCCGGGATTGCCGAGATTAACCGGGGCGGCCGGATTGGGATCGACATCCATCAGCGCCATCAGACCTGCAACGAGGTCGCTGACGAAGCAGAAGGAGCGCGTCTGGTCGCCGCTTCCGTAAATCGTCAGCGGCGCGCCTGATATGGCTTGTACCAGCAGATTGGAGATGATCCGCCCGTCGCTCGGCTGCATACGCGGCCCATAGGTGTTGAAGATGCGGGCGACACGTGCGTCCACTTTGCCGGTCCGCAGCATATCGAAGCAAAGTGCTTCCGCCGCCCGCTTGCCCTCGTCGTAGCAGGCGCGCGGGCCTATGCAGCTGACATTGCCGCGGTAGTCCTCCGTCTGCGGATGCTGGACGGGATCGCCGTAGACCTCGCTCGTCGACGCCTGCAGAAACGAGGCGCGGTGCCGTTCGGCCAGCGAAAGCAGATTGCCGGTGCCGGCAACACAGGTCATCATCGTATGCACCGGGTCTGCCTGATACTGTGGGGGCGATGCCGCACAGGCGAGATTGTAGATCTGGTCTAAAGGCTCGTCGATTCTATCCAGATGGCAGATGTCCTTTTCGATCAGACGGAACTTCGGATGGTTGATCAGCGGCCGGATATTGTCCTCAGATCCGGTGATATAGCTGTCGACACAGATTACCCGATCGCCGCGGGCAAGCAGCGCATCGCATAAATGCGAGCCGACGAAACCGGCTCCTCCGGCGACAAGCACAGTCTTCACTCTTCCGTTTCGCGTCCTTTGCAGCATCATGCGTCTCCTAGGCTGAAATGGATTGAGGTTCGGGGGCGCTGTCGTTCACCCCTTCTTCTGGCAGTTCTCGCAAGGCGGCGGCGAGTTCACGAGCCCGCACCTCGCCGGTATGGCGCTCAAGCACCGTCGCCCTAGCGGCCGATGCCAGCGCACGACGCCCCTCGGGAGAGATTGTCGTCAGGGCGTCGATCACATGCTCCGATCCTTTGGCGACGACGATTGCCTGACCGTCGGCAAAGAGCTCGTCCAGGCCGCGCCAGTCGTCGCTGATGATCGGCGTGCCGCAGGCAGCGGCCTCGAACAGCCGCACGCTGGGCGACCAGCCCGCTGCAATCATGTCGCTTCGCGTGACGTTCAGCGTAAAACGCTGCCGGCTGTAGAAGCTCGGATGATCGGTAGGAGGCAGGTGCTCGATCCGTTCGACGTTTGCCGGCCAGTCGATATTCCCCGGATATTGAGGACCGGCAACCACGAAGCTCAGATGCGGCAGCTGCCTGGCAGGCGCAACCAGCAGCCGCTCCAGTGTTGGCTGCCGGTCGGGGCTATAGGTGCCGAGATAGCCGAAATCCCATTGGAAGGCTTCGCCGGTCGGCCGGTATCGGCTCGCATCGACGGAGCAGTAGAGAGCGATCGCCTTACGCGCGCCGTATCGGCGTTCGAGCCGCGCCAAAACCTCTCCGCCCGAAAACGAGAAGTAGGCGTCGAAGGTCGCAAGCTGTCGGCGCGCCAGATATTCCTCGTCGCCGCGGTCGAGTTTCGCCAGCGTGACCGGCGTGTCGACATCATAAAAGCACAGCCGTCGCGGCTTAAGGGCGGCGATCGTGTCGATAACCGCCACGCCGGATGGAACGTAAGACCCGATGATGACCGCGTCCGCCGCCTTTATCCGATCGGCATGGTTTTCGATCATCTCATCGATGTCGCTGTAGTGGACGAGCTGGCAGAAGTCGGGATCGGGAAGATCTCGATGCGCTGCATACCAGGGCACGTCGCGCTCCAGGAACAGCACCCGGTGCCCCTCAGCGTGCAAGCCGCCGATGAGGGCGCGATAGGTCGTTGCGTGACCATTGCCCCAGGACGACGACAAGGAGAGGCCGAGGATGACGATATCGAGCGGACTGGTCATTCGGCAGCCTCCGCTCGCGTGGCCCGGGCGCGGAAGATGGCATTGGCGGTCTCGGCGCGATTGCTATAGGTATGTTCGGCAAGCACGCGTCTCAGCGCCCGCTGTCCGATCGCCCTGGCCTGCTGCCATGTCAGGCCGGCCAAAAGATCGGCGACATCCTGGCCGTCGCGCGCCACCAGGATTTCGTCGCCGGGCTTGAGAAACAGGTCGATGCCCTGCCAATAGTCGGTGATCAGGCAGGCGCCTGCGCCGGCCGCTTCGAAAACGCGGGTTGCCGGCGAAAAGCCATTTTCCGCCATGCTTGCACGCGAGATATTGAGCACCGCTTTCGGCGTCGCGTTGAAAGCGTTGTGGTCGCGGGTCGGGACATGCCCGATGTGAACGATGTTCGACGACAACGCTTTGTCACTCCAGCCGGACCCGCCGAGCAGAAACTTTTGCTGCGGCAGGCGTGCAGCCGGTTCGAGGAAAAATTGCTCGACCCGCGCTTCACGATCGGGCAGACGGTTGCCGAGAAAGGCAAGATCTGCGGTGAACCGCGCCTCTTCCTGCACCGGATGATGGGTTTCAGGATCGAGCGCGTTATAGATCGGCACGCAGTCGGCTGCACCGAGGCTGCGATAGGCGTCGACCACGGGATTGCCGCCGCCATAGGTGAGGATGAGGTCTATCCGGCTCAAGGATTTGCGAAGCGGGTGCTCGGGGCTCTGCCGCAGCTCTGAGAGCGTTGCCGGCGCATCCACATCCCAAAAGATTTTCAGAGCCCGTTGTCTGGCGTGGCGAAGAACTTCCTGCAGCAGGAGATCGTCCTCGAAACCGACGCCGCTGGCTTTGACGACGATATCGGCCTCGGCCGCAGCCGCCGTCACCTCCTTCAGCGCCTCGATTGTGCCTTGGTAGACGACGACCTTGCACCATTCCGGCGGATCGATATCGCGGTTTTTCTGCCGGTCGTAGACGTCGGGCTCGTAGAAGGTGATGTCATAGCCCTTCTGCGCCAGAGCGCGCAGCAGGCCGCGATAATAAGTGGCGGCACCGTTCCAATAGGCTGAAACCAGGCTTGATCCGTAAAAGGCGATTTTCATTCGGCAGCCTCCTTGGCTGGCAGCTGCCCGACGACGCCCGCCGTGCCGCATTGCTCCAGAATCGAGAAGAGTTCATCGACGCGATGCCGGCAGGTGTGCCGCGCGCGGATCGTCTCGAGGCCGGATGTGACCAGCGCAGCCGCGAGAGCATCGTCCGCCATCACTTCGCGCAGCAGGCGCGTCATCTCTCGGCCATTTTTGGCAACGAGATAATCCCTGCCCGGCCTGAAAAGCGCTTCGGCATCGTGCCAGGGGGCTGAGATCAGCGGGATGCCGCAGGCCAACGCTTCGAAGACACGGATCGTTGGAATGCCGGGCAGGTTTTCGACATAGGGGCGTCGCGGGATATGCACGGTCACTTTGTGGCCGGCGAAAGCGAGCGGCGCCTCTGCATTGGCGATCCAGCCGCCATAGGCGATGCCTGCATCTTCGAGAGCATCGAGCGCCTGTTGAGGGTAGCGCACACCGCGAACGGTCGTCGTCAGCCCGAGCTCATGCGCGGGGTGGACGAGGAATTCCATCAACTCGGTGGAGCGCTCGTCATCGCCCCAATTGCCGATCCAGATGAGATCGCCGGTCTTTTCGATTTCCGGCCTCGGATAAAACAACGCGTCGTCGGCCGCCTCATGCCAGGTAAAGACCGATCTGCCCCAACCGGCCTGCAGATAGCGCTGCCGTAGCGTCTCGCCGAAGGCGAGCACGCCGTCATAATCTTCAAGCGTCAGTCCGGCGATATCGCCTTTTGCCGACACGGCCCGGTGATGTGTGTCGTGGAACAACAGGGTGAAATCGGCGCCGCTGCGCCGGGCTCGGCCGATCCGTTCCACCAGCGCCGGTTCCGTCCATTCGTGGACGACAACGACGTCGGCCTCGGCGATCGCCGCTTCGTGATCGAAATGCGGTCCGTAAATTTGCGAACGGAGCTGCGGGAACAGTTCGTGAAATTTCTCGACCGCCCTCGGCCCTTGATCGCTGAGCAGGTTGCTGCGGCTCCAGGATTCCTCGGGTTCGAGCGCCAGCGCCTCGTGATGCCGGCGGGTCAGCTCGCGCATGATGCCGCGCAGGAAGTGGGCGTTGCCATGGTTCCAGTCGGAAACCAGCGAATGGGTGTAAAACAGGAATTTCATGATTGCTCCGCCGCTACCGGGGTAAATTTGTCGTTCAGCAGCTGCGCATAGGTTTCGAGCACCGCTGCCGCCTGCCGTTCCAAACCGAAGGCTCGCGAGCGCTCCAGCGATCGCACCACGAGTTCGCCGCGCAATTGCTCGTCTTCGCTGAGGCGCATGCACACTGCTGCCAGGGACCGGGGATCATTCGGATCGAAGAACAGCGCGCATCCGTGCCATAACTCGCGATAGGTCGGGATATCGGACAGCACCAGAGCCGCGCCGCATCGCGCCGCCTCCAGGGCGGTCAGGCCGAAAGGCTCGTAAACGGATGGCGATACGACGATTTGCGCGCGCTGCATCAGGGCGATGGTCTTCGGATAGGACAGCGGTCCGCGATCGTCGGCGTCATTGAGCTGCAGTCGCTGTCCGTTGGGACCTGAGCAAGAACCTGCCATGACGACGGGCAGAGGCATCACCGCTGCCGCCCTGTCGAGCACAGCCCCGTTCTTTCCCTCGTCCCACCAGCGACCGGCCGCGAAGACAAAGATCTTCTTTGGACGCTGGTTGGATCCGACGCGGCTGGCGTTGTGGACCACCTTCAGCCGGGATACAGGACCATAGACGGCCTGCAGCGCATTCGCATGGCTCATGCTCGGCGACAGCACCGCATCGGCGCGGTCGAAGCCCTCACGGTTTGCCTCGCGCTGCCAGACCCAGTCCGGCGGCACCGGCGTCCCGCGCACCGCGGCAAACCACGTGACGACGCAGGAATGGGAAACCGCGACAACGGGCAGCGGCGTATCGATGCCGGCGGCCTGGGACGGCAGGTTGAGATGCAGCAGATCGACGCGATAGTCTCTGGCGATCCGAGAGATTTCGGCGGGCGCGGCTGATATTTCGGCGCTGCTCGCCGCCATCCAGTCGAGAGGGGCATCGAGCCACACCAGCTGTCCCAGCGCTTTCGCCTCTGCGGTCTGCGTTGCCGACGGTGCGGGTCCGAGGCCTGCAAAGACGATTTCCATCCCCTGGCACCGAAACCCGGCGGCGAGATCCATCGTATAACGCCAGACGCCGCCAACCGCATCGAGGGTCATCAATATCCGGTTTCGTCGACGAATCATGCGGAGACCTTTCGATCGCGGCGCGGGATCGGCCGGCCGCCGAAACGGTTTTCGATGAGCCACTCCGCCAGGTGCTGCAGTCCGCTTTCCCAGCCGACACGCGCGCTCCAGCCAAGCGTGTGCTGGAGCGCGCGGGTGTCTGCGACGAAGAAATACTGGTCGCCGGCTCGCCAGTCGTCGAAGGAAGCTTCGACCGGGCGCCCAATCAGCCTGCCGATCTCGCGCAGGACTGCGAGCACGCTGACGGCATTCGCCGGACCGCCTCCGAGGTTGAAGACGCGGCCCTTGATCCCGTCAATGCCATCGAGGACGCCGCGATAGGCGGCAATCGCATCCGCGACATGCAGAATATCTCGGACCTGCTTGCCGTCACCGTAGATCGAGATAGGTTCGCCAGCGAGCGCCCGGATCAGGAAATGCGCCACCCAGCCCTGGTCCTCGGTTCCGAACTGGCGTGGGCCATAGATGCAGCTCATCCGCAGCACAGCCGTCGGGATGCCAAAGGATTTTGCATAATCCAGCACATACTGGTCGGCCACGCCTTTCGAGCAGCCATAGGGGGTGCAGAAATCGAGCGGCCTGTCTTCGCCGATCCCGTATGACCGGATGGTCGCGTCGACCGGCAGGTAGCGATCCTCGGCCTCACGCATGGCAATGTCATCGAGCCCGCCATAGACTTTGTTGGTGCTGGCAAAGATCACCGGAGCCTGGCGGCCGGCCTTGCGCACCGATTCCAGCACGTTGATCGTGCCGCGCGCATTGGCCTCGAAGTCGTCGATCGGATGGATGAGGCTCGTCGTGACCGCAGTCTGGGCGGCGAAGTGAAAGACCGCCTTGGCGTCGGCAAAGGCTGCTTCGATGCTTCTCGCGTCGCGCACGTCGGCAAGGACGGGATGTACGTTTGAGCCATGTCTTTCGGTCAGCCAGCCGAGATTCTGATCGACGCCCGGCCGGCCGAGATTGTCGAGCACGACAACGTCTTCACCGTCCTGAAGGTAGCTGTCGGCAAGGTTGGAGCCGATGAAGCCGCAGCCTCCGGTGATGACGATCGGGGCGGCTCCCTTGGCGACGTTGGGGGTAGCGAGCCGGGCGACCTGCTCGAGCCGTTCGACGCCGCCTTCCATCAGCAGGCGCGCGAGCAGCTTCGGCTGGTTCTCATGGGTGACGGCACCGAGATGGTAATGCCGGGGGTCGAACCAGAGGCCTTCCTGCACCGGCACATCCGGCGGCACATCCCGCCAGGAATACCAATACATCCGGTCGGCCGGCACGCTCAGGGCCTTTACGAAACGCCGTGCCTGTTCCATCTCGTCGTTGCGCCAGGTCGAATAACCGGTTTCGGTGATCCAGATCTCGGCCTTGTCGTTGAAGCGGCCGATAATTTTCCGCATCTCGCCGAGATGCATGTCCCAGCCGCCCCAGGTGCCTTCCTCACTGTCCCATGTGCCGGGGAACCCGTGGAAGCCGACGGCATCGACGACGCCGAGCACGCCGCGCTCGCCCATCAGGTTGAGCCAATAGGGATCAAAGGGGCATGGTCCGCCGAGCACCGGCCGCCAGCCGCGATGTTTGGCCCAATAGGCGGCGGCGCCGACCATCTCGCAAAACAGCAGAAAGTCCTTGTCTTCGCGCCAGTCCCAGTCGAGCAGGTTGTTGGGCTCGTTCCACAATTCGATGTGACTGAAATACCGACCGTATCGGCTGAGCACGTGGTCGACGAAGTCGGCATAGGATTTGAGATCGGCCGGTGCGCCGGAAGACCGTCCTGTCCGGGATAAGGACGGCGGCGTGTAGTGAATGCAGGGCAGAAGATCAATCTCGCGCCCAAGCTTCGGGATCAGCCAATCAAACCATGCTTCGCCTCCTGGAGCGAGATATTCGGCCCATGAGAGATGCGTGCGCAAGTAGCTGGCGCCGCTTATACCGACATCTGCGATCGTCTGCGACGTCCGCTCGTATTCGCCCGGGCGAAACCACTCGACGAAGCCATAGGATCTCGAGGACGCGCCGGTTCCGGCGGACAATGCGGATATGGTCATGATACCAGCCCTCTTTCCTCCAACTGCCGTTTCATCTCTGCGCCGCGATCGATCGCTCCGGTATGTCTCACCCAATCGGCGAAAGGCCCGAGCGCGTTTTCCAGCTTGAAGCGCGGCTCGAAGCCGAGCAGTTCGCGCGCCTTTGCGATGTCGGCAAAGCAGTTGCGGATATCGCCGGAGCGCGCCTTGTTCATGATCTCGGGCCGTATTTCCGGCACGCCCATAGCATCGGCGAGAAGCGTTGCGACCTCAGCGATCGTATAGGCCTGGCCGCTGCCGATATTGATGACATGTCCCGGCGCATTGGGTTTTTCGAGCGCGAGGCGGAAGGCGCGCGCCACGTCGCGCACATGCACGAAATCCCGCCGCTGCTCGCCATCTTCGAAGATCATCGGCGGCTGGCCATTGGCGAGCCTGGAGGCGAAGTTTGCCAAGACGCCGGTATAGGGGTTGGACAAAGCCTGGCCGGCACCGAATACGTTGAAGAGACGGAGCGCCACCGCCTCGACGCCATAGGCTTCGCCAAAAATCAGGACCTGTTTTTCCTGCGCATATTTGGTCAGCGCATAGATCGAGGCGAGATCGACGGGCTTTTCTTCATCCGTTGCAACCGGCCTCAGGACTTTGCCGTCAGCGCCGCGCAGGTTCCATTGGCCGGCCTTGATCTGGTCGCCGCGTCGCCTGACCAGATCGAGCTGCGCACCGTCGGCGGTTTCATAGCGGCCCTCGCCATAGACACTCATGGACGAGGCGACGACAACGCGTTTGGGCCGGCGACCGATCATCGCCTCCAGAAGGACCGCCGTGCCGAGATCATTGCCGCCGACATATCGGGCGATCTCGTACATCGACTGTCCGACGCCGACCTCCGCAGCGAGATGGATGACGCCATCGGCACCCAACAAAGCCCGTTCGACCGCAGTCTTATCCCTGACGTCGCCGCGCATTATTTCGGCAGCCTCGGGCAGCGCCGTTTCAGCATCGCCGTGAACCTGATCGATCAACGCATCGAGGACCCGCACCTCATAGCCGTTGTCGAGAAGTTCCTCGACGACATGCCTTCCGATGAAGCCGCAGCCGCCGGTTACAAGGATCATCGCCATCTGATTTCCGTCCGCTCAAGTTGAAGATGACCTGCCGAACCAAGCGCGGCGAAGATTGTTCCGGCTTCAATGTCATCTTCTTTGACATGTTCTTTGACATCATCCGGAACATCTGGCGGCGTCGCTGGTTCGGCGGCCAATCCATGAGCGAAATATTCCTCGAAGATTGAGAAGCGGCCACCGGCGTCTGCCGGCAAGCAGACCGGCCATGCCAAACGAAGGAGCAATTCATGAACATGTTGGCAAGAGCGGCCGAGGGAGCAATCCGGGCGGCGATCATCACCGGCCCCGGAGAAGTGTCCGTCGAAGAGAGACCTCTTGCCCAGCCGGGACCGGGCCAGGTCAGGATCAGGCTCGAAGGCTCGGGCGTGTGCGCTTCCAATCTTGGCCCTTGGGCCGGCCCGGAATGGATGACCTTTCCGACTGAGCCGGGCGGTCTCGGTCACGAGGGCTGGGGCAGGATCGATGCGCTGGGCGACGGGGTGTCTGGCCTCAATCCGGGAGACCGGGTCGCTGCGCTCTCATATCATGCCTACGCCACCCACGACATCGCGGATGCCGACGTGGTCGTGCCGCTGCCGCCGGCGCTCGACGGCCAGCCTTTCCCTGGCGAGCCGCTCGGCTGCGCGATGAACATATTCCGGCGCAGCCGCATCGAGGCGGGCCAGACCGTCGCCATCATCGGGATCGGATTTCTCGGCGCCTTGCTGACGCAGCTTGTTAGCGGCGCCGGCGCGCGCGTCATCGCCGTCTCGCGCCGTCCGTTTTCCCTCGAAATCGCCAAGCGCATGGGCGCCGCCGAGACGCTGGCGATGGACGACCACTGGCGGATCATCGAAGCTGTAAGAGAGTTGACCGACGGTGCTTTCTGCCACCGCGTCATCGAGGCGGTCGGCAAGCAGTGGCCGCTCGACCTGGCCGGCGAACTGACAGCCGAGCGCGGCCGGCTGGTGGTGGCCGGATACCATCAGGACGGTCCGAGGCAAGTTAATATGCAGCTCTGGAATTGGCGTGGCCTCGACGTCATCAATGCTCACGAACGCGATCCCAGGATATATATCAGCGGCATGCGCGAGGCGATCGAAGCGGTCGTTTCCGGCAGGCTCGACCCGTCATCGCTCTATACCCATTCCTATCCGCTCGAAGGCCTGGGCGAAGCGCTCGACGCCACCCGGGACAGGCCAGATGGTTTTCTCAAGGCGATGGTGACGTGCTGATGAATAGGATGGCAGAGCGCTTCCTGCAGACGCGGGTCAAGCCCTTGAGACTCGGCTTTCTCGGTGTCGGCTGGATCGGCAGAAACCGAATGGAAGCGATCCTCCGCACGCAAATGGCCGAAGCCGTTGCCATCGCCGACCCCTCCGAGGACATGCTGGAAGAAGCCCTGCGCCTTGCGCCCGATGCGGAAATCGTCGGCGGTCTCGATGCGCTCCTGTCGCTCGACCTCGACGGCGTCGTCATCGCCACGCCGAGCGCTCTGCACGCCGAGCAGTCGATCCGGGTGCTGCAGGCGGGCGTTGCGGTGTTTTGCCAGAAACCGCTCGGCCGATCCGCGGCGGAGGCGGCGGCGGTCGTGGCCGCCGCCAGATCAGCCGATAGGCTGTTGGGCGTCGATCTCTCCTACCGTTATACGGAAGGCATGCAGCGCATCCGCGATCTGACCAGAAGTGGCGAGCTTGGCACGGTCTTCGCTGCCGATCTGGTCTTCCACAATGCCTACGGTCCCGATAAATCCTGGTTTTACGACAAGTCGCTGTCGGGTGGCGGATGCGTGATCGACCTCGGCGTCCACCTCATCGACATGGCGCTCTGGTGCCTCGACTTTCCCGAGGTGGTCGACACCACGAGTACGCTGATGAAAGGCGGCGCGCCGATTAGCGCAGCGGGGGATGTCGAAGATTTCGCCGTCGCCACTCTGGCGGTGGCAAATGGTGCTGTCATCCGCCTCGCCTGCTCCTGGCGGCTGCAGGCAGGATGCGATGCGGTTATCGGCGCCGACTTCTTCGGCACATCCGGGGGTGCATCCTTCAGGAATGTCGGCGGGTCGTTCTATGACTTTGCCGCCCATCGCTTCCGCGGCACATCGACTGAAGAAATTGTCCGGCCTCCCGACGACTGGGGTGGCCGGGCGGCAGCGGACTGGGCGGCGCTTCTCGCCAGTGGTCAGGCTTACGATCCGTCCTGCGAACGACTTGTCGATGTCGCCGAAATTATCGACGACATCTATCGGCACGCATGAAGCAGCGGTGTCGGACCGGCCGGACGAAATTGTTTGCAGTCAGCGGTGAATCGGCTGGAACCGCCGAGCCTCTCGCCGGTTTTGGCGGTCGCAAATCATCTGCGGGATGAATATGGCCTCTCGACCAGTAGGGACGACGTCGAAGCCGCGGGCAGCCTCGAGCGATATGCTCGCCCGCAGCAAAATCCCTGTCTGGATCGTCAAGGCGCTTCTTTCCAGCGGCATTAAGCGTGTCAGTCAATTGTCTTCGATGACCGACGACGAACTTCTGGCGCTTCCCGGCATCGGCAAGCGGGCGGTCGAACTCATCCGGTTGTCTCAGAGTACACCCTAAAGCGGCGAGAGCCAGCTGCCAACCAATCCGCAATCGTCGGCTCGCCGATGACTTGAGCGGCGGTTTTTAAAGGCGGAACTCTCCGCCTTCACAGAGGTTGGATTTGCTTAACATGGAAGCATTCAATGTCGGCACCGAGATCCGAGCAGCAGCAGAGCACGATATCCAGACGTCTCGATCGCAACATCGAGGCTCTGCTGAAGCGGCGGGAGCAAGAGGCGGGGCAATCGAGCCGGCAGGAGCGGGCGGCCGATGCCATTACCCGTTTTGCGGGATCGATGATGTTCGTCTACCTGCACCTGCTGGTCGTCACGCTCTGGATCGTCGTCAATACCGGCCTGCTTCCGCTGATACCCGCCTTCGACCCGTCATTCGTCATTCTGGCGATGGTCGCGTCTGTCGAAGCGATTTTCATCTCGACATTCGTGCTGATCAGCCAAAACCGTATGGCGGAGGCCGACGACAAGCGCGCCGATCTCAACTTGCAGATCTGTCTTCTGGCAGAGCATGAGGCGACGGAGGTGTTGACGCTGGTTTCGGCCATCGCCGAGAAACTCGGCGTCGAAATCGAGACGAGAGAGGAGCTCGAGGAACTGAAAGAGCAGGTGACGCCGGAAGAGGTGCTGGACGAAATCGAAGAGAAAATGCGGCGTCGGGAAACCAACACGCCGCTGGCGTAAAGCGGCGCAATCGCGGAACCTGGCCTAAACCGGCAAAGACGCATTTGGTGGAATTGTGCGAAAACCTCGCCAAGGCGACTATACGGAAGGCGACGAACCAACGGGCAGACCGCGCTTTTTTCGAAGCATTAGCGAGATCGGCGATCGACCATGTTCCGATGCCGTCTGCCGGATCCGGCGAGATGTTCAGCGGCCAGAAGATGCCGGATGGCGAGGCGAGAGCGAGACCGGACCTACCGGAGCGGACGATAAGAACCGGCGCAGGCGATGAGCTGCGGCGCGAAAGTTGCCACCGGCTGAAGACAAGCTGTTCACAATGCTCTTTCCACCAGGTCACGCGCGGGTCGGCGCACCTCCTTCGACGGCTCAAGGGATGCCCGGCAAATCGGTCGTGTTTTCGGATAGTTCCTTTTCCTGCTCTCCGGCGGCCATCATCTCGCGAAGCGGCGAACGCGACACATTTGCCTCGATCGCCTGATGACCCGACGTATCGGCAAGCGCCTCGCGGAAATTCTTGGCGTAGTTTTTCGGCATCTTCGGCGGCATCATCGGCTCGTATTGATCGACGAAGGCTTGAATGACCACAGGACCGGCCACGGAAAAAGCTTCCTCCAAAGTCGGCTCGATCTGATCGAAGCCGCTGATCGTGAAGCCGTGGCCTCCCATTGCCTCTGCCGCCTTGGCAAAATCGATCGGCGCCAGTTCGCAGGCAAATTGCGGGTTGCCGAGGAACATCATCTGCTCCCAGGCGATCTGGTTGAGCATGCCGTTGCAGATCACCAGTATTTTCAACGGCAGAGCCATTCGGACAGCGGTCGAGAACTCCCCGAGCTGCATGCCGAATCCGCCATCGCCGATGACCGCGTAGATTGGCCGTTTCGGATCGGCAGCGCCCGCCGCTATCGCATAGGGCAGGCTGGAGGCCATCGAAGCGAGCGCGCCGGAGACGGCGAACTGGTTTGCCGGGCCGAGGTCGATGTGGCGCGCTGCGAGTTCGGTGTTTTGGCCGGAATCGGCCACCAACACGCCGTCGGCCGCGATACGCCTGCCGAAGGCTCGCACCACGGCCTGTGGCTTCAAGGAAGCGCTCAGGTCCGTCTCCATCATCTCCATCTTTCGGCGCCAGTCGGACATCGCCGTTTGCGCCTGCTCCAGAAATGACCGATCCGTTTTGCTGTTCAGCCTGGGCTTCAGCAGCCGCAGCGTTTCCCGCGCCTCGCCCACGAGACCGGCATCGACGGGGAAGCGCAGGCCAATTCGCTGAGGATCGCTGTCGATCTGCACGCCGCGGGCGCCTTCGGGCCGCGGGTAATATTCGATATAGGGAAAGGAGGAACCGACGATCAGCACCGCGTCGCATTGCTCCATGATCTGCTGCGACGGGGCCGTGCCGAGAATTCCGATGCCGCCGGTCGTCAAGGGATCGTCGTCGGCGAGAGCGGTCTTGCCGAGCAGGGCTTTGGCCACCGGCGCCGCGAGGAGGTCGGCAATCTCGCGTAATTCCACCTGGGCGCCGACGGCGCCCCGGCCGGCGAGGATCGCCACCTTGCGGGCATCATTGAGTATCTGGGCCGCACGATCGAGCTCGATTTCCTCAGGGATCTGGCGGCCCCGGAAATAGCGGTTCGGCACGTGTTTGGGACGGTTTCGTTTCGAGCGCGATTTCGCGTCCATCTCCTGAACGTCATTGGCGATGGAGAGATGTGCCACGCCGCGGCGTGAGAGCGCCGAGCGGCAGGCAAGGCTGGCGACGTTTTCCATGTGCGATGCGTCACTGACATGCGCATTATAGATCGCGACATTGTCGAACACGCGGGTCAGGTCGACGTCCTGCTGGGTAAAGGTCTCGATCAGGTCGTGATACTGCGTTCCGGTGATCGCAAGCACCGGCATCTGGTCGAGCTTGGCATCGTAGAGGCCCGTCAGCAGATGCGTGCCGCCGGGTCCGGACGTTGCAAGGCAAACGCCGAGCTTTCCGGTGAACTTGGCATAGGCACACGCCATGAAGGCGGCCGATTCCTCATGCCGAACCTGGATGAACCGGATCCGGTCCTGGCGCTTGCGCAGCGCTTCCATGACACCGTTGATTCCATCTCCGGGAAGGCCGAAGACGAACTTGACGTCCCATTCAATCAGCGTGTCAATCAATATGTCGGCGGCATTGAGCATCGAACTCGTCCTTTGCTTGTCAAAGACCGCAAACCTGCGTCGCTATCAAAGGTTCCGAGCTCAATCCTTGGAGCTGACACGGCAGCAAGCCTATATCGCAGGCTCGGCTGCGTTCAAATCCTATGCGCCAGGCCGTAGACGAGGATGGTGACGTAAAGCAGGAAGGCGATGGCGGCCACGGTCACGATCAGGATGACGGCGATCCGCCCGCCTTTCAGGCTGTTTCGCTGCTGTTTGGCAGTGGGGCGGGTTGCCTGAATCGGATCTTTTTCTGGCTTGTCCATCAGGACCTCGCTTCCGTCGAGACCGGCGCCGGCTCATCACCTCGCTGCCTGCCTCAAATGAGATGATTGCACCGAAAACGATCAAAAGCCCGACCAACATCACGGCTACGATGTAGATTACGAAGCTCGACGGTCCGTCTTCTGGTTCATCCGCCCCTTCCCTGCTCCTCAAACCGCGGGGCAAGTCCAATGTTCCCGGCAGATGATCTTACCGCGTATTTCTGCCTTGCGTGCAGCCATCGACCACGATCGATGTCGGCCCCTGACATATGCAGCGCCTGATTTCCGTCAACAATGCCGCCGGCTCGCATGGTTTTTCCAACCACACGCCCTCGGAAAATGCTGCAGCATCCGGGTGCACCTTCTGCTGGGCGCCGGTGTAAACGATAAATGGGATATGGCGGTCGCGCAAAGATCTGGCGATCGCTCCGGCGATCCCGTCTTTCAGTTCGACATCCATCACCACCAGATCGGGATCGTTCGCCGTCAGCCACTCTTCAGCTGCCCGGCAAGACGAAACTGTCTCTATCTGGTGGAAACCGGCGCGATGAAGCGTGTCCTCCACGTCCATTGCGATGATAATCTCATCCTCCATCAGAAGAATGGATGTCGTCCCAGCAATGTCCATGGCCCAACCCCTAATATGCGGAGTTGATACAATAGACCTTTCCGGCCAAAATGCAGGGATCGTGCGCTATCGCACGGTCCTGTTACGAGCGCGTTTCTTTGCTCCGGCATGTCTGTCACGACGGCCACGCCGCTACCCTCCGTGTCATTTGATCGAGCGCGCTATCGGCTGGAACTTTCACCCGCGCGATCGGTTCGGCGCCGTGCCCCAAGAGAGTGTGTGGGGCCGACATCGAACGGAGGTTTCCATGACGACCGCAAATACGACGACCGATCATTCTGCCATTCGCAAATGGGTGGAAGCCCGTAAAGGGCAACCCACCCGCGTCAAGGGTGCCAAGCAAGGAGGCATATTACGGATAGACTTCGGGGAGCCGGAAGAGAACCTGGAAAAGATCTCCTGGGACGAATTCTTCGCCATTTTCGATGAAAACGAACTTGCCTTTCTTTATCAGGACAAGACCGAGGATGGGACAAGCCGATTCAACAAATTCGTCAGCCGTAAATGACCGGATGATATTCGCCGAGCGAGATGGTCGTGCTGTCATCGCCATGCTCGCGGAGGATACTGGCGGCGGCGAGGCCGGCGGCAAGCTCTGAGCCTAATTCGCGGCCGTGACGCGCGAAAAAGCTCACGCTTGCTATAACAGCACCATTCCTGCCGTGCGGCCGCGCCTGCAGGGGCTTTGTCGCCGGCCAGGCCATTGTCTTTTCAGTCCGGGCGATTTTCAAAACCAGAAAGGCGAAGCACTGCGGTCTGTACGTTAGTGCACAAACTATTGCTCAACGATTCTATATGGTTAGGTTCGCTGCAGCGGCGATCGACGATCGATGCGCGGATCAAGCTATGGACGATGAAGAATTGAATTTTCGAAATGAACTTCTGCGCGCCATGGGGCCGCAGGAGCGTGAACTTCTTGTGCCCCATCTGGAGCCTGTCGATCTTGACGTGCCTTTGATCCTCGAGATGGAAGATACGCCGGTCGGCGATGTGTATATTCTCGAATCGGGACTCGCATCGATCGTCGCGCGGTTTCCAGGCGGGCGCGACATCGAAGTGGGCATCGTCGGCAGGGAGGGCATGACCGGCGCCGCCGTGATCCTTGGCGGTGATCAATCCGCCAACCGGACATTCATGCAGATCTCAGGCCATGGGTTCAAATTGCCGGCAGCCATTCTTTCTGCCGCCATGGAGGAGAGCCGCGCCTTGCGCAGTCTGCTTCTGGCCTATGTCCAGGCGCTGCTGGCGCAGACGACATCGACCGTGCTTGCTAATGGTCATGCCAAACTCGAGGAGCGGCTCGCGCGGTGGCTGCTGATGGTCCATGACCGGACGGACGGCATGACGATATCGCTGACCCATGAATTTCTCGCGGTGATGCTCGGTGTCCGCCGCGCCGGCGTGACGGTTGCGCTGCATCTGCTCGAAGGCAAAGGTCTGATCCGGTCCACCCGAAGGCAGATCGTCATCCTCAACCGGCGCGGATTGATCGAAGAGGCGCACGGCTCCTACGGGGCGGCGGAGGAGGAATATCGACGGCTGATCGGCAGCCATCTTGCGCGTTGAACAGTCTTTTCAATCAGAGTTGGCAGTGACCTGCGGTGACAGGCGGCGCTTCCGTGTCGATGCCAAGCGACCCACCGACAGCAATTTGTCCTGGTCTGCCACTCCATGACGATAAAGGCTGATCAGCAACGCTGCGATCTCCTCAGTCTCCGGCGCTCGCAACGGTCTGCCCGTCTCGCAACAGATGGCATTCAAAATCGCCTGCAGCTGACTGAGGTCAGCTGAATCGAGCGCTTTCAAATGAGCAGACTGGGAATCGAGCATAGCGCCTTTCCCGATACGAAGGCTTCGGATTATGCAGATACCCATAATGGAGCGCAGACACGGTCAGCGCAACGCCCCTTTGAAAACCGTACGCAAGCGCACTGATCTAATGATAGTAACCGGCATCAGGCCCGAACAACGCCGCGACGATCGCGTTGATGTCGGCGGGACGATGGCTGAGGACAAAGCCGGCTGAGCGCGCTTCGGACCGATGGTCCTGAGCGAAGACGAAGGGTATCCGTCGCGTCTCCAGCCAATCGTTTATTGCAAGCATCGCCTCGTCGGAAATGGTGACATCGATGATCGCCGCATCGCATACCAGGCTTTCATCCAAGCAATGCATCGCAATCGCATCGACGCGCCGATCGACGACCACGGCTTGATGCGCGACCAATGCCTCCCTGGCGCCGTCCGACAGGAAGCCTGGCTCCCCGATGATGACGATCGTCTTGCCGGCGACCGGACTGAGCGATTTCATAGCGGACGCCTGCAATGGTTGTTCTGACTGCGATTGTGCCCTTGGATGGCACCTCAGGCCGTCACTGTCTGCGCCGTGCGTAGCATATTCATGCCTGCCATGCGACCTTCATTTGGTTCACCAAACCGCATCGCCTTGTGTTGGTTCCCCGGCCGGCGGCGAGGCCAGCGGGAAACCGAATTCGTACGGTTCCGCACGAGCGGTTGAAATCGAAAATCCGGAATTTTAGGATCGTCTTACATTCCTGGGGAGGAACACGATGACACAGCATTCGGGAATTACGAAGCCGGCTTTGCAGCCTGCTGACGTCGCCATGTTGCAGGCTGTCTTGCGGGGATGGTGCCAGGAAAAATCATGCGGGATTGCCAGTCCGGCGGCGCAACATGTTGCCAGGGAACTTGTCTCCTGGTTTGAGTGCGGCATTCGAGATCAGCGTAAACTCAGCGATCTGATGCGATATATGCACTTGGATTTCAAAAGTTTGCCGGTTTCCACGGAAGCGCCGCGTCGGGAGTCCGTGCGATCGGCCGCCAATATCAGCGAAACCAATGTGCTATGATGGACAGGCTCGGTTATTTCAAATGGGTCACCGCGGACCCGACCGCTCTCAATGCCGTCGATCGGCAGATTGTGGTCAGGCAGATCGTCGATGAGCTTCAAGAGATCTGCGATAGGGACGCTGGAAGCGGCGGCATCGACCGGTACCCGGCGCTCAATCGTCTGCTCCAAACGATCCGCGCCTCCATCATATCCATCGCCAAAGCCGACGACAGTTGCTGGGAAGGTATCATCGACGAGCTTCTCCAGCTTCGCACGACGATGGTTGATCTCAGGGCGAGTCAGGGGGCCAGGATCTCCCACTGATGCCCGAGAAAATCGTGATGCAGGACCTCCTTCATCGCCGCCGGTTATTTCGAGCTTAGCCGACCGTCGACATTTTTCTGAGGAACTAACCCGCAATTTATGGCATTGATTCCGCAACGATGGGGCGGGCGATGCCAAGATTTTACTTCAACATCGTTTCCGCTGCAGGGACGATCGCCGACTTCGAAGGTACCGAGCTGGCGACGCTCGATGACGCCAAGCGGGAGGCCGTACGCGACGCGAGGGCGCTGATGAGCCAGGCGGTCCTTTCGGGAAAAGATATTTCCGCCAGAAGAGTTCATATTTGCGACGAACAGGGCGGCATTCTCCTGATCGTGCCTTTCACCGAAACGATCAGGCCTTTCGACTGACCGATCGCCGGACCGGCAGGCCGATCAGTCGTTCATATTCCCGCTCGGGTATGCCGTAACTTCCGCCGGCGATCTCTTCCAGCTTCGCTCGATCGATGACCCTGACATTCCCGCGGGTGGCCCTGATGATCCTCATTCCCTCGATGACATGCAGCTCGTTGGTGACGCCTGAGCGGCGCACGCCAAGCATTAGCGACAGGAATTCATGGGTGAGCGGCAGATCGTTTCCAATCAGGCGGTCATGGCACATCAGCAGCCAGCGCGCGAGCCGCTCGTGCATATTGTAGCGTCCGTTGGCGAGCGCCGACTGGGCAAGCTGGATGTCGCAACAATGCACGTAGTTGAGGAACATGTCGTTGACCGCCGGAAACTCCGCCAATATCCGCCTGAAGGTGGTGACGGAGACCAGCAGACCGGAGCCGCTAACCTGAAGGAAAGTCCGATTCGGCGTCGTATCCGTCTTCAGGACGACATGGGCTCCCACCAGGCCCTCATATCCGACATGTCCGACCTCGACAGCTTCGTCTTCGGCGCTGGTCGCCACCATCGACGCCAGACCCTCCTCCATGAAACAGACGTGTTCGTTCGGCTGATCGGATTCGACCAAGACATGTTTAGCCGGCAGCTGGACCATTTCGGCATCGGCCATGAGCAAGCCGAAGACATCGGTGGGCAAAGCCTTCAGCAGCAGGTTGCGAACATTACGCTGATCGGGTGCGGGCATGCACGTCTCCTTCGGGAGGGAGCCCGCACTCATACCAGCAGCCGTTGCGATGGTGGGAATGCTCAGCTTATGCGTCAAAAAGGCAGTCATAGCCACATTCGCAAAGGACTTTGTGCGTTTTTGACAATTCCGGCGACAGGTACAGGAGCCGATTTATCACTGGGAATAAATGGTTACGGGTTTTGAGGCAGACGGATTAAAAATCGCGCGCCTGGCCGTTGATCCTCGATCTGAAGCTCGGCCTTCAGCTGCTGCACGAGACCACGGACGACCCTCATTCCCAGGCTTTTACCGTCATTTTCGAAGGACGAAAATTCCGGCGGCAGACCTTTTCCGCCATCGGCGATTTCAAGGAGGATCGCGTCGTCGGTATTTTGCGCCCTGACAGTGACTGTGCCGGAGACATCAGGATAAGCGTGTTTGAAGGCATTCGTCACCAGCTCGTTGACGAGGAGGGCGATCTGGATCGCACGGTCGGCATCGACGGTGCATGGCTCTACGTCGACTGAGACGTTGTGCTGCGCGGCCGATTGCTGCAGGCGTTGGCACAGGCTCGACAGGAAATCCGCGAGATCCACCGTTTCGATATGCGGCTGGCGCCACAATTGATCATGCACCTGGGCAATGGTGCCGACGCGCGCCTCGGCATCGCTGAGCGCCCGGCCGACTTCCGGCTGCTGCGCCAGGCGAGCCTGCATTGCCAGCATGCCTGCTACCAACATTAGGCTGTTTTTGACGCGATGGCTGATCTCGCGCATCATGACTTGCTGATGCTCATCGGCAAAATGACGTTCTGTGTCGTCGCGCAGCACCTTCAGGTAGCCCGCTCTATCGTGATGGGCGCGGAGCGGCATGGTCAAGCCGCTGCCCCAGAACGTCGTGCCGTCCTTGCGCAGGTGAAACCGTTCGTTCTCGGCACGACCGCATTCGAAAGCCGTTCTCATTTCGCGTTCCAAAGCGCCCTCTTTGCGGTCCCCCGGCAGGAACAGGATATGTGCGTCGCGATCGAGGATATCCCGTTCCTCATAACCGAAAATGCGGCAGGCCCCGGTGTTCCAGCTGATGATCAGTCCGTCCCGATCAAAGGTGAAGATCGCATAGTCGGTGGCGCTTTGGAGAATGAGCTGCAGGCGCTCCTGGCTCGAACGCAACGTTTCGTCCTGCTGAAGCGTTCGTGTACGGTCGCGAACGACCTTCATGAGGCCATAGACCCCGCCGGCGTCGTTGCGAAGCGGCATCATCAGCCCGGAAGCCCAAAACATGCTGCCGTCTTTTCTAACGTGCCACCGATTGTCGTCGGCACGGCCTTCGGCGAGCGCCACCCGCCTCTCCTTAAGCGGCACGCCAGCGAGTTGATCCTCGAAGGAGAAGATCAACTCGCTGTTCTGGCCGATCATCTCATATGGGGAATAGCCGAAGAGATTTTTCGCACCCGTGCTCCAAGTGGCGACCGTGCCGTCGATGTCCATGGTGAAAATAGCATAGTCCAAGGCGCTCTCGACGATATGCCGATAGACGTCAGCATTTTCACCCGGAAAGGCATATTGATCCACGCCAATGGGCTCCTCAAGATTAGCATCGTCTTACATTAGCAGCTCCGACGGCGATTTCTCCGCGAGTGCGTTTGCGTACAAAGTCACGATCGAACATCGCCGCGACGTGAAGGAACCGATGCAAGCGCGACAGAGCGACCGATACCCCATTCGGGGTGCACGACCACCGACAAACGGCTTGCAATGGGGTCTGTTGCGGCCCATAATTCGACCATCGTTGGCTGAATTTTTGGCGCCGACGGCTGGGAGACGATCCGCTCTTGCCACACAAGAGGGCAAGGTGATGCGTCCTTTCGAAAGCAATAATCTCTTCCTGCTCCATCTGACGACGCCGCAGATTTTGGTCTTCGAGAGAATTCTCGAGCCGCTTGCTCTGCCGCGCGATTTCGAACTCGCCTCCATCGGCCTGCCCGTCAGCCACTATTACTTCCTGGAAAGCGGCATCGCCTCCATGGTGGCGACTTCGCCTGAAGGCAAGAAAGCCGAAATCGGCTTGGTCGGCAGAGATGGCATATCGCCGCCGGTTCTAACGATGGAGGCGGAGAAATTTTCCTTTGACGTAATGATGCAGGTCGGCGGCGCGGGACGTCGTGTGGAAGCACGGGCTTTGGCAGGGTTTCTGTCCGACCAGCCCGCCGTCCGCCAACTGCTTGCGCGCTTTCTGCATGGCTTTTTCGCGCAGGTCGCCAACACCGCGCTTTCCAATGCCGTTCACAAGATCGACGTTCGATTGGCAAAGTGGATATTGATGTGTCACGATCGTATAGATGGCGAGGAGATCGCGCTGACGCATGAATATATGGCGACCATGCTCGGCGTGCGCCGCTCCAGTGTCACCGAAGCGCTGCATATTCTCGAAGGCGAGCGCTTCATCTATTCTCATCGGGGGCTTGTCATCATCCGCAACCGCGCATCCCTGGAAGCGTTTGCGGCTGATGCCTACGATGCTCCGGGAGTATCGGGCCGCAGCTGGCCCGACCTCGGTCAGCTCTCACTGGTTGCGGTCCAGTAGCCTTCTGCAAGACGCGGGCGCTATTGCGGCGTCAACCGGTCGGGCCTGTTCTTCCATTCCTTGTACGGCTGCAGCAGCTGGCCGGGAAACCGTCTTTCGATCGCGCTCTCGGTGAGAAGGATTTTTGCGAAGACCTCGTCTGTCGAGGATCGATTCAACGCTTCGCTGCGCATCTCCAGATCAGCCATCAGTTCGAAAAGCTCTTCATCCGTCATCGACTCCAGAGCCGAGGCGAACTCACGCTCAGAGACATCCGCAAAATCCGTCACGATGCACCTCCTGCCGATGGCTGCGTTTTGGCCTACCGATCAGCGATTTCTTAGGCGTCATTGCCCTGGCAGGTCCTTCTCGGTCGTCGCAGCCGCCGGAAGCTTTTGCTGCGACCCTTCGCTGTCCGACGCCCGCATCGGAGCCGTCGGCGCACTGGCGACATAGAGGCCCAGCACCAGCGCGCCGATGGCAACAACAAATGCACCCGATATGGCGAGGACGGACCGCTGTCCGTCCTGCTTGATCATTCCGAAAGCAAGAGCAATGCCCAGAAGGGCTGCTCCTCCTGCCACTGCAAACAGCCAGAGATAATTCATCAGCATCGGCTCCAATGTCCGGGCGCCTAACCCTGAGGAATAGCGAAGGTTCCCAGCTACCCAACCGGGCGTCGGTGAAACCCCGCCCCTTGCTGGCATCACAGCTGCGAGGATACAACCCGGCCCGAGCCGCAGCAGCTTAGCGGTTGAGTTCCTCCGCCATCTGCAGGTGATGTTCAAGCGCGGGTTTCGTGCTCGCGGCCCAGGCTTTCAACTCCGCATTGTCGCCGCCTTCGCCATAGCGTTCGAAGAGGTCGACCGCATCCTCGTGGGCGGATTCTTGGTCCGAATGGTACTGCTTGATGAAATCGTCGCCCTGTAGCCCCTTGAGCTTGTCCAGCATATCCTGTTGCGCGCTGGTCATGGCGCTCGGCAGCTCCGCCTTCACCTTGCCGCCGGAGATCAACGCCTTGAGCTCCCTGGTGGTCTTCTCGTGTTCTGTGACCATCTGCTGCGCAAAGGTCTTGGTTGCGGCATCGCCGCGCTCGAGTGCCAACTTGCTGGATTCGATCTCGAACATGTCGCTGGTGGCAGCCTCCAGCACGAAATCCTCGGTCTTCGGTGCGGTTCCCATCAGCGAATTGACACCGGTCTTTTCGGCGGCGGACTGAGCCATCACAGGTCCGGCAAGCGAAACGGCAAGAGAGGCGATGATGATCTTCTTCATGGTTTCTGATCTCCTGGTTGGAGGCATCAGAACTTTGAAAGCGCGAAACTGTTCCCGGCGCGCGGATCAATTGTGGTCTGGCCCCTAGCGCGCAGAGCGGGGAAACGAAAGCGACAGTGAAAAGAGCGATGGCGCAAAACCACTGCCGGACACTCTTGTCGCGCGACGCGCCGGGAGCCAGGTCGAAGCTGCGAAAATGCCTATCGCAAGCAGCAGGTAGGGATCGGTATTCCAATCCGACATCAAGAGCTGAGGTGCCGGCGCGTTGCCGCAATATGGATCAAGCCGGAAAGTCATATCACGCCCGTCCTTGTCGGTTCGTCCGGCAAACACGCCTGAGGAAGGTTTGTTCCTGCGACTATGGATCTGCTCGTTTTCCGATGGAACAACTTTCGCGGATCAAGGTTTGGTCGTCTTCGCGGGAAGCCGAAACGATGAAGATCGTTTTCGTGCACCGCATGTTCCAAACCCGAAGAGCTGCAAGGGCAGTGTCGGCATTGCGGGTTAGTTCAAAAAGGCAGGCGAAGACATGAAGGCACTCACCTGGCACGGCAAACACGACATCCGATGCGAGAGCGTTCCCGATCCTCAAATCCAGGAAGGCCGCGACGCGATCATCAAGGTGACGGCGTGCGCGATCTGCGGGTCGGATCTTCATCTCTTCAACGGTGTGATGCCGGACATGCATAGTGGCGACATCATGGGGCACGAAACCATGGGCGAGGTCGTCGAAGTCGGCAAGGACAATAAAAAGCTCAAGGTCGGCGACCGGGTCGTCGTGCCCTTTACCATCTCCTGCGGCGAATGCTTCTTCTGCCAGCGCGGTTTTTATTCCGGATGCGAACGCAGCAATCCCGATCCGTCGAAGGTCAAGAAGATGTGGGGAAATTCGCCTGCGGGCCTGTTCGGCTACACGCATCTTCTCGGCGGTTACAGTGGAGGCCAGGCGGAGTACCTGCGCGTGCCCTTTGCGGATGTCGGACCGATAAAGGTGCCGGACGGACTGACGGATGAGCAGGTGCTCTTTCTCTCCGATATCTTTCCGACGGGGTACATGGCCGCAGATTTCTGCAATATCCAGCCCGGCGACACGATCGCGATCTGGGGCTGCGGTCCGGTCGGACAAATGGCGATCAAGTCGGCCTTCATCCTCGGCGCCGAGCGTGTCATTGCAATCGATACCGTGCCCGAGCGGCTTGCTCTTGCCGAAGCATCGGGAGCAACCACTCTCGATTTCATGGACGACGATATCTACGACAAGCTCATGGAGCTGACCAACGGGCGTGGTGCCGACGCATGCATCGATGCGGTTGGCACCGAAGCCGATGCTTCGGCAAGCTGGGATTCACGGCTTGACCGCATCAAGGTCGCCACCTTCATGGGGACCGACCGGCCGCACGTCCTTCGCCAGGCAATCCATTGCTGCCGGAACTTCGGCACGGTTTCGATCGTCGGCGTCTATGGCGGTTTCCTCGACAAGATACCGATGGGTTCGGCGATCAACCGCGGCCTGACCTTCCGAATGGCGCAGACGCCGGTGCAGCATTACTTGCCGCTGCTGATGGAACGCATCCAGAAAGGCGAGATCGATCCGTCCTTCGTCATCACCCATCGCGCGACCCTCGAAGAAGGTCCCGATCTTTACAAGACTTTCCGCGACAAGAAGGACGGCTGCATCAAGGTTGTTCTCAAGCCGTAGAGAAGTCGCCCGCGGTCAGGGCAAGCGGGATCGGTGCCATAAAGCTAACCACCGGCGCCTGGGATTATTGCCGGCATTGAGGAAAGGTCAGATCATGCAGAAGGAATCGAACGATCCTATCGAAGACCGACATAAGCTGCACCCACCGGAGATGGAGTTCGAGCCCATCCCGCCAGAAGGTGAAAACCCGGGTGCTGCGGCCGGCAAGCGCGGCAAAGCGCAAGCCGGCGGTCGCCCCAAGGAATCGCCGACAGCGCGACGCAGCCAGGCGGACAATGAAAGGGTGGAAGGATTGCCCGAAACAGACGCAGCAAAAAGCCTGGCGACGGCACCACCGGCGATGAAGCGCGATTGACGGCCCCGTCGTCCTCGGCCGAATCGAAACACCGCGCCGATAACGCGTAGGGCTGAGGCTGATGACACAGGACGTATTCGTTTTTGGAACGCTGAAGAGAGGTTTCGCTCTGCATGAGCAGGGACTTTCCCGCGCAAGGTTTCTCGGAATTTTCAGGACTCTGGAATGTTATCCGATGCTTATTGCCGGTCCCTGGTTCGCCCCGATGATGTTCAACGAACCGGGCAACGGCCATCATGTCGTCGGTGAACTTTATGAGTCCGGCGACGATACGATAGCAAGGCTGGACCAGCTGGAATCCCTCGGCATCCCCGGCAATCTGCGCGTGGCGATAGACGTGGAACCGGTCGCCGGCGGGCCAATACGCACAGCGCTGGCATACATGAAATCGCGGCAGCTCGCTAAGCCCGTTCAATCGGATTATCTGCGCGTCTACGAAGACCGGCGGTTTGTTCCGTTCGACCGGAGAGGCTGAGGCGCCTGTGGACAAATCGGCCCGGAACGGACACGGCAAAAAGCCTAGCGAGGGCACCGTCGATGATGAAGCGCGATTGAACTGCGGCCATCGTCGCCATGTGGGGGCGCGCAAGCGGCCTGCTCGATTTGACGCGAGACGGCTACAGTCTTTCTTTGCGAATGCTCTGCCTGAAGCCGACTTAAGATATTTCTCGAAAGCGAAGGCCTGCGCTTCATCGGAGAAAGCGAGATAGGTCTTGAGAGACCTTCAGATCACTCGTCACGCCAACATAATAGCGATCCGGAAATTCAGTGCTATGGAGAATGTAGACGTACTTCATGAAGGATCATAGCCCGCCTACGTTGCTTCGCAACTTCGGCGCGGCAGCCTCCGCTTCCTTCTCGCCCTCGTACCGTCAAGCCTGCCGGCTTGCCGAGCCGAAGCTCGAAGAGCGTAGGCTGGTGGAGCTAAGCGGGATCGAACCGCTGACCTCTTGCATGCCATGCAAGCGCTCTCCCAGCTGAGCTATAGCCCCATCAAGGTGGTCCGGCTCGAGGCCGGTCCTGGGATGCTCCTCAAGGCGCGTGCCCTGCGGAGTGGCGGCTTATTACTTCCGGATTCCGGAGATAGCAAGCCTAAAAAATCTGGCCCGGAGAATTTTTTCCTCGCCGGGCCGAAATGCGGTCTCAGACTTCGTCGTCGTCGCCGGTCACGCCGATGATATCGCTCATGTCGTCATCATCGTCATCTTCGTCGGGTGTAAGGAAGGTATCGTCGTCGTCGTCGCCTTCGATTTCGACATCGTCATCGCCGATATCGGGGATGTCGTCACCGCTGGCGGCGTCATCGGCATCTTCCAGCGAAACCAGTTCGACTTCGGTGTTTTCAGTATCGACTTCCGCGACCTCCTCTTCCTCGGCAACTTCGGCGATCGCCGAGGTTTCTTCGAAGAAGGACAGAGGGTAGGACTTGCCGGTATAAGGAGAGACGATCGGATCCCGGTTCAGATCATAAAACTTCTTGCCGGTTTCCGGATCGGTACGCTTGGTTCCAAGTTCCGCTTTCGCCACTATAAGCCTCGTGTGAATAGCCGAATATGAGATTCGGCAGATGCCGTTCAAGCCGGCGTTCCATCGGAATTTATAAGCCGGTCCCCTTAATCGCTGTGGCTTCCCATGTCAAAGCCAAACTTTGCGATCCGGGCGCCGGGTTTTTGGCAAGCCGACGGATGACCGCCCGGCGCGTTTATGTTAACGAGCCGCAACAGCTGCGGAAGCGGACGGGAATTGCGACCGGCCAAGCCTGTCTTGCGGCAAAAATAGACTGCGTTTGCAAAGGATTACGCATGCTGCACGGCTCTGCGCCCAGACCCGCCACCGCCCGCAAATCCGCCGGTCTTGCGGGCAGCGTCCGTATTCCGGGCGACAAGTCGATCTCGCATCGTTCCTTCATGTTCGGCGGGCTCGCCTCTGGCGAAACGCGGATCACCGGCCTGCTCGAAGGCGAGGACGTGATCAATACCGGCCGGGCGATGCAGGCGATGGGCGCCCGAATTCGCAAGGATGGCGCGCAATGGGTGATCGACGGCACCGGCAACGGCGCGCTGCTTGCGCCCGACGCGCCGCTCGACTTCGGCAATGCCGGCACCGGCGTGCGGCTGACCATGGGTCTTGTCGGCACCTACGATTTTCGCTCCACCTTCATCGGCGACGCCTCGCTTTCGAAACGGCCGATGGGCCGGGTGCTCAATCCGCTGCGCGAAATGGGCGTGCAGGTTAGCGCCTCCGAGGGCGACAGGCTGCCGGTGACGCTCAGAGGCCCGGGAACGCCGAGCCCGATCCGTTATCGCGTGCCGATGGCATGCGCCCAGGTGAAATCGGCCGTGCTGCTTGCCGGCCTCAATACGCCGGGTGTCACCACGGTCATCGAGCCCGTGATGACGCGCGACCATACCGAAAAGATGCTGCAGGGTTTTGGCGCCGCCCTTTCCGTCGAGACGGACGGGGATGGCGTCCGCACGATCCGGCTCGAAGGCCGCGGTAAGCTCAAAGGCCAGATGATCGACATTCCGGGCGATCCCTCCTCCACCGCTTTCCCGCTGGTTGCGGCGCTGCTTGTCCCCGGCTCCGACATCACCATCGTCAACGTGCTGATGAACCCGACCCGCACCGGGCTGATCCTGACGCTGCAGGAGATGGGGGCCAATATCGAGGTGCTGAACACGCGTCTTGCCGGCGGCGAGGACGTGGCGGATCTGCGCGTGCGCCATTCCGAGCTCAAGGGTGTGACCGTTCCCGAAGAACGCACTCCGTCGATGATCGACGAATATCCTATCCTCGCCGTCGCCGCCTGTTTCGCCGAGGGCGCGACTATCATGAAGGGGCTGGAGGAACTGCGCGTCAAGGAGTCCGACCGCCTTTCCGCCGTCGCCGATGGCCTGAAACTCAATGGCGTCGACTGCGACGAGGGCGAGGATTTTCTCGTCGTGCGCGGCCGGCCAGACGGCAAGGGCCTCGGCAATGCTGCCGGCGGCAGGGTCAGCACACATCTCGACCATCGCATCGCCATGAGTTTCCTTGTCATGGGGCTTGCCTCTGAGCATGCTGTGACGATCGACGACGCGGCGATGATCGCGACCAGCTTTCCCGAATTCATGCAGCTGATGACTGGCCTTGGCGCGAAGATCGAGCTGGTGGCGGAATGATGTGCCAGCCACCATTCCGCGAAGCCAAACTCATTTACCGTTTCGGCGCGCTGCCGCAGGATTGATCGCATGACGAACGAGACCTTCACCATCGCCATCGATGGCCCGGCAGCAGCGGGCAAGGGCACGCTCTCGCGCCTCATCGCAGAGCACTACGGCTTCTATCATCTGGATACCGGCCTGACCTATCGCGCCACGGCCAAGGCGCTGCTCGATGCCGGCCTGCCGCTCGACGACGAGGCGGTAGCGGAAAAGATCGCAAGAGAGGTTGAACTCGCTGGATTGGATCGCGATATACTTTCCAAACATGAGATCGGCGAAGCCGCATCGAAGATTGCCGTCATGCCGGCAGTGCGCCGGGCGCTGGTCGAGGCGCAGCGGCGGTTTTCGACGAAAGCGCCGGGAACGGTGCTCGATGGACGCGATATCGGCACGGTTGTCTGTCCGAATGCGGCGGTGAAATTCTATGTAACGGCGTCGCCGGAAGTCCGCGCAAGACGCCGTTATGACGAGATCCTCGGCAAAGGCCTGACCGCGGATTTCGATGCGATCTTCGAGGACGTCAAGCGGCGCGACGAACGCGACATGGGACGGGCCGACAGCCCTTTGAAACCAGCTGATGATGCGCACTTGCTTGATACGTCGGAAATGAGTATAGAGGCCGCGTTTCAAGCTGCTCAATCGATCATCGATGCGGTCTTGAGCCGAAATGCCTAAATTCAAGCGATTTTGCGTGCTCTGAGCATGGATCGCTTCTAATACAGCAAGCCTGAAATTCCGTCCAAGCGCCGGATTGCCTTCGTAAGAGAAGGCGGACTGGGTTCAGGCCCGTTCAACGCAAACCAACCGGCGCGTACGTGTCCGCTCCGTTTCAGGACACGCAGGAGATTTTATGTCAGTAGCTACCCCCTCCCGCGAGGATTTCGCGGCTCTTCTCGAAGAGTCCTTTGCCAAGAACGACCTGGCCGAAGGCTATGTCACCAAGGGCATCGTCACGGGCATCGAGAAGGACGTCGCCGTTGTCGACGTCGGTCTGAAGGTTGAAGGCCGCATCGCGCTCAAGGAATTCGGCGCGCGCGCCAAGGACGGCCTGTTGAAGGTCGGCGACGAAGTCGAAGTTTACGTCGAGCGCATCGAAAACGCGCTTGGCGAAGCCGTTCTGTCGCGCGAGAAGGCTCGCCGCGAAGAAAGCTGGGTCAAGCTCGAAGCCAAGTTCGAAGCTGGCGAGCGCGTCGAAGGCGTGATCTTCAACCAGGTCAAGGGCGGCTTCACGGTCGACCTCGACGGTGCGATCGCCTTCCTGCCGCGTTCTCAGGTCGATATTCGTCCGATCCGCGACGTGACCCCGCTGATGCACAACCCGCAGCCCTTCGAAATCCTCAAGATGGACAAGCGCCGCGGCAACATCGTGGTTTCGCGCCGTACGGTTCTGGAAGAATCCCGTGCCGAGCAGCGTTCTGAAATCGTTCAGAACCTCGAAGAAGGCCAGGTTGTTGACGGCGTCGTCAAGAACATCACCGATTACGGTGCGTTCGTTGACCTCGGCGGCATCGACGGCCTGCTGCACGTCACCGACATGGCATGGCGCCGTGTGAACCATCCGTCGGAAATCCTGAACATCGGCCAGCAGGTCAAGGTTCAGATCATCCGCATCAACCAGGAAACCCACCGTATCTCGCTCGGCATGAAGCAGCTCGAGTCCGATCCGTGGGATGGCATCCAGGCCAAGTATCCGGAAGGCAAGAAGATTTCCGGTACTGTCACGAATATCACCGATTACGGTGCATTCGTCGAGCTGGAGCCGGGCATCGAAGGCCTGATCCACATCTCGGAAATGTCCTGGACCAAGAAGAACGTTCACCCCGGCAAGATCCTGTCCACAAGCCAGGAAGTCGAAGTCGTCGTTCTCGAAGTCGATCCGTCCAAGCGTCGTATCTCGCTCGGCCTCAAGCAGACGCTGGAAAATCCGTGGGCAGCATTCGCCCGCAGCCATCCGGCCGGCACTGAAGTCGAAGGCGAAGTCAAGAACAAGACCGAATTCGGCCTGTTCATCGGCCTCGACGGCGATGTCGACGGCATGGTGCACCTCTCCGACCTCGACTGGAACCGTCCAGGCGAACAGGTCATCGAGGAGTTCAACAAGGGTGACGTCGTCAAGGCCGTCGTTCTCGACGTCGATGTCGAGAAGGAACGCATCTCGCTCGGCATCAAGCAGCTCGGCAAGGATGCAGTCGGCGATGCCGCTGCTTCTGGCGACCTGCGCAAGAATGCAGTCGTCTCCTGCGAAGTCATCGCGGTCAACGACGGCGGTGTCGAAGTGAAGCTCGTCAACCACGAGGACATCACTTCCTTCATCCGTCGCGCCGACCTCGCCCGCGATCGCGACGAGCAGCGCCCCGAGCGCTTCTCGGTCGGCCAGGTGTTCGACGCCCGCGTCACCAACTTCTCCAAGAAGGACCGCAAGATCATGCTGTCCATCAAGGCTCTGGAGATTGCGGAAGAGAAGGAAGCCGTTGCCCAGTTCGGTTCGTCCGACAGCGGCGCTTCGCTCGGCGACATTCTCGGCGCAGCCCTGAAGAACCGCGGCGGCGAATAAGCCTCGCATCCGCCTTTGAATTGAAGAACCCGCCGGAGCGATCCGGCGGGTTCTTCATTTTCAGGCAGTGAAAAGAGCGGTTCTGCTTTTCATGGAGCGCAGAACCGCTCTGTCCTTTTGTTTCTCCGCAATTCCGGACGGAAAACCGCTTCACACTTTTCCTTGAATTGCTTTATTCCCAGCCGACCATTCGCTGATAGAGGGCATAGACCGGATCGGCGGCCGCGCCTGCCGGCTGATGAGCCACTGGTTCGGCATCGATCATTCTCGGGGTCCTCCGCGCGGGTGCTACGTCGGTCTCTTCGCCGTCGGGCTCGGCATCCTCGCCGCCGGACTGCGCCTGCTGCTCGTCCTGATTCTGATCCTGTGGGGCGCCGTCGCGATGGTGCTGGTGGTGGGCTTCGCCTGCCTTTTCGTTCGACAGGATATCCTTGGCGAACTGATAGGGCAGCTGGGTGTAGGCAAGTCCCTCCGGCATTCTTGCCGCCAGCGGCACATAGGGGGATTCGATCGTCTCCGGGACCGGCATCATTTCCGCTTGGGCGGAGACTTCCGTCGGCTGGCGGGTCTCGACAACCAAGGGCGGGATATCCGGCTGCGACGGGCGGAGCGCTGCGGTCTGGCGGACGTCCGGCGCGGCAAGTTCCACCGGCTGCTTAGTCAAGCTCCCGGTCGCCTCGCTGATGACGGCCTCATCGAGGATCGTATCGATTTCCACCGCCGCCTCGACGGGAACATCCTCCAGCACGGTTTCGATGTCCTGCTCGCGGATGAGGGTGGCGATCATCTCCGAGGCTTCTTCGGTCATGGAGGCGACGATCCCTGCCCAGTTCCTGGGAATGACGGGATCGGCCTTGTCGGACACTATGCGGGGCTGAACGGCCGATTGCTCCACCGCTTCCTGCGTATCCTCGATTTTGTCCAGATCCGTTGACAATAATTGCTGGGCTTCGATCTCCTGCGGCAGGGATTCTTCCGCGGCGACTTCCGCCGCCGCCACCGGGGCAGGCTGGGCCGGGTCTTCTTCAGGCTGTGGCGTTTCCGGATCGGCGGCCTCGACAGTTTCGGCGATAAGCGGCTCTTCGGCAGTCACGAGCGCTGCAGCCTCGGTCAGCGGAGCGACCAATACCGGCACCTTTTCCGCCAGCTGGCGCGTGGCGGCAGCCGGCCTGTTGTCCTCATGCAGCTGGATTTCGGGGCGGGCTTCGGCGCGCATCGGCGAAGCGTCGTTCTGGCGATAGGAGCGCATAACGGCGCGGGCTGCGAGATCGCGATCCTTGTAGCGGACGATTTCCAGATAGGCGACGATGCGGGCGGCTTCCGGGCCTGTCGGGTTTTTCAGAGCTTCGGCAATGGTCCGCAGCGGCAGACCGTGGCCTTGCGCGGTCAGCTGGCGCTCGACCTCGTCGATTCTCGCGGCCGGCAGCCGCCGGATCGCATCGGCAAGCCGGGAGGCGAAGGCAAGATTGCTCTCATCATCTCCACGATCGAGCGAAATCGAGCGGCCTGCCGCATCGATGACATCGAGAAGGGCTTCGACCATGCGCTCGCGCGCCGCAAGGAGCAGAATATTGAGCTTGCCGGCAATGGCGGAATTGAGGTCTGCGGCTTCGACCGCGTTGACAGGCGCGGGGGCAATCACCGATTGGCCGAGACCGCTGACGACGATCGCCGCTGTCTGACCCTGGGACGAAAAGCTTGCATTGGACGCTGCACGAACGGGAGTCAACATGGCATGCTCCTTTCGTAAAGTGACGATGAAAGCAGGCTCTAGAAAAGGACCGCGCTCATCCGGTCCCCTTGCATCCCAGCAGATCCTCCTGTCCGCATGACGCAGTTCCGGCGTCATCGAAATGCATAAAAATTAACAGGAATATTAATGAACAGGCGTTAATGAATCGCTAACGGCCGCCGGCAAGCCTGCCGTATGGCTATTGGCAAACGCAGAATGAAAGCAATTCGCTCAGCTATGGGCGAAGATATCCGCCTCTTCCCAGCCGAGCAGATCGAGCTTGGCGCGGGTCGGCAGGAATTCGAAGCAGGCCGTCGCATGATCGTAACGGCCGTCGCGGATCAGCCGCTCCGTCAGCTTGTCGCGCAACGCATGCAGATAAAGCACGTCGGAGGCGGCATATTCGAGCTGAGCCGGAGACAGCGTCTCGGCTGCCCAATCGGAGGATTGCTGCGCCTTGGAGACATCGACGTCGAGCATCTCCTTGAGATTGTCCTTGAGGCCGTGGCGATCCGTATAGGTCCGGATCAGGCGCGAGGCGATCTTGGTGCAGAAGACCGGGGTCGTCGTGACGCCGAAGGTGTGGAAGAGCACGGCAATATCGAAGCGGCCGTAGTGAAAGATCTTCTGATGGGTGGGGTCTTCAAGCAGGGCGACGAGATTGGGCGCCTCTTTCTGACCGGCGGCGATACGGATGATATCGGCGGTGCCGTTACCCGGGGAAAGCTGGACGACGCAGAGCCGGTCACGGCGCGGCACCAGGCCGAGCGTTTCGGTGTCGATCGCAATCGCGCCGGTGTAGCGAGCGGCATCGGCCGCGGAAATATCGCCTTCGTGGTAACGTATGGTGGCCGCCATGAGACTGTCTTTCGTACGAATGCATCTCTTTGGGCTATAGCGCAAAGGCGCAGAGTGCGAAACCGCTTTGCTGCGGTAGAGCGCCATGTGTCCTCTGGATGCACAAAGGACGCTCTACCTTTTTTAATCTCCGCATCGCACTTTCCGGAAATCGATTCCGATTTTCGGGCCGATGCGCTGCAGTTCAGAATGTCGGCGGCGTGTTGATCCAGAGAAGCACGGTTTCGCCATCGTGGCGGTTGCGCCAGGAATGATCGCGGCGGCTTTCGAAATAAAGTGAATCGCCGGGGCCGAGATCGAAGAACTGATCGCCGTCGAGCACCAGTTCGAGCCGGCCGGACAGAACATGCATGAATTCCTCGCCCTCGTGGCGATAGGCGCCCTCGCTGGCAGCACCGGGCGCCAACACGAAACGATGGCAATCCATCATCCGGCGGCCTTCGGCGAGGAGCTGTACGGTGACACCCGGCGTCGTTTCCGGCCAGGCGCGACATTCACCGGCGCGCACCAGCGCCGGCACCTCCCCGCTTTCCTCACCTGAGAGGCGCGAGACGGTGGTGCCGTAATACTCTGCCAGATCGTGCAGCGTCTTGAAGCTGACGCCCTGCGAGGTGCGCTCCAGTGTCGAGAGCGTCGACGAGGTGACGCCGATGTCGCCGGCCACCTGATCGAGCGTCTTGCCGCTCGCATGGCGCAGGCTGCGCAGCTTACGGCCGAGGCCGGTATCCTGGCTTGCCTCGGCGCCATTGGCGGAAGGTTCCTCGCTCTCCAACGCCTCGCGGATTGCCGCGGGATTGAGGCCGCGCTCGACACGATACCAGGAGATGCGCTTCAGCCGCGCCACATCGTCGGCGCTGTATTGCCGATGGCCGGTTTCGGAACGACCGGGAACCACCAGGCCCTGGCTTTCCCAGAGGCGCAGCGTCGAGGCCGAAACGCCCGCCAGCCGCGCGGCTTCCGCCACCTTGTAGCGCACAGGCCCATTATCGTTCATCCGCCAATATCCCCGATTCCAATCGCCCCAGAGCTTTCATCAAAAAACGTGATGTTTGAAGCAAAAAATGCCGCTTGTTTTCTTGCAGAAAAAATGTAGGTGTTTTGTATGCATTTTGCAGAAGATATGCAAGATAGTTTTCAAACCCTCTCAGCGCAGGAGCCGTCAATGACCCCGACAAGCCTTACGGACCGGAAGAATGCCGCTATTTCACGCGGCGTCGGCATGACCACTCAGATCTATGCCGATCGCGCAGAGAATGCGGAGATCTGGGACAAGGAGGGCCGCCGTTACATCGATTTCGCCGCCGGCATCGCCGTTCTCAATACCGGCCACCGCCATCCCCGGGTCATCGCAGCGGTCAAGGATCAGCTCGAACGCTTCACCCATACCTGCCATCAGGTGGTGCCCTATGAAAGCTACGTGCACCTTGCCGAACGGCTGAACGCGCTGCTGCCTGGCGATTTCGAGAAGAAGACGATCTTCGTCACGACAGGCGCCGAAGCGGTCGAGAACGCCGTCAAGATCGCGCGTGCCGCAACCGGCCGCTCGGCCGTCATCGCCTTTGGCGGCGGCTTCCATGGCCGCACCTTCATGGGCATGGCGTTGACCGGCAAGGTCGTGCCCTACAAAGTTGGCTTCGGCGCCATGCCCGGCGACGTGTTCCATATTCCCTTCCCGGTCGAGCTGCACGGCGTTACCGCCGATCAGTCGCTGGCGGCACTGAAGAAGCTGTTCGCCGCCGATGTCGATCCGCAGCGCGTCGCGGCCATCATCATCGAGCCGGTGCAGGGCGAAGGCGGCTTCTACTCCGCACCCGCCGCCTTCATGAAGGCGCTGCGCGAGCTCTGCGACCAGCACGGCATCCTGCTGATCGCCGACGAGGTGCAGACCGGTTTTGCCCGCACCGGCCGGATGTTCGCGATGGATCATCACGAGGTGGCGCCCGACCTGACGACGATGGCAAAGAGCCTCGCCGGCGGCTTTCCGCTCGCCGCCGTCACCGGCCGCGCCGCGATCATGGATGCGCCGGGACCGGGCGGGCTCGGCGGCACCTATGGCGGCAATCCGCTCGGGATCGCCGCTGCCCACGCCGTGCTCGACGTCATTGCCGACGAAGATCTCTGCAACCGCGCCAACCAGCTTGGCGGACGGCTGAAGCAGCGGCTGGAATCATTGCGCGGAACGGTGCCCGAGATCGTCGATATCCGCGGGCCGGGCTTCATGAACGCCGTCGAATTCAACGACCGGACGACGGGACTGCCGAGCGCGGAATTCGCCAACCGGGTGCGGCTGATCGCGCTCGACAAGGGCCTGATCCTGCTCACCTGCGGCGTCCATGGAAACGTCATCCGCTTTCTTGCACCGATCACCATCCAGGACGAGATCCTCGGCGAAGCCCTCGATATTCTCGAAGCTTCGATGCTCGAAGCAAGCGCGGGCCGTTAGGCGCACCCTAGAGCGGTTCAGCTTTTCAAGGAAGCGCAGAACCGCTCTAACTTTTTGTTTTACGCAATTCCGGACGGAAAACCGCTGCGCACTTTTCCTGGAATTGCTCTAGCCGGATTTCAATGGCTGCCGGCAACCGGCAGCCGCACTCCCAAGGAGGATATGACATGGCTTTCACCAGCGCACTAACCAAGCACGTTCCCTTCTCCTCGCCCTTCCTGCGCGACGCCGGCTATATCAACGGCGCCTGGACGTCAGGCGATGCCACGAGGACTTTCGACGTGCTCAACCCGGCAACCGGTGAATTGCTCGCCTCGCTGCCCGATATGGGTGCGGCCGAGACACGGAAGGCGATCGATGCGGCTCATGCCGCCCAGCCGGGTTGGGCGGCCCGTCCGGCCAAGGAGCGAAGCGCGATCCTGCGCAAATGGTTCGACCTGATGGTCGCCAATGCCGACGAACTCGCCGCAATCCTGACCGCCGAAATGGGCAAGCCGTTCCCGGAAGCACGCGGCGAGATCCTTTATGCCGCGGCCTATATCGAATGGTATGCGGAAGAGGCCAAACGCATCTATGGCGAGACGATCCCCGCGCCTTCCGACGATAAACGGATGATCGTCATCCGGCAGCCGGTCGGCGTCGTCGGAACGATCACGCCGTGGAATTTCCCGGCAGCGATGATCACCCGCAAGATCGCCCCGGCGCTTGCCGTCGGCTGCACCGTGGTTTCGAAGCCCGCCGAACAGACGCCGCTGACGGCGATCGCGCTTGCCGTGCTCGCTGAGCAGGCCGGCATTCCGGCCGGCGTCTTCAACGTCATCGTCGGGGTCGACGGCCCGGCGATCGGCCGCGAGCTCTGCGGCAATGAAAAGGTGCGCAAGATCAGCTTCACCGGTTCGACGGAGGTCGGCCGCATCCTGATGCGGCAGTGCGCCGACCAGATCAAGAAGGTGAGCCTGGAGCTCGGCGGCAACGCGCCCTTCATCGTCTTTGACGATGCCGATCTCGACGCCGCCGTCGAAGGCGCAATCGCTTCCAAATACCGCAATGCCGGCCAGACCTGCGTCTGTGCCAACCGTCTCTACATCCAGTCGAACGTCTATGACGCCTTTGCCGCCAAGCTTGCCGCCAAGGTCGCCGAGATGTCGGTCGGCGACGGTTTCAAGCCGGGTGTCGTGATCGGGCCGCTGATCGATGAACAGGGCCTTGTCAAGGTGGAAGACCATGTCAGCGACGCGCTTGCCAAGGGCGCCAAGGTGCTGACCGGCGGCAAGCGCATCGACGGCGCCGGCACCTTCTTCACACCGACTGTGCTGACCGGCGTTGCGCGCGGCATGAAGGTGGCGCGCGAGGAGACCTTCGGGCCGGTGGCGCCGCTCTTTCGCTTCGAGACGGTCGAAGATGTCATTGCCCAAGCCAATGATACGGAATTCGGTCTTGCCGCCTATTTCTTTGCTGGCGACCTGAAGAAGGTCTGGCGGGTGGCGGAAGCGCTGGAATACGGCATGATCGGCATCAATACCGGCCTGATGTCATCCGAAACGGCGCCCTTCGGCGGCATCAAGCAATCCGGCCTCGGCCGCGAAGGCTCGCGGCACGGCGCCGACGACTATCTGGAAATGAAATATCTCTGCATCGGCGGCGTTTGATCCGCCGCCTCATGGCGCAAGACACCCCAACGACACGCGGCATTGCGCCGCGTGTCGTCAATAATGCGGCGGGCGGGTGACCGCTGGCGCGTCCAACGACTGCTCCTCCAGCGACAGGAAGCGTTCTGTTAGCCGGTCGAGCTTGGTGCGCATCTGCTCGACGGTCTTCCATTGCTCGGCGAGCTGATCGGAAAGCTCTTCGATCGTCTTTGCCTGGTGGGCCAGCATTTCTTCCAGCCGGGTGATGCGGTTCGTCTCGTCGGACATCGATGCTCCTTTGCCGAAACCGGCACAGATGGTTCTCCCAAAGCGGAAATAGGCCGCCTCGTCAATGCTTTCCATGCCCGGCGCGGCCACGCGCAAAACTGTACCGTTTGGTTACTAAAAGACCTTGCCGTGCCTGATGTTGTGGGGTAGGCCCTAATCATCAGGGAGGAATACTGATGGATGCAGGAAACGGCTTTCTTCATCCGGACCGGCTTTTTCCGGCTGATCCGGCAACACGGACCATCGCGCGAGACCTCTACGAGACGGTGCGCAATCTTCCGATCGTCAGCCCGCACGGGCATACCGAACCTTCCTGGTTCGCCGACGACAAACCCTTCGAAGATGCGGCCTCGCTGCTGGTCATTCCCGATCACTATCTCTTCCGCATGCTGCACAGCGTCGGCGTCACCTTGGACGAGCTCGGCGTGCCGCGGCTCGACGGCAAGCCGGTGGCTGAGGGACGGGCGATCTGGCGGACCTTTGCCGCACATTATCATCTCTTCCGGGGAACACCGTCGAGCCTCTGGGTCGACCACGCCATGTCGGCCGTGCTCGGCTGCACCGAACCGCTGACACCAGACAATGCCGATGCGCTCTACGACCATATCAATGCCCGGCTTGCCCTTCCAGAATTCCGCCCGCGGGCGCTGCATCAGCGATTCGGCATCGAAACGATTGCGACGACGGATGGGGCGCTCGACCCTCTGGCACACCACCAGAAGATGGCGGCCGACGGCTGGATCGGCAAGGTGCGCACCACCTACAGGCCGGACAGCGTCACCGATCCCGATGCCGTCGGCTTCCGCGACAATCTCATCAAGTTCGGAGAGATCACCGGCACTGAGGTCACGCGCTGGGACGGCCTGATCGAGGCGCATCGGCGCCGGCGCGCCTATTTCCGCCAGTTCGGCGCCACCGCGACCGATCACGGCGTGCCCACCGCCTTTACATCAGACCTGCCGCTTGCGGAAAAACAAGCGCTGCTCGCCAAGGCGCTGAAGGGTCCGCTTTCGCCTGAGGAAGCCGAGCTCTTCCGCGGCCAGATGATGACCGAGATGGCCGGGCTTTCGGCCGAAGACGGCATGGTCATGCAGATCCATGCCGGTTCCAGACGCAATACCGACCGTGGGCTTTTCTCGACCCGAGGCCCCAATATGGGCGCCGATATCCCGACACGCACGGACTGGGTCGGCGGCTTGAATGCGCTGCTATCAAAATATGGCCACGAACCGGGTTTGCGCGTGCTGCTCTTCACGCTCGACGAAACGACCTATGCACGCGAGCTGGCGCCGATGGCTGGCCATTGGCCCTGCCTGATGATCGGCCCGCCCTGGTGGTTCCACGACAGCCCGCTCGGCATCCGCCGTTACCTCGACCAAGTCGTCGAGACGGCGGGTTTTGCCAATATGGCGGGTTTCAACGACGATACGCGCGCGCTGCTTTCGATCCCGGCCCGACATGACGTCTGGCGCCGCGAAGTCTGCCGCTTCCTTGCACAGCTCGCCGCCGAGTACCGGATTTCCAAGCGGGAAGCCGAGATCGTCGCAGGCGAGCTCTCCTATGGCAATGCAAAGAAGGCCTACAAGCTGTGACCGAACGACTGCAGACCCTTTCAGGCCTCGCCTCGACGGCGAAGCTTCCCGCCTATGACCGCAACCAGCTGAAAAGCGGCATCCTGCATCTTGGGCCGGGCGCCTTCTTCCGCGCGCATTTCGCGCCGTTTACCGATGCCGCACTTGCCGCAGAGGGCGGAGACTGGGGCATCGAGGTGGCAAGCCTGCGAACGGCCGATGTCGCCGATCACCTGAGCGCTCAGAACGGGCTTTATACGACGCTGATCCGCGACAGCTCGGGCACGACGGCTGAGGTGATCGGTTCGATCCTGAAGGCGCATGTGGCGCCGCGCGATCCGGCCGGCCTGCTGGCGCGGCTCGAAGATCCCGCTATCCGCATCGTCAGCATGACGGTGACGGAAAAGGCCTATGGTTTCGATCCGGCAACCGGCGGCCTCGATCTGAAGCACCCCGATATCGTCGCCGATCTCGCCAGCCGGCATGCGCCGCGCGGCGTTATCGGTTACCTCGTCGAAGGCCTTGCGCGCCGCCGGCAGAAGGGGATCGCGCCCTTTACGCCGCTCAGCTGCGACAACCTGCCGAGCAACGGCGCCGTTCTGAAACGCCTCGTGCTCGAATTCACCTCCCGTATCGATCCCGACCTGCATCGCTGGATCGAAGCGAATGTGCCCTTCCCTTCGACGATGGTCGACCGCATCACGCCGGCAAGCACCGAAGCGACCTATGCCGATGCCGAGCGGCTCACCGGCCGCACTGACATGGCGGCGGTCGAGACAGAGCCTTTTACGCAATGGGTCATAGAAGATCATTTCGCCAATGGCCGGCCGGCCTGGGAAAAGGTCCGCGGCGCGCTGATGGTCGAGGAAGTCTCGGCCTACGAAAAAATGAAGCTGCGGATGCTGAACGGCGCCCATTCGCTGCTCGCCTATCTCGGTTACATCGGCGGCTATGAATTCATTCGCGACGTGATGGACGATGCAGCCCTGGCAGCACTTGCCTACCGCCACATGCATGCGGCCGCGCGTACGCTCGATCCGGTGCCGGGCATCGATCTCGATGCCTATGCCAGCGAATTGATAGCACGCTTTGCAAACAAGGCGATCGCACATCGCACCTATCAGATCGCCATGGACGGCACGCAGAAACTGCCGCAGCGGCTGCTGGAGCCGGCAAGCGAGGCGCTGGCGCATGGCGACAGGGCGGAGACCTATGCGATCGCCGTTGCAGCATGGATGCGCTATGCGATCGGCGAGCATGGCAACGGTGAGCGCTACGAACTGCGCGATCCCAGGGCTGCGGAAATTGCCGCTCTCATTGCCGATATCCCGCGCACCGGCCTGGCGATCTCGGCGGCTCTCTTCACCCTTCCGGGACTCTTCCCGGCAGCTTTGACAGGCCACCGGGCCTGGACGCAGGATGTGGCTGACAAGCTGGAGATCCTGATCCAGGACGACCGGCTGCCGCTGTTCTGAGGCTTGGAGCCTCAGGCTCTTCTTCAGCCCAGGAGAGTCGTTTTCCGCAAATATAGTAGGTCACGCCAACGCGGGGTGGCTGGGTTCTTGTAATGAGAGGGCGTGCCGTGGTCGCCCCCCTCTGCCCTGCCGGGCATCTCCCCCACAGGTGGGGAGATTGGCTGGGCGCGACGGCTTCCCCAAACAACTGGTGTCACAGCGGGCGAAACGGTAGATGGGCACGAAGGTTTAGCCACTTGTGATCTCCCCACCCGTGGGGGAGATGCCCGGCAGGGCAGAGGGGGCTCACACGGTGTGCCCTCTCCTCGTCATCTCTGTTCAAAGCTTCGCTCGAAGGCAAAGAATGAGGTAATTCGAGTCGTCAGGCCTTCACCCGCGCCATATCGGGATCGTAGAGCGGCGACAGCGATACCTTGCAGGGGATGCGTTCCCGCGCGACGTCAAGCTCATAGGTGCCGGAGAGGACGAAATCCTCGGTCACGCCGTCGGGGTTGCGGACGTAGCCGTAGCCAATCGGCTTGCCCAGCGTATAACCGAAGCCGCCGCTCGACAGCCAGCCGACGCGCTTGCCGTCGCGATAGATCGTTTCACGGCCGAGCAGCACGGCATCGGCATTCTCGGGAACGAAGCAGGCGAGGCGCTTCTTAACGCCTCCCGAAAGCTGCTGCTCGATCGCCTCACGGCCCCGGAACGGGATATTCTTCCGCATCTTCACCGCCCAGCCGAGACCGGCCTCGACAGGCGTATGGTCGGGACCGATATCCGAGCCCCAGGCGCGATAACCTTTTTCCAGGCGGCAGCTCTCAATGGCGCGGTAGCCGGCATTGACGAGGCCGAGCTCGCCGCCTGATGCCATCAGCACGTCGTAGACCGTGGTCGCATATTCAATGGGAATATGCAGCTCGTAGCCGAGCTCGCCGACATAGGTGATGCGCAGCGCCCGCACGGGGCAGCCCGCAATGCCGATTGTCCTGACCTTGCCGAAGGGGAAGGCCGCATTCGAGACGTCGCTGCCCGTCACCTTTTCCAGCACGGCGCGGGAATTCGGTCCCATCAGCGACAGCACGGAATAGGCGGATGTGACGTCGACCAGCTCGGCATGCATCTCCGCCGGGATATTGCGTGCGATCCAATCGAAGTCATGGGTGGCGAAGCCGGTACCGGTGACGATGTAATATTCGTTCTCGGCGATGCGGGCGACCGTCACGTCGCATTCTATGCCGCCCTTGTCGTTCAGCATCTGCGTGTAGACAAGCGATCCCACCGGCCTTGCGACATCGTTGGAGGCGATCCAGGACAAGGCTGCCTCGGCATCCCTGCCCTTCAGCACGAATTTGGCAAAGGACGTCTGGTCGAAGATGACCGCCGCTTCGCGCACCGCCTTATGCTCGCGGCCGACCGCGTCGAACCAGTTCTGCCTGGTGTAGCTGTAGACATCCTTCGGCTCCTCGTTGGCGAAGAGATCGGCAAACCAGTTCGGCCGTTCCCAGCCGAGCTTTTCGCCGAAACAAGCGCCCTGCGCCTTCAGCCGGTCATAGAGCGGCGATTTGCGGCAGGGGCGGCCGCTCGAATGTTCCTCGAACGGCCAGGCCATGGTGTAATGTTTGCCGTAGGCTTCGAGCGTGCGTGTCCGCACCCAGTCGGTATCGAAATGCGGCCGGCCGAAACGACGGATATCGACCGGCCAGAGATCATAGGGCGGCTCGCCCTTCGTCACCCATTCGGCAAGCGCCATGCCAGCGCCGCCGGCAGAGGCGATGCCGAAGGCGTTGAAACCGGCGCCGACGAAGAAATTCTTCAGCTCCGGCGCCTCGCCGAGAATGAAGTTGCCATCCGGCGTGAAGCTTTCAGGGCCGTTCAGCAGCTGCTTGACGCCGACATTTTCCAGCGCCGGGACCCGGCCGAGCGCCTGTTCCATGATCTGCTCGAAATGATCGAAATTGCTGTCCAACAGCGTGTAGTGAAAACCGTCGGGAATGCCGTCCTTCGCCCAGGGAATGGGATTCGGCTCGTAGCCGCCCATGACGATGCCGCCGACCTCTTCCTTGTAGTAGGTCAGGCGATCGGGATCGCGCAGCGTCGGCAGGTTGGAGGGCACGCCGAAGGATTCGGTGATGATGTATTGGTGCTCGACGGAGACCAGCGGCACGTTGACGCCGAAGCGGGCGGCGAAGGTACGCGTCCATTGGCCCGCACAGACGACGACGCGCTCGCATTCGATACGACCTTGCGCCGTAACGACGGCACGAATCTTCCCCTTGTCGATTTCAAGGTCGAGGACTTCGGTATCCTCAAAGATCGAAACGCCCGACATGCGGGCGCCCTTTGCCAGCGCCTGGGTGATGTCGGAGGGATTGGCCTGGCCGTCGGTCGGGAGGAAGGCGGCGCCGACGAGATCGTCGACCGTCATCAGCGGCCAGAGGTCGAAGGCTTCCTGCGACGTCAGCAATTGCATTTCGAGGCCGAAGGACTGCGCGGTGGTTGCCTGGCGCCTGACCTCGGTCCAGCGTTCCTCGTTGCAGGCAAGGCGCAGGCCGCCATTCATCTTCCAGCCAGTGCCGAGGCCCGTTTCCTCTTCCAGCCGTTTGTAGAGATCGACGGAATAACCGAGAAGCTGGGTGATGTTGGCGCTGGTGCGCAGCTGGCCGACGAGGCCGGCGGCATGGAAGGTGGTGCCTGAGGTAAGCTTCTTGCGCTCCAGCAGCACGGTATCGGTCCAGCCGAGCTTGCCGAGATGATAGGCTGTCGAGCAGCCGATGATGCCGCCGCCGATGACCACGGCTTTCGCCGCCTTCGGTAATTCCTTCGTCATTTATCGGTCCTGTTCAAAGGCTTGATAGGCGCGCTCGAAGCGCGCGAGATTTTCGGCCGTATAGCCGGCGTAATCGAAATCGATGCTGGAATGGATTTCTGAAATCATGCTCCAGAGCGTCTCGCGCAGCAGCGAGGCGCATTTCATCGCGGCATAGCGCCTGTTGAGATCATCGGTCAGCGGCCGGTCGAAATAGGTCTCCAGCATCGTGTGCTCGGCCGCTTGCGAGAGCTCGTTGTTGGAGGCCAATCCGCCGAGATCGAAAAGCGGCGTGTTGAAACCGGCATAGTCCCAGTCGATCAGCCAGAGCCGCTTGCCGTCATCGAGAAAGTTGGCGGCCAGCAGGTCGTTGTGGCCGAAGGCGATCTCGAAAGGCCCTGCCGCTTCTTCCAGCGTCTCAGCCCTACCGACGAGCCCCGGCAGCAGAGGAAGATAGCTGCTCGCCGACGCCTTCAGATTGGCGGCGTAATCTCGGATGACGTGGAAGACCCAGAAGATCATTGCCTGGCCGCGGAAATGCCGGGCGATGTCGCGATGGCAAGCGCGCACCAGCGGCAAGACCCGGGCGAGCGTGTGCGGGGTCCTGATATCCTCCGGCGACAGCGCCCGCGCCTCGATATATTCGAGCACCAGGACGCCCGGCGAATGGTGGATGACGGCAGGCGATATGCCGGCCGCATGGGCGGCGCGGCTCGCGGCAAGCTCGTTCTGCCTGTTGATGTGGTGGATCGGAATATCGGTGCCGAGCCTGACCACACAGCGTGCGACGGCATCGCTGACCAGATAGTTCCTATTGGTGATGCCGCCTGCTATCGGCGAGATTGCGATCGGCCCCTGCCAGATGCCAAGCGCATGAATCCTATCTTCAGGCGTCATGCTCAACCCCCCAGAGCATGATGCCGAAAAGTGTGAGCGGTTTTCGGACGAAATCATGCTCTAACTATATAATGTAGAACAGGATTCAGATTTTAGGCCGACCCGGCCTAAAATCATCCTGTTCTAGCGGCCCCTCGTGAAATGATGGGCCAGAGGAGGATCGGCTGTCAAGCAGCCGCGCGCTTAGATCGTCTTGCCGGCGGCGTCGAAGACGTGGCAGCGGGCCGGATCGAAGGAAGCCTTCACATTGGCGCCGGGGGCCACCTTCTGCTGGCCGTCGAGTGCGACGGTCAGGAGCTGGTTATCCGGCGTCGTGGTGTAGAGCATGGTAGCGCCGCCGAGGTTTTCAACGAGATCGACGTTGACGGTCGAAAGCGTGATTGCGCCTTCGGCCAGCGAAAGATGCTCGGGGCGGATGCCGAAGGTGACCTCCTCTCCCGTGCCACCCTTCAGCCGGCGCGGCAGGCGGACGGAATTGCCGCAGACATGGATGCTGGTTTCGGTCTCGCCAACCTGCTCTATGCGGGCCTTCAAAAAATTCATCTTCGGGCTGCCGATGAAACCGGCGACGAAGCGGTTGGCCGGGTTGTTGTAGAGATCGAGTGGGGCGCCGACCTGCTCGATGCGGCCGGAATTCAACACCACGATCTTGTCCGCCATCGTCATGGCTTCGACCTGGTCATGGGTGACATAGATCATCGTATTGCCGAGGCTGCGGTGCAGGCGGGAGATCTCGACGCGCATCTGCACGCGCAGTTCGGCATCGAGGTTCGACAGCGGCTCGTCGAACAGGAAGATCCGCGGCTCGCGCACGATGGCGCGGCCGATCGCGACGCGCTGGCGCTGGCCGCCGGAGAGCGCCTTCGGCTTGCGCTCCAAGAGCTTCTCGATCTGCAGAATCTCGGCGGCGCGCTTCACCTTCGGCTGGATATCGGCCTTCTTGTAACCCGCCGTCTCCAGGCCGAAGGCGAGGTTTTTATAGACCGACATATGGGGATAGAGCGCATAGGACTGGAAGACCATGGCGATGCCGCGCTTGGCAGGCGCCACCTCGTTCATGCGCTCGTTGTCGAGCAACAGCCCGCCGCCTGAGATCTCCTCGAGACCGGCGATCATGCGCAGAAGGGTGGATTTTCCACAGCCCGAGGGGCCGACGAAAACGACGAATTCGCCGGGATCGATCGTCAGGTCGATGCCATGGATCACATCCATCGCGCCGTAGCGCTTCTCGACCTTCTGAAGAACGACACTGGTTGCCATCTTCTCAAAACCCTCTCTTTTTATTTTACCGGTTACTTCGTTCTTGCGCGCCAATCGGCGTATTTCGGACTATCAGAACCCACCGGCAGCGGCACGTCGGCGCCGCTATCGGAAGACTGATAAATGGCGGTGACGAGTTCCAGCGCGCGCCGGGCGTCCTTTGTCGTCACCGGCAGCGGCGCATGGCCGCTGAGGAAAGCGTGGAACTGGCCCATCTGGGTGGTGAAGCGCGGCGCGACCGGCTGCCAGTCGCCAACCACCCTGTCGATCTGCTGCTGCACGTCGTCGTTTGCGGCGATGATCTTCCAGGGGTCCTTGCCGGGTGTATAGGGCTCGTGACTGCTCTCGAAAGTGACATTCTCGAAGTGCAGCCTGAGCCGGCTAATCTGCTCCTGCGAACCAAGCGTGCAGGAAAGCGAGACAAAGGCGCCGCTTTCCATCAGCAGGCTGGCGGAGGCACAATCCTCGACCTCGATATCGTTGACGCGGGTGGCGACGCGGCCGAACACCCTTGCCGCCGGGCCCATCAGATGCATCATCATGTCGTGCAGATGCAGCGCATGGGTGACGAGCACGCCGCCGAGCTCCGTCGCCCATTTGCCGCGCCAGGGCACGGCGTAATATTCCGGCTTGCGCAACCAGAAGGTTTCGACCGAAGCGGTATAGGCTTTGCCGGCAATACCGGCGTCGATGATCCGCTTGGCCTTCTGAATGCCGTCGCCGTAACGGTACTGGAAGATTGGCATCAGCACGCCTTTGGCGGTCTTTTCCGCTTCCATGATGGTATCGACGGCGGCAAGCGAGCCCGTCAGCGGCTTTTCGCAGACGACATGCTTGCCGGCGGCAAGCGCTGCGACCACCTGTTCCAGATGGATGCCGGGAGGGGTGCAGATATCGATGATATCGATCGTGTCGTCGGCCAGCAATTCCGCGAAGGAAGTGGTGCGTCGTTCGATGCCGAACTCATCACCGACCGCTGCCAGGCGCTGCTCATTCAGGTCGCAAATCGCCACGACCTTGAACTTGTCGGAATGCGGCAGGTAACCCTCGACGATGTGGGAGCGGCCGATACCGCAGCCGACGATCGCGACCGTCTTGATGCTCATGTCGCTCTTTCCCGTCATCGCCATCAACGCTTCATGCCCGTCGTTGCGATGCCCTCGATCAGCAGGCGCTGGAAGAACAGGAAGAAGAAGAACACCGGCACGAGCGTCAGGGTCGACATGGCGAACAAACCGCCCCAATCCGATGCGCTGGTTGAGTCGACGAAGGTGCGCAGGCCGAGCTGGATCGTATAGGTGTTCATGTCGTTCAGGTAGATCAGCGGGCCGAAGAAATCGTCCCAGGTCCAGATGAAGGAGAAGATGGCGGCCGTTGCCAGCACCGGCAGCGACAGCGGCAGCATGATCTTCCAGTAGATGCGCCAAGCGCTGCAGCCGTCCATCATCGCCGCCTCATCGAGTTCGCGCGGGATGCCGCGGAAGAACTGCACCATCAGGAAGATGAAGAAGGCATCGCTTGCCAGGAACTTCGGCACGACAAGCGGCAGGATAGTGTTGACCCAGCCGAGATCGAGAAAGAGCACATATTGCGGGATCAACGTCACGTGATAGGGGATCATCAACGTGCCGAGCATGATCGCGAACCAGAAATTCCGGCCGGCAAAACGCAGCCGCGCAAAGGCGAAAGCCGTCAGCGAACAGGCGATGACATTGCCGGTCACCACCAGCAGCGAGATGACCAGCGAATTCCAGAAGAACCGGCCGAAGCTGACATCGAGGCCGACCCAACCGCGCGCATAGGAGGAGAAATCGATCGACGACGGGATGAGCGAGGTCGACGAGAAGATCTCGGTTTCCGGCCTGACCGATGCCGAAACCATCCACAACAGCGGATAGAGCATGAGGAGCGAAGCGGCGATCAGCAGGGCGTGGATGATGAGCGACGCCGGCAGGCTGCGTTTGGTGATGTCGGATGGCGGCCTGGCCGCAGTGACGGAAGCGGTCATCTCAGTCATCGTAGTGCACCCAATAACGCGAGGTCAGGAAGGAGAAGGCGGTGAAGATCGCGATGATCACCACCAGGATCCAGGCGAGCGCCGAGGCATAGCCCATGCGGAAATTGCCGAAGGCTTCCTGATAGAGGTAGAGCGTGTAGAACAGCGTCGAGTTGATCGGACCGCCGGTGCCGCCGGAAATGATGAAGGCCGGCGTGAAGGCCTTGAAGGCATCAATCGTCTGGACGACGGCATTGAAAAAGATCACCGGCGTCAGAAGCGGCAGCGTGATCTTGTAGAATTGCCGGAACTTGGAGGCGCCGTCGAGGCTGGCGGCCTCATACATATCCTGCGGGATCTGGCGCAGCCCGGCCAGGAAAATAATCATCGGCGAGCCGAACTGCCAGACGGACAGCGCCACCAGCGTATAGATCGAATAGTTCGGATGCGAGATCCAGCTCGGACCTTCGATACCGAAATACGAAAGCGCGGCATTGACGAGGCCATCGCCGGCGAAAAGCTGGCGCCAGAGCACGGCGATCGCCACGCTACCGCCCAGCAGTGACGGCAGATAGAAGATGGCACGATAGACCGACAGCCCGCGCAGGCCGCGGTTCAGCGCCATGGCGACCAGCAATGCGAAGGTCAGCTTGAACGGCACCGAGAAGACGACATAGGTCAAGGTGACATACATGGCGGCCGAAAATTTCGGATCCGCCGTGGCGATGCGCACGTAATTCGCCATCCCCACCCACCGCGGCGACTGAAGCATGTCGAAGTCGGTGAAGGAAAGGTAGAGCGAAATCAGGGCCGGCCCGAGCGTCAGCCCGAAAAAGCCGATGAGCCATGGAAGAAGGAAAAGATAGCCGGGAGCATTGGCATTCCAGAGACGCTTGAAGCGTCCTTCGGCCACGGCCCCCTGATATCTTTCCACATTGATGGCCCCTGCGGGCGTGCGCATCGCATTGCTCATACGGGATCAGCCTCGTGCGAGAATCTGCGTGATTTCAGCGACAAGCTGTTTGCCGCCGTCGGAAGGAGACAGCTGTCCGAAGCCGACCTGTTCGGCGATGTTGCGTAACATCAGATCAGCTTCACCGGCGCCGGCCGGCGGCGGCGGCGGCAATTTGCCGGCGAGATCGCCGAGGCCGCTGACATAGGCCAGCGCAACTTTGCCGTTCTCATCAAGCTTCGCCGCGACCACCTCGCGCATGGCGCTCGATTCCGGAATGCCGCGTTCGACATCCAGAAGCAGCGCTGCCTCGGGGTTCTTGACGAAGAAATTGACGTAGTCCACGGCCATATCTATGGCTTTCGACTGGGCGGAGACCGAGAAGAACATCGAAGGCTTGCGATAGTGGCCGCCCTTCGAATCCCCCTTGACGCGCATGTAGTTGGTCAGCGCCAGCTTGTCCTTGTTCATTGCCTGATAGCCGACGAACTGGTTGGAATGGGCAAAACCGGCGGCCGACTTGCCGAGCGAGACCGTGTTGGTTTCGATGTCGTTCTTGTCGAGAGCCTGGATATCGGCAGGAACACAGGCGCCGGCCTCACGGAACTTGGCCCACATGTCGTACCATTCTGAGGCATCGTCCACGTCGAAGGCGATCTTGCCGTCTGCAGTATAAAGCGCCTTGCCGCGCTGACGCAGCCAGTTTTCGAACAGCGGTTCGCTGCCGCTGCCGTCGGCGATGCCGAACATGCCCTTGCGTTTTCCTGCCTTGGTGATCTCCGCACCCATGCGGGCGAACTCTTCCCAGGTGGTCGCCTGGGTCGGCAGATCGACGCCGGCCTCCTTGAAGGCGGTGGTGTTCAGGACCGTGGCCGCCGAATTCGCGCCCAGGCTGACGCCATAGAGATGACCGTCGACGCTGCCGCCTTCGATCTGCGCCTTGTCGAAATCGTCGAGGTTGAGCTTGGCCGGCATATAGGATTCGAGCGGAGCGAGCGCACCGCGCCGCGCATATTGGACGATATAGCGATAGTCCATCTGGATGACATCGGGCGCGTTGCGGCCAGCCACCTGGGTCGCAAGGCGCGGCCAGTAGTCGCCCCAGCCGAGGAATTCGCCGGTGATCGACGTTCCCGGCTTCTTCGACTGATAGAGCTGCGATACCTTGTTGGTGCGGTCGGCGCGCGGTTGCGAGCCCCACCACAGGAGACGCAGTCGCGTTTCCTGTGCCAAAGCGCTGGTTCCCAGCGCCGAGAGCGAGAGAAGCGCGGCGCCTCCCGCGACGAAATTACGTCTGCTTACACGGAATGTCATTTCTTTTCCTCCTCCAAAGGGAAGCGCCTCCACACGCTTCCGAACCTAGTTACCCTTGCATAAATAACTAATTGGTTACAAGCTACGGGCAAAGCGGCGAGCGTGTCAAGCGGTGTCGCTCGCGGGGCTTTCAAATTCGGTTTTTACAATTTCGCACCGAAGGCTTATGAGCGCAACATGTGAGACGGAGGTGGAGAGATGAACGACAGCGGGGGGAATGGGGAAAAGAAAAGGTTGCGGCGCCCATCTGCCGAACGCACGGCCCAACGCGATCCGGAGCGGACACGCGCTGCTATCCTTGACGCGGCAACCCGGGAATTTGCCGAAAACGGCATGGGCGGGGCTCGTGTCGACGCCATCGCCGAGCGCGCCGGCACCAACAAGCGCATGCTCTATCATTATTTCGGCGACAAGGAGCAGCTCTACCTCAGAGTGCTCGAAGAAGCCTATGTCGGCATCCGCACCGCCGAACGCGCGCTGCATATCGGCGACCGCAGCCCCGAGGAAGGCATCGGCGAACTGGCGCTCTTCACCTGGCGTTATTTCCTCCAGCACCCGGAATTCCTCAGCCTGCTCGGCACGGAAAATATGCATCGGGCCCGCTGGCTGCGCCAGTCCGTCCGGCTCAAGGAACTGCATTCGCATCTGATCGGCGAGCTTTCGGACGTGCTCGAACGGGGAAAGAAGCAGGGGGTCTTCATCCAGACCGCCGATCCCCTGCATGTCTACCTGACGATCGCCTCGCTCGGTTATTTCTACCTGTCCAACCAGTACACGCTTTCGACGATCTTCGGCCGCGACCTGATCGAACCGACCCACCTCAATGCCTGGGAAAGGCATATCGTCCACGTCACGCTGACCTCGATCAAGCGCTGAATTTGTAAAATCGGATTTGACTATTGACAGCCGCGTTGCTCTTCTGCCATCAAGTAACTGTTTAGTTACCGGCTCGGGAGGACCGGACGAGGATGCCCGCTCCCGCCGCAAAAATTTGCTGGGAGGAAAAAATGGCACGCTTGGGGATCATCTTGCACGGCGTTACCGGCCGCATGGGTTACAATCAGCACCTGGTGCGTTCTATTCTCGCCTTCCGCGACCAGGGCGGCATCACGCTGAAATCGGGTGAGAAACTCGAGATCGACCCCATCATCGTCGGCCGCAACGGCGCCAAGATGGAAGAGCTGGCGAAGAAGCATAACATCAAGCGCTGGTCGACCGATCTCGATGCCGCGCTCGCCAATCCCGACGACACGATCTTCTTCGACGCCGGCACGACGCTGATGCGCGCCGAGCTGCTGTCCAAGGCGCTCGATGCCGGCAAGCATGTCTATTGCGAAAAACCGATCTCCGACGATCTGCAGGTGGCCCTCGATCTTGCCCGCAAGGCGCGCGGCTCCGGCCTCAAGCATGGCGTCGTGCAGGACAAACTCTTCCTGCCCGGCCTGCGCAAGCTGGCGCTGCTCAGGGATTCCGGCTTCTTCGGCAAGATCCTCTCGGTGCGCGGCGAATTCGGCTACTGGGTTTTCGAAGGCGATTGGGGCGTGCCGGCCCAGCGCCCCTCCTGGAACTACCGCAAGGGCGACGGCGGCGGCATCATCCTCGACATGCTCTGCCACTGGCGCTACGTGCTCGACAATCTGTTCGGCGAAGTCAAAGCCGTATCCTGCCTCGGTGCTACGCATATTCCACGCCGCATCGATGAGCAGGGCAAGTCCTATGACTGCGACACCGACGATGCGGCCTATGCGACCTTCGAGCTCGAAGGCGGCGCGATCGCGCAGATCAATTCCTCCTGGGCCGTCCGCGTCCGCCGCGACGACCTCGTCACCTTCCAGGTCGACGGCACGCATGGTTCGGCCGTCGCCGGTCTGACGAAATGCTGGAGCCAGCACCGCGTCAACACGCCGAAGCCGGTCTGGAACCCGGACCAGCCGCAGACGATCGACTTCTACAAGACCTGGGACGAGGTTCCCGATACGCAGGCTTTCGAGAACGGTTTCAAGGCGCAGTGGGAAATGTTCATCCGCCATGTCGTCGAAGACGCACCGTGTCCCTATGGCCTGGAAGCCGGCGCCAAGGGTGTGCAGCTTGCCGAACTCGGCCTGAAATCCTGGGTCGAGCGTCGCTGGCTCGACGTTCCCGCACTGGAGTTCTGAGCCGTGACGACGATCAATCTCCCTCTCGACGGCAAGATCGTTCCCTACACGCTGACCGGCACGCCGATCGAACTGAAGAAGCGCGACGCCAAGGCCTTTCCGCGCATCGCCTTTGCCGCCGCCCATGTCGTCGCCGATCCGCTCGCCGACAACGATCCATGGCTGACGCCGGCGATCGATTGGGAGCGCACCCTCGCCTTCCGTCACCGGCTCTGGGATCTCGGCCTCGGCGTTGCCGAAGCGATGGATACGGCACAGCGCGGCATGGGCCTCGGCTGGCCGGAAGCGCGCGACCTCCTCCGCCGGGCGCTTGCCGAAGCGGCCGGCCGCAAGGACGCGCTGATCGCCTGCGGCGCCGGCACGGACCATCTGACGCCGGGACCCGACGTCACCGTCGACACGATCCTCAGGGCTTATGAAGAGCAGATCGAAACGGTGGAGGCCGCCGGCGGCCGCATCATCCTGATGGCGAGCCGGGCGCTTGCCGCTGCCGCCAAAGGGCCGGACGACTATATCCGCGTCTATGACCGCATCCTCCGCCAGGTCAAGGAACCTGTCATCATCCACTGGCTCGGTGAAATGTTCGATCCGGCGCTCGAGGGTTATTGGGGCAACGGCGACCACATCGAAGCCATGTCCACCTGCCTCGAGGTGATCGAGGCCCATGCCGACAAGATCGACGGCATCAAGATCTCGCTGCTCTCCAAGGAGAAGGAAGTGGCGATGCGCCGCCGGCTGCCGAAAGGCGTGCGCATGTATACCGGCGACGATTTCAACTATGCCGAACTGATCGCCGGCGACGAAGAGGGCCATTCCGACGCCCTGCTCGGCATTTTCGATGCGATTGCTCCGGCAGCCTCGGCGGCCCTCGATGCGCTCGGCCGCAAGAGCAACCACGAATTCTTCGATCTGCTGGAGCCAACCGTGCCGCTGTCGCGCCACATCTTCAAGGCGCCGACCCGCTTCTACAAGACCGGCGTCGTCTTCCTCGCCTATCTCAACGGCCTCCAGGATCATTTCGTCATGGTCGGCGGCCAGCAGAGCACACGGTCGCTGGCGCATCTGGCCGAACTCTTCCGTCTGGCCGACAAGGCACGGGTTTTGGCCGATCCCGAGCTTGCCGCAAGCCGCATGCGCCAAGTGCTCGCCGTCCACGGCGTCAACTGAAGACACCGGATGGAGGAGAATGACATGCAGGTCGAAGGACTTTCGATCAATCTGGCGACGATCCGCGAACAATGCGGCTTTGCAGAAGCCGTCGACGTCTGCCTGAAACACGGCATCACCGCGATCGCGCCCTGGCGCGACCAGGTCGCCAAGGTCGGTCTCGACGAGGCGGTGCGGATCGTCAAATCGAACGGTATCAAACTGACCGGTCTTTGCCGCGGCGGCTTCTTCCCGGCGGCGAACGATGCCGACTGGCAGAAAAACCTCGACGACAACAGGCGTGCCATCGACGAGGCGGCGGCATTTTCAGCCGATTGCCTCGTCCTCGTCGTCGGCGGTCTGCCGGGCGCGTCGAAGGACATCGTCGCAGCCCGCCAGATGGTGTTCGACGGCATCGCCGCCGTGCTGCCGCATGCGCAGGCCTCCGGCGTAAAGCTCGCCATCGAACCGCTGCATCCAATGTATGCCGCCGACCGTGCCTGCGTGAACACACTCGGTCAGGCGCTCGATATGTGCGAGCAGCTCGGCGAGGATGTCGGCGTTGCGGTCGATGTCTATCATGTCTGGTGGGACCCCGATCTTGCCAACCAGATTGCCCGCGCCGGGCGCATGAAACGCATCTTTGCCCATCACATCTGCGACTGGCTGGTGCCGACAAAGGACATGCTGCTCGACCGCGGCATGATGGGCGATGGTGTGATCGACCTCAGAGGCATAAGACGGATGGTGGAGGCCGCCGGTTTCCTCGGCGCTCAGGAGGTGGAGATCTTTTCGGCCGAGAACTGGTGGAAACGCCCGGCCGACGAAGTGATCGCCACCTGCGTCGAGCGCTTCAAAAGCTGCTGCCAGGCCTGATTTTCATTAAAAGTTTCATCACGCATGCAGGAGGATCATTCGATGGAGAAACGCCGTTTTGCCCTGATCGGTACGGGAAACCGCGGCACCACCATGTGGGGCAAGGATCTGCTTGCCGGCTGGCGCGAACATGTCGACCTCACCGCGATCGTCGAAAAGAATTCGCTGCGCGGCGAACGCGCCCGCAACATGATCGGCAGCAATGCGCCGCTCTACGAAAACATCGATTCGATGCTTGCTGAGCAGAAGCCGGATCTCGTCATCGTCTGTACGCCCGACCATACGCATGACGATATCGTCGTGCGGGCGCTGGAGTCCGGCATCGATGTCATTACCGAAAAGCCAATGACGACCTCGGTCGAAAAGATTCGCCGGATTCTGGATGCCGAAAAGCGCACTGGTCGCCGGGTCGATGTGTCCTTCAACTATCGCTATGCGCCGACGGCTGCGAAGATCAAGGAGCTGCTGAATGCCGGCGAGATCGGCCGGGTCACCTCGGTCGATTTTCATTGGTATCTGAACACCAAGCACGGTGCCGACTACTTCCGCCGCTGGCATGCCTATACGGAAAATTCCGGCAGCCTGTTCGTTCACAAGGCGACGCATCATTTCGATCTGCTGAACTGGTATCTCGACAGCGATCCCGATTCCGTCACCTCCTTCGCCGACCTGCAGAATTACGGCCGCAAAGGCCCATTCCGCGGCCCACGCTGCAAGCTCTGTCCGCACGCGCATGAATGCGACTACTATCTCGATCTCGAGGCCGATCCCTTCCTCGATTCACTCTACGAGGATCCCTCGAAGATCGACGGCTACTTCCGAGACGGCTGCGTCTTCCGCGAGGACATCGACATTCCCGATACGATGGTGGTGTCGCTCCGGTACCGCAACAACGTCCATGTCTCCTATTCGCTGAACACCTTCCAGCCGATCGAAGGCCATCACCTTGCCTTCAACGGCACCAAAGGGCGCATCGAGCTTCGCCAGTATGAAGCCCAGCCCTGGGAAGAGCCGAAGCAGGACACGATCCTGCTCATCCGCAATTTCCCTGATGGTAAGGAGGCAGTGGAGCGCATCGTCGTTCCGCATTTCACCGGCGGCCATTACGGCGGCGACGACCGGATGCGCAACATGATCTTCAAGCCCGAAGTGGAAGACAAGCTTGCGCAACGCGCCGGCACGCGGGCAGGCGCCATGTCGGTGCTCTGCGGCATTGCCGCGCTGGAGAGCTCGCGCACCGGCAAGGTGGTCGATATTGCCGATCTCATGCCTGAACTTGCCAATGACGGTTCGCCAAATTCGCTGAGGACATCGCGCTGATGCGTGGTCCCTCGGGCTTTTGCTTGAATTGCTAAGCCGCTCGACGCCTCAGGCGATGTTTTTGAGATTTGCCTGGTGGATCTGGTAAAGCAGCGGCTGGCCGGTCACGAAGCGCTCTATCTCGTCCACCGCCATCTCGCCGAGTCGCGCCCGTTCCAGCCCGATGGCGCCGGCAATATGCGGCGTCAGAAAGACGTTCGGCAGATCGTAGAAAGCAGAGCCCGCCTCCGGGATTTCCGGATCGGTGACGTCGAGGACCGCATCTATACGGCCGGTCTTCAGCACCGGAAGCAGGGCGGCCTCATCGATGAGAATGCCGCGCGCCGTGTTGATGAGCGTCGCGCCGTCCTTCATCAGCGACAGCCTTCGCGCATCGATCATATGCTGTGTCGACGGCAGCGACGGCGCATGCAGGGAAACGATATCCGATTGCCGCATCAATTCGTCGAGATCAACCTTTTTTGTTCCCAGGCCGGCTGCCTCGGCGGCATCAAGCGTCGGATCGGAGAGCAGCAGTCTATAGTCAAAAGGTCGCAAGAGCTCGATCACGCGCCGGCCGATGCGCGAAGCGCCGACGATGCCAACGGTGCGGCGGTAGTTTCCGATCGCTTCACGCTGCATCAAATGTGTCCGGTTACGGTTTCGGTCGGCAACATAGAGATCGCGGAAACGAAAAACACGCTTGCCGGCGAAGATGATCGCCGCCAGCGTGAATTCGGCCACCGGCACGGCGTTGGCCTCGGCCGCATGGCTGACCGGGATACCGGCTTCGAAGATGGCGTCGTCGATGACGCCCTTTACCGTGCCCGCCGCATGGACGATGAACTTCAGATGCGGTGCCGCGGCGAGAATTTCAGGCCCGACATAAGGCCCGCCCCAGCCGGTGATCAGGATTTCCGCCTCAGCCAGCAGACGTCTCGCATGCTCGTCGTCGAAGCGCTGCAGCGGCTTGGAATCCAGCAGGCGACCGATGCCACCCAGCCGCCGCAGAACCTCATCCGGCAGGACATGCTGCGTGCGCGATGGTTGCATGGCAAGGATAATGGCCAGCTGGCTCATGGCATTTGTCCGGGCGCTTCGATGGCGCTGACCGTCACGCCCTTTTCCCTCACCAGGGCCTCCAGCGCTGCAATCTCAGGCGCTTTCGGCGGTCTCGTCCAGGCAGACGAGAGGGCGGCGGGATCGTCAAGTGCCAGCACTGCCGTCACCAGGATGGTTTCACCGGCCGGAATCTGCCCGCGCAGCTGCGGCACCAGGGTTTTCGCGACGATCACATTGGTGTTGGGCATTGCCTTCTGGACGAGGCCCGAACGTTTGACCGAGGAGCCGAGATCGAGAATGCCGGTGAAATCGGCTTCGCCGACCGCATAGGCAATCCCACCCGAAGCGGACAGCGTATCCAGCTCGAAATCCCGGCGGCCGATGGCAAATCCGCCTTCGGCAATCCGCAGCGGCCGGCTTGTCCTGATCCTATGGAGGCGGATATGCCAGGGTGCGGCGGGCATGAGCCAGGTTTCGACGTCGACATCGGCAAAAGGCGACCATTTCGCAAACAGCACCTCGCCTGCGATCTTGGCTTCCTCGTTCGTTTCGCGCACGCGGTAGTGCAGGCCGTCATCGCTGAAGGCAAGCGCTGAATCGAAGGCGGCAAGCGCAAAGGCACGCTCATCGGCCTCGACGCTGAAGCCGTAGCGGGCCGAATAGGCGAACTTCGCATATTTTTCCGTGCCGCACCGCATCTGCAGGTTTTCCTGGCCGGAAGACAGCGCCACGACATCGCCGCCCGCCCGCATGATCACCATGCCGGGATGACGCTGCGAGACGATGTCAGGTGCTTGCTCCGGCACTTTCTCCTTCGCCGTCCAGAATGGGTGATCCTCGGCGATCGCCAGCGGCAGGAAGGCCTTGAAAGCCCAGTAGGGTGAGCCGGCGGAATTGTAACTCTCCGACATCAGCAGGTTCGGATAGCCGAAACCGATCGACAGCACGCCGTCGCGATCGGCAATCGGCTTATCCTTCCACCAGCGCAGATGCTGGAGGCAGAGATGCTTGACTTCGCCCCAGGGCAGAGCCTCGACATCGGCAAAGGCGAGCGCCGACCAGAAACCGGCGCAGGCAAAGCGATAGGTCAGGCTGCGGCCGAAGGGGATCGTCGCCCCGTCGGCGGCAAACCAATGCCGGAAATCCCGAGCGAAGAGGACCGCGCGCTCGCGGTAGCGCTTTGCATAGTCGTCGTCGACGAGCTTCGAATAGATCAGGCCATAGAAATGCATGGCGAAGGGAATGTAGTGGTCGATGCGGCGGACGTTTCCATCGCGATACCAGCCGTCGCCGATATAAAAACCTTCGAGCTCCTCAAGATATTGCTGCGTCAGGCTGCGGTCGAAATCGGCGCCGAGACGATCGAGCGCAATATCGACGAAGATCCGGAAGAATTTCCAATTGTTGTCGGCATAATCGAACTGCCTGACATGCTTGAGATAGGCGACGACATTGCCGCGGGCGCGCGCATCGAGCGGCTCCCAGATCTTTTCCGGCACCAGCGCCAGGGCGAAACCGAGAGCGGCAAGCTCGACCATCCGCTGATCGCGGCCATTGACCGTTCCCCAATATTCGGGATGGGCGGGGTCTGTGCCGTTTGCGAGGCCTTCGGCGAAACGATGCCAATGGGCGAATTCGCCGTTGCCGGCGCCAAGCGGCGCCAATCCCCAGAGCGGGCGGGCGAACCCTTCCAGATCGGCCGCCGCCCGGTCGAAATGGGCGCCGCCGCCATTGAGGGTGACGCGGGCATTACCGTTCGAGAAACAGGCAAGCAGCGGATCGAAGAGCGCAAGCAGGGCGCGGCTCATATCGGCGCGGGTTTCCAGCGGATTGCCGGCGAGCGGGTTGGCGCTGGCGGGATCATAGGTCATCGCATCTCTCACGGGTTTTCGGCATTCGGATTCGGAACAGTTCCACCCGGAACGGGAACGACCGCCTGGCAAATGTGGCGGGCCGGTGCCGTCCTGTTGCGGAAACGGGCAAGCATCAGCGACACGGCCTCACGCCCGAGAGCGGCGCGATCGACGCGCATGGTGGACAGCCGTGGATTGGTCATCAGCGCGCAGGGCAGATCGTCGAAGCCGACGATCGCGAAATCCTCCGGCACACGCAGGCCGGCCTCGGTCACAGCCTCGAGCACGCCGACGGCGATGAAATCATTCATGCAGAAGGCGGCGGTAAAACCGGCATTCTCGGCAAGTGCTGCGGCGGTGCGTTCATGCGCCTCACGGATGGGGCTGCCCTGGAGGGTCAGGGACACGAAACGGCCCTCGGCACCGGGGACGGCGTTAATCGCCGCCTCAAAACCGCGCACGCGCTCCCGGATCGTATGGCGGTGGGAGCCGCTCAGATGCAGGATGCGGCGATGGCCGGCCTTTATCAACCGGCCGGTCGCCTCATAGGCGCCAAAGAAATTAGCCGGCGAAACGCCATCGAACTGCATCCTTGGATCGGTGCCGTTGACAAGAACCGTCGGGGTCATGCTGGCCTGTAGCCAGCCGCGCAACATGTCGTTCGGATCGATACCGACGAGAAAGAGGCCCTCAGCGCTCGCGGTCTGCATATAGTCGCGCACGGCATCCGGGGTGGTTCGATCCTCGCGGACCAGCCGGACTTCGAAGGGCATGCCCGCTTCGGCAGCGCCAGCGCGCAGGCCGTCGACGATCGCTTCATAAAAGACGCTGAGAGTGCCGGTGACGCCGTCGCTGGCAATCAGCGCCAGTCCTCCTGCAACGGCTTCGGAAGCAGGCTTGACGGGATAACCGTTCTCGGCTGCCACTTTCAATATCTGGCGGCGCACGTTTTCGCTGATACCAGGTTCGTTGGCGAGCACGCGTGACACCGTGGAGACCGAGACGCCGGCTAATGTGGCTATATCGGCTTGACGCGGCCGTCTGATTTTTTGGTCGTTCATGGAGCATAACATTATGCAAATAATGCAAATTTGCAAGAAAATGGTTGGTTCTTGCAAATAAATTTTTTTTGCGTAGTCTGTTTGCTGAAATGCCCTGACAACGCCATTGGAGGATGGCAGCGGGCATATTGGAACAAGGAGGATATCATGCAGGTCAATCGCCGTTCATTCCTGATGGGTTCAGCCGGTGCGGCCGCCGGCCTCGCCTTCGGTGCCGGAAGCGCCACTCCGGCCTTTGCCGAAGACGCACAGCTACGGGCCATGTGGTGGGGTTCCAACGATCGCGCCAAGCGCACACTTGACGTCGCCAAGCTCTATCAGTCCAAGACGCCCGGCGTCACTATCGTCGGTGAATCGCTTTCGGGCGACGGCTACTGGACGAAGCTCGCAACGCAGATGGCCGGCCGCTCGATCGCCGACATCTTCCAGCTCGAGCCAGGAACCATCTCGGACTATTCCAAGCGCGGCGCCTGCATGCCGCTCGATGAATTCGTCCCCTCGACGCTGCAGGTCGACAGCTTCGGCGCCGACATGCTGAAACTGACCACCATCGACGGCAAGCTCTATGGTGTTGGCCTCGGCCTCAACTCCTTCTCGATGTTCTTCGACACAGTCGAGTTCGAAAAGGCAGGCATCCCGGTGCCGACGCCCGACCTCACCTGGGATGAGTATGCCAAGCTCGCCGTAGAACTCGCCAAGTCCTCCGGCAAGAGCGGCGGCCCCTATGCGGCGCGCTACGCCTATGTGTTCGATGCCTGGCTGCGCCAGCGCGGCAAGAGCCTCTTTGCGAGGGAAAGCGTTGGGCTGGGCTTCACGGCCGACGATGCCAGGGAATGGTTCGACTACTGGGAGAAACTGCGCAAAGCGGGTGGCACTGTTGCCGCCGACGTACAGACGCTCGATCAGAACACCATCGACACCAATGCGCTTGGTCTCGGCAAGTCGGTGATCGGCATGGCCTATTCAAACCAGATGATCGGCTATCAGCTGATCATCAAGAACAAGCTCGGCATCACCATGCTGCCGCGTGAAAAGAAGGGCGGTCCATCCGGCCATTATTACCGCCCGGCACTGATCTGGAGTGTGGGCGCAACGACCAAGCAGGGCGAAGCTGCCGCGAAGTTCATCAGCTTCTTTGTCAACGATCCCGAAGCCGGCAAGATCCTCGGCGTCGAGCGCGGTGTGCCTATGTCGCCGACAGTGCGCGAAGCCATCCTGCCGCAGCTTAACCCGACGGAGCAGGAAACGGTCAAATATGTGAACCTGCTCAAGGATCAGGTCGGCGAATATCCGCCGCCGGTGCCGATGGGCGCAACCCAATTCGACCAGCGCGTGCTGCGCCCGATTTGTGACGAACTCGCCTTCGAACGGGTCTCGCCCGCCGATGCGGCAACACGGCTCATCGAAGAGGGTAAGGCAACGCTCAAGGGATGATCGGTCGCCTGATATGAGAGGAGAGGCCCGCAACACCCCGGCGGGCCTTTCTGTTTTCTGGCTATCAGTTGGCCAGACTTTCGACCACGCGCCAGTCCGGCCGGCCGAGATTGAAGGGCCAGGCGTGCACATCCCGATCGTTGAAATAGACGACTTCCTGCAGATTCGGAAAGGCGCTCTGCTTCAAGGTGGCCGTTTCGATCCACGGCTTCATATAGGCGTCGCCGCCTTCATAGCCGAGCTCAGCCACCCAGATGGGCTTGCCGTAGCCGGCGACGAGATCATATCCCTGCTTCAGCGCTTCCGAGAAGGTCCGGTGCTCATTGTAGGCAAGCTCGTCGTAGCGCTGCAGACCAAAGACCGAGAGGCCGACGAGATCGACATAATCGTCGCCGGGATAATAGGTCTCGAGGCCAGGCTCTCCCTTCGGCGACCACATGAGCTCGGTACCGGGCGCCTCCTGGCGGACGATGTCCATCATCCGCCTGTAGGCGGTGATATAGTCCTGCGGGCTCCAGCCGGACCATGAAAACCGCCCTGACTTGTCTTCCATCTCCTGCCCCCAGCGGACGATCACCGGGCTTTTCAGCGCCGATATCATCTGCGCGATCGCACGCATGTTGACATCGTAGTCGCCGCGCAGAACCTTTGCGCGAAGCTCGGCGGAGGTCAGCCGCCAATCGACGTCCCAGGACCATGGCTCCACGGTGATCAGCAGGTTGCGGCCTCTGGCCTGCGCATAGGCATCGGCGACGCGCAACGTCTCGAGGTCGACGTCCTCCCATGGCAGGAACAGGGCTTCAGTCGCGACATTCGCCTGGGCGCCGAAATCGCCGTGCGGATCATAGGCACCGAACTTGATGCCCTCGGCATGAAGCACGGGGCGCTTGTCGATGATCGTCCGCACGGCCGCCGCCGGGTTCGGGGCAATGCCGGCATATTGCACTTCGCTTCGGCCCGGCAGATCCGCGACACACAGTAGCAGCAGCGCTATCGCGGCGGTCGAGAGGTTTTTTTTCATCAGCTTCTTCATGGCTCACCCTCCTTTTCGGGCTACTTCCTGGCTCAGCAGGATCTGCTTCAGTTCGCTTGCCTTCGCGCTCACGGTGTCCGTGGGAACAAGCTTCTGGAACTCATCACCCTGACGCACCGATGCGTGGCGGAAGACGTACCATTCGCCGTTCGGCTGGCGCCGCTGGTAGATCGTGTTACCGATCTTGCGATGTCCGAAACAGGTGCTGGCGCGGGCCGCGCCCTCGGCATTCGTCCAGGTGGCGCGCATGCAGAGCTGACCGAGATCGTCGACCACCCATCTGCCTTCGGCGAAGGACGGCTGCCCCTTGTCGTTGCTCCAGGCAACGAACCGCCGGCCGTCATCGAAGAAACGGCCGCCGCCGGTGTTCCAGGTCCAGGTCTTGTCGCCGTAGATCCGATAGAGCTCATAGGCGCTGAGCGGCGTCGGCGCGTCCCTTTTGGCAACCTCGGCGCCGTGCGCTGCCACCGGCAGGCACAGGCTGAGAGCAAGCGCAGCTCCCAATAGTCTCGATCCGATACTCATTACATCCTCCATACTCGACACTTGCCGGTTCCGCCGGCTCACGCACCCTGTTCGTCTCGGCCGGTTCTGCCGAAACCATTCCATCTCAGGTGGAATTTCACGATCCTGGTCTTGCCGCCGCCGAGGCCGGCGCCGGCCACGGCAAATTGCGTTTCGGTGAAACTGACAAACGTCTGGCCGTGCGAAAGAGCTTCGAGGCCGCGCAGGCCGTGGCTCCCCGCCTGCGTGCCGCCGGCGACGAAGATCGCCAGCCCGGTGGCTGTCGCAAGCCACAGCCCGCGCGATTGCGGCAGCAGCGGCAGATCGTTTTCGACCGCATGGCGAACGACGATCAGCACCGTCAGCGACAGGTAGACCGAGAGGTTCATCATGGCGAAAACATAAAAACCCTGGGCGGCCGCGGCATCGGTCGCAAACATCATTGCGGCGGCCGAAAGGCCGGCGAGCCCGATATAGGGCGCGATGACGCGCAGCGGCAAAGACTGCTGCTGCTGCCTTCCCTTCGGCGTGATGAGGAAATCGACGAAGGAGCCGCAGATATAATCGCGGACAGCGGCAAGGCTGCCGGCCAGCGACCACGGCCAGCGCAGAAAGATGAAGGCCAGCCCTTCCCAGCCGAGCAGTTTCGCATCGTGCGGCCTGAAGGTTGCCGTGGCCCGCCAGAAGAAGGCAAACAGCGTCAGCACGATCGACATTGGCACGAAATGCAGCAGGAAATCCGGATAGGTGACATTGACGAAGACACGGCCCGTCAGCAGCGCGGCAACCGGCAGCAGGAACATCATGGCCATGAAAGCCGAAAAGAGCGGGTACCAGAGCTCAGAGAACGCGAACTGGAACCTCAGCCGCCAGGGCAAGTGCATGATATGGCGGCGGGAATGTTGCAACAGAATGGTGACCAGGCTGCGCGACCACTGGAATTCCTGGACGACGAGGTCGGTGAAATTCGCCGGTCCGTCGCCATGGGCGATCGCATAGACGGCATGCACGCCACGCCAGCCGCCGGCATTCATCATCAGCGTCGTCGAATGGTCTTCGGCAAGTTCCGGGCCGAGGCCGCCGATCTGACGAAGGGCTGATGTGCGGACCGCATAATGGGAGCCGATGCAAAGAGGCGCCCAGCCATTATTGTAACCCGTCTGCAGCGAACCGTGCAGGCTTGCCTCCGCATAGAGCCTGCCACGCGCCGCCCAGCTTGTCCCGGCATTGGCATCGCAAATGCTCGGAGCGGAGACATAGCCGATCCTGGGATCGGCGAAGGGGCGCAGGATTTCACGGAGGTAGGTCGGCGTCGGCATATGGTCGGCATCGAACTGGGCGACGAAATCGTAACGCGCATAGCCGAAATGGTCGTAGAAATAGGCGAGGTTGCCTTCCTTGCAACGCGTCCGGCGCGGCCAGGTGGTGCGATGATACTCCGCCACACCCTTTCGGGTGGAGATCAGTACGCCGTGCGCCGCACACCAACGCCTGGTTTCCTCCGAAGGGTCCTCGTCGGCGAGCCAGACATCGAAATCGACGCCGATCTGGTCGAGCATCGCCTGCAGCGTGGTGCGGACGACGGCAAAGGGCTCGGACGGCGCCTTAGTGACGATCATAGCCACCCGCCCTTCCGGCAGCCGCGCGCGAGGGCTGAGCGTCCTCGCATCGAGGAAGATCAGGATGAAATAGGCCGGCACAAGCGTGATCCAGGCAAGCACGAGGGTGACGAGCACGAAGGTGGCCCAGGAAATGATATGGGCGGACTGGCACCACCAGATCCAGAAATAGCCGAGTGCTGTCAGCCAGCAGAGGATGCCGAAACCATAGGCGACGCGGTTCCAGCCGGTGAAAACAGGATCGAACGCGTCCGCTGCGGCGGCTTTGGCCGTCCTGACGCGGTGGCCGGTCTGGGAAATGTCGCTCATGCCGTCACCTGCAGGCCGAAGGTGGGGCCGGCGGTGCGAATGATCGTATCGATGTCCGAGAGGACGGGGGCAAAGCCGAGTTCCGCCTGCGCCTTTGCAGTATTGGCAAAGAGGATCGGCGGGTCGCCGATGCGGCGCGCGCAATAACGGACGGGGACTTCGCAGCCGCTGGCGCGATGGATCGCCTCGAGAATCTCCCGCACCGAGGTGCCCCGACCGGAGCCGAGATTGACGCTTAGCGAGCCGCCGTCCGCCATCAGATGATTGACGGCGGCGAGATGCGCCTGCGCGAGATCGCTGACATGAATATAATCGCGAACACAGGTTCCGTCCTCGGTCGCATAATCGGTGCCGAAGATATCGAGCCGCTCCAGCCTGCCGGCGGCGGCGAGAAGGGCGCGCGGGATGAGATGGGTCTCGGGTTGATGACGCTCGGCGAGCTCGCCGTCTGGATCGGCTCCGGCCGCATTGAAATAACGCAATGCGGCAAAGCGGATGCCGTAGGCAGCGGCAAAATCCTCGAGCGCCATTTCGAAGATCAGCTTGGTGCGGCCATAGGGATTGACCGGGTGCTGCGGGCTTTCCTCCCGTATCGGCAACGAGGCGGGGACGCCATAGGTGGCGCAACTGCTCGAAAAGACGATCCGGTCGATATCCTGGTCGAGGCAGGCCTCGAGCAGGGTCAGACTGCCGACGACATTGTTGCGGTAATATTTCCTGGGCATGTCGACGGATTCGCCGACATAGGCATTGGCACCACAATGAATGACGCAATCGGGCGAAAACTCTGCAAGAGTCCGGCGCAGGGTAGCGGCGTCGGCAAGTTCCGCCCGAATGAGCGGACCCCAGCGGACACTGTCGGCATGCCCTGTCGAGAGATTATCGTAGGTAACCGGGATCATGCCGGCGCGCGACAGCGCTTTGCAGATATGACTGCCTATGAAACCGGCGCCGCCGGTGACGAGAATGTAGCGGGGCATCTCATACGACCTCCGCCTTCTCTGTGCCGGCGAGCAGTCCGTCGAAATAGTCGACGGTGCGAGCCAAGCCGGTTTCGAGCCCGATGCGGGGCTGCCAGTCCAGCTCGGCCATGGCCCGGGAAATATCCGGCCGCCGCTGACGGGGGTCGTCGGTGACCGCCGGCAGGTGGACGATCCGGGAACGCGAGTTCGTCAGGTCCCGGATGATTTCCGCCAGGCGTCGAACGGTCATTTCGGCTGGATTGCCGAGGTTGATCGGGCCGTTGCAGGCGCTGCCGGCGGCCGAAAAACGCAGGAAACCCTCGATGAGATCGTCGACATAGCAGAAAGAACGGGTCTGCTGGCCATCGCCATAGATCGTCAGATCCGCGTTGCGCAGGGCCTGCACGATGAAATTGGAAACCACCCGCCCGTCGTCCAGGCGCATGCGGGGTCCGTAGGTATTGAAGATGCGGCCGACCTTGATGTCGACGCCATAAGTCCTGTGATAGTCGAAAAACAGGGTTTCGGCGCTGCGCTTGCCCTCGTCGTAGCAGCCGCGCGGTCCGATCTGGTTGACATTACCGCAATAGGATTCGTGCTGCGGGCTCAGGGTCGGGTCGCCATAAACCTCCGACGTTGACGACTGGACGACGATCGCACCGGTCTTTCGCGCGCAATCCAGGGTATTGACGGCGCCGAGCACGTTGGTGAGCAGCGTCCCCACAGGATCCCGCTGATAATCGGGCGGAGAGGCCGGAGAGGCGAAATTGAAGATGAGCGACGCTTCAATGTCGAAGGGCTGGCGAACATCATGCTCGACGATGTGGAAGCCGGTGTTCGACGCAAGGTGGTCGACGTTCGCACGGCGGCCGGTGGAAAAATTATCGAGGCATGTGACGCTGTGGCCGCGCTGCAGGAGCCTTTCGCAGAGATGCGAACCGAGGAAGCCGCCCCCGCCATTCACAAGAACGGTGCGCAACGCTTGCGCTACCGGTATGCTTGACACTTCAGAATAGCCTTCGTTGGGAACGAAACTACGCATTACAAACTCCCTCCCAGGTATTTAGTCTTTTGATTTATTTGTGCGTCTCAAGTCTTCCTATCCGTCTGGATGTTCACGAACCTCCTATCAAATCATGAATAGCTTTGTAGTTATTCTTCGGGTAACTGACTTACTACTCAAATGATAAGACGATTAGCGCGAAGGTCAACTTCAAAAAGTTCTAGTATCCAAAATAATTACACAAGTATTCTTCAAAGTAACAAATGATTAATCACACTTAACCATTCTCCGTCACAATGCTTTCACTGCCGCTCAAGCTTCACTCAACGCAGCTAAATAAAAGGGAAGGCGGGAGATTGGCCGAGCTCAACTGCACCGCCGGTCTTGCATCCGGAAGCGCCATATGCGAGGGGTTTGGGATGTTGAAAAAACACGATGCAGCGCAGCTGAAAAGCCGGCGTATCCGCTCGGCGATATTCGCCTGGGGAACGGCGCTTCTTGCGATCGGACCGACGGCCTGCACGGCCGTCGGCGACGATATCGCGGTCGTCGCGAAGAAGAATGCCGCCGTGGTCGAGGCGCCGCGCGTTTCCAAGGCCTATGCCTATCCGGCAAATCGGGCCGAGCGCCCGGCTGCGGCTACGGTCCGGACCGTAGCCTATCACGGCTCGGCGCCTTATATCTGCTCTCCAAGCGGCTTCGGACAGAAGTCGCGCTGTTTTGCACGCCCCCCGATCTGAAGCAAAAGCGTCAGATCAATTGCGCCAACGGCCGGACATATCGTCTTCACCGGCGGGATGCTCATTGAAGAAACGGGATGCAGCTTCCGTGCGGTTTCTGACGTTCATCTTCTTGTAGATGTTGCGGACGTGAACCTTCACGGTATTTTCGGATAGATGCAGCTTGTCGGCGATGATCTTGTTCTGCGTGCCCTTGCATATGAGATCCAGGATCTGAACCTCCCGGGTCGTCAAAGCGGAGATGCTGTCGCGTCTCAGCTTGAGCGCATTGCTGCGGGCCGCATCGACCGATTTTGTCTGATAGAGCGAAGGCTCCAGCTGGGAGTTTTTGTTGGTGAGGCGATTGAGAAGTGCTGACGGAAAATGTTCGCCGCCCTTCATCAGCAGATCCACTGCAGCCATGAAGACATCGAGCCGCAGGTTGAGTGGCAGAACGCCATCGATGATCCGCGCTTCTACCAACCGGCTGACATAGGGCTCGAGCATGTCGATAGCTTCGACGACAAGTCCGATCGAGGTTTCAGGGTGGTTTTCGCGGGCGGCCTGCAGCGCTTCATGAAGCTCCGGGCCGGGTATATGATAGAATAAAACGAGTTTTATATCGCTGGCATCTTTTTCCAGAATCGGCTTTGTACTCGTTATGCTTGCCACTTCACAGTTCGGAAATTTCTTCGCCAGTGCTTCTACCATGCATTCTGAAAACAGATCCGCCTTGGCTACCACTAGTATAGTATCTCCGGACGGACCCAACTTCCTTCCTTGGTCCGCATTCTCCATCCCTGAGCCTGTCATGAACATATACGCCTCCCCTAGCGTTACACTTTACTCAAACGTGGAGCGATGGCGGGTATTAGATAGTATGAAATGCCGGTCCCGAACGTCATCGCCTTATTTTTTAGACATTTCTTAATTATGTTAATACGGATTGAGAAGGAAGGAAATGGCCCAAAGTGATTAGTTTTAGTGGGCGAAAAACGATACGTTACAAAGCTTTAGTTGTATTTTCACCGCAATATATACTTCAAGGCTATATTTGCTCCGACTATAGATGATCAGTTGAATGTAATATTTCAGTACAAATTTTCATGTTTTAGTTGTGCAGGGCGGGCCGGATATGTCGACAGGTGCCCGTCAACTCTGCGGCGAATGCCGGGAGCCCCGGATTATCGCTGCTCGCCGACGCCGCCGCCGAACAGATCTTAGCGCTCCGACGACAGGAGCTATCCGAGGGCTACTCGAGCAGGGCAGATCCGCCTTAGCCCGAATTGATGTCTATCGGATTCGCATTTTTTCCAGCATCCTGTGATCGTCGTCCAAGTGGCGACATGGAAAAGCCAGGTATCGTCATGCGTTTTTGATGCACGGTCTCCATTATAGGGCAACTCAACGAAAAGAAAACCTGACCACTCCCTATCCTCTCAGGATTCGGAGCCGGATATGTGCGGCCTTGTACTGAGTACGTACGTTCCCAATACCAACGGTTTGATCAACAAATCGCGATGAAGCTGCAGATGACTAGTATCGAATACATCTGCCGATGTTAACCGCATCGGAGCGAGCGCGAGTAAAATCCCATTTGAGATGAGAGGGATTTCGAAAAGCTGCTCCGGTTTTTTCTGGAGAATGCAATGTCTGACGACACCGAAATCACGAAGGTCGGGGCGCTTGCCGACGGCTTTGCCAACAGCGCGATCAATTCGACTAAAATCGACGACGATTCGACCGGTTATGTCGGCGGCCTCGCCAATGGCGACAATCGCGATAATACCGACAACAGCGTCGACGTCGACGTCAAGGCTGAAATCGATGTCGCGACCAACAATGGCGACAACCGCGACAACGAATACGACTGGAGCTACAAGTCCGACGACGATACGAGCACCAAGACCACGACGATCACCGATACCGACACCAAGACCGACTACGACTGGAGCTATGACAGCAAGTCGTACAACGACAACGATACCGACACCAAGACGATCACGGACACCGATACGAAGACCGTGACCGACACCGATATCAAGACCGTTACGGAGACGGAGACGGATACGAAGACCGTCACCGACAGCTTCAACACCTCCGACAGCTTCAACAAGACGGACACAGACTTCGCCGTCATCGAGGACGTCAAGGACTCCAATCTCGGCGTTGCCGGACACGACCTCACCTTCAACCTCGGGGACGACTTCTCCTTCACTCTCGACGTCGACAGCATCCTGAACGATTCGCTGAACGGCCAAGGCAACGACAGCGGCTTCAGCGCCGTCCAGGCGAACCATCTGGCTGACCAGGATAGCGCCTGGAACACCAAGATGGACAACGCAGGCGCTCAGAACCACCTGAATGCCAATGGCGGCACCGCCGACAGCGCAGAAGGCATGGAGATGGACGGCAAAGGCTGGGATCTCAAGGCCGGCGACGACGCGAGCGGATCGAGCGCGGCCGATGCTTCGGCGATCCTGGCCAATTCCGGCTTCCACCTAGAGCTCGTTCAGGGTGCGAACCTGCTCAGCAACACAGTCGACTCCAGCGTCATCGGCGGCAATTCTCATGCCTCCGACGTCGGCGAGGATACCGGCACCTGACACAACCTCCAGCGACCAAGACGAACTGCACCGGCCCAAGCCGGTGCAGTTTGATTGCTTGAAAACGATTTGACGACCACACCACGGCTCCTGGCGGGCGCCACCAAGGCCGATCGTCATCTCGAATGGGAGGGCCGAACCATGCATATCGAGAAGATTTCGGAAATCATTGCGCACTTCATCGGTCTCTTCGAGATGACGACCGACGAGATGAGGTTGCGTACCAACTATGCCGAAGGCGCAGGACCGGGCGCGGATGGACCGGCTCTGCCGGATCAGGATGCCTTTACCGCCGCTTTCTCTTCCGATCTCCAGCTCAAGGACTACGATCCGGGCATCAATTACAAAAGCGGCAGCTACGAAATCGAATTTGGCCCGGCGCGCCATTTCGGCCGCGTCTTCGAAGAGAGCCTCGAGAAGCTGGCGGCGATTGCCGGAAAGGACATCCCGTTACCGCATTTCGGCGATCCTACGGATATCGTGCTCACGGATGAGCCGGAACTGACAGTCTTTGCCGGGCCTGGTTCGGCGATCAGTCATGTCCTCCAGGTCAACGCCCTCTACGACGACGACTATCTCGATATGACGGATGGCGTCCATGCGCCTCGAGACACGAGCTTCGTCATCGAGCGGCTCGCGGATTTCAGCACCAAGGCCGAGATCTTCACGCCTTTTGCAAGCCTCCACCGGACAGATACCTATGATGGCGCCCTGAAGATCGCCGAGGATCTCGAAAGCTATATTCAGAATGCCCAAAATACCGAGGACAGCGGCGCAACCTCGCTCGGCACCGACGCGACGCATGAGTTCGTCCGCCTCGACCCCGAGGTCAACGACACCGTTTACATCAATGGCAAGGCCGAGACCGATATACCGGTCCTCGATGACTTCCTGCCCGATCGCGGTCTCGCCAAGCTCCCGGAAGAGCCCGATGGCATCAATACATCCGTCGAGCAGGACGACCCGAGCGGCAACAGCCTCGATGTCACCGCCGGTGCAAATCTCGTCGTCAACGTCGCCTCCGTGATCCATACCGGCGTCATTGCGTCGGTCACCGCCGTCATGGGCAATTATCACCAGGTCGACGCGGTCTCCCAGGCCTTCGTCTACAGCGACAATGACGAGATTGCCTCGGCGCTGCGCTCATCCGGTCATTCGGCCGAGGAAGCCGGAACCATCGCCAAGAACATCGCCGTCTTCGAACAAAGCACCTTCGAAGCATCGAGACATGCCGAACCCGATTCTGCCGATCCGACGTTCCCCAACAGCTGGCGCGTCAGCGTCATCGACGGCGACGTCTCCTTCGTCCAGTGGATCGAGCAGTATCAGTTCGTCACCGACAACGACACGATGACGGTCACCACCTCAGGATCCGAAGCCACGGTTCTGACGGGCGGCAATACTGCGATTAATTTCTCCTCCTTTTTCCAGATGGGCCTGCAATATGATCTGGTGATCATCGGCGGCAACGTGCTCGATATCAACAGCATCACGCAGGTCTCGCTGCTCTACGACAATGACTGGGTGCGGGCAGAGGGCGACCTCGATCCCGGCGCCGACCTACAAACCGGCAACAACCTGATCTGGAATTTCGCCTCGATCCACAATGTCGGGACGGGCGGCCCGTTTGCGGCCATGCCGGACTACATGGTCGAGACGCAGAAGGCGATCGAAGATCGCGATCCCAACATTCCGGAAGGGCTGTCCTTCGATATGAATTTCCAGGGATATGCCGGCCTCAACATTCTCTATATCACCGGCAATCTCTACGACATGACGATCATAAAACAGGTCAGCATCCTCGGCGATTCCGACGATGTGACCCATGCGGCATCGACCATCCTCGAAAACAATCCCGACGCAACGGTTACGATCGACACGGGCAGTAATGCGGTCGTCAACATCGCCGAGATCGTCGACTACGACAGTTTCGGCCAGACGACCTATCTGGCAGGCCAGCTCTATTCAGACGCCATCCTCATTCAGGGCGGACTGGTGGAGCATGACACGACACAGCCGCAGCCGGTCGACGACAGGCTCGCCAATGAAGTCATCGCCTTTCTCGACAACGACGATCCGGCGGGCGGCGATTCCGCTGACGGCGTCATCAATGCCGGGCACGATTTTTCATGGTCGTCGACGCACCCCGCCGACGTAATGCAAGCCATGGTCGCCTGACCTTGAGTATTGCGAGGAAACCACGATGAACCAGATTTCGAAACAAATCTTTGCGGCAGGCAGCGCCCTCGATCTGAGATCGGGCACTATTCCCTCCGCTGCTCCCTCGGATGCGCCGATGACCGATGTGTGCATATCCGCGATCGACGAGGCGGTCGAGAACCTTCGCAGGCTGAGCGGCGCCGCTGCTTCGTCTCCCGATCGCCACAAGAAGACGTCCGAAGCTGCGGCAAACGAGGCTGCCGATATCGGACGCGCAAGCGCTACGCAGGCGCCGCTCCCGGAAAAGATGGTGGTGCCGGAAGCTAAAGTGGAAACGGCACCTCATGTCGCGGTGGCGCAGGGCCTGGCGACAGCAAAAACGCCGGAAGCGCCAGCCCGGCCGCAGATCGAAGCGCGGGTGACCCCCGAACTGCCGAAAGAGAAGACCGAGCTTAAATCGAGCCCGACGATGCCTTTCGGCAAGACCATCGAAGGCGAAAGCGGTCCGATCAGCGAAAACAACAGGCGGCTGCGCACCGGCGGCGGCGGAAATGGCAAGAATTCCGACCCCGGGGGCGGCGGGGGCGGGGGCGGGGGAAGCGGCGGCGGTTTTCACAAGCGTAGCGAGCCTGTGAATTTCGCCGCCAGCCTCTCGCGCGGCATGGCGGCGGTACGGCGCAACATGGTGGTCGTCATGATGTTCACGATCGCCATCAACGTCCTTCTGCTGGCAATCCCGCTCTATCTATTCCAGATATCCGATCGTGTGCTGACAAGCCGTTCCGTCGACACGCTCGTCATGCTCTCGATCGCCGTGCTCGGCGCCGTGCTACTACAGGCCTTCATGGATTCGGTGCGCCGCTTCATCCTGATGCGCACCGCGGTGGAGCTCGAAGTACAGCTCGGCGCGCCGATCCTCAGCGCTGCAGCCAGGGCATCGCTGCATGGCAGCGGCAAGGACTACCAGACGCTGCAGGATCTGCAGCTGCTGCGTGGCTTCCTGACATCCGGCACGCTGATCGCATTTCTCGATGCGCCGCTGATGCCGTTCTTCGTGGTCGTCGTCTATTTCGTGCATCCGCATCTCGGCATCATCATCATGGTCTGCTGCGCGGTCCTTTTCGTCATCGCCTATCTGAACCAGAAATTCACCGCCCGGCAATTCGCCGAATCCAACGGCTATCTCAGCCGGGCGAATTTCCATCTCGATTCCATGTCGCGCAATTCGCAGATCATCAACGCAATGGCGATGATCCCCGAGGCCGTGAAAATGTGGGGCCGGGAAACGGCGGGCTCGCTGAAATCGCAAGTCGAGGCACAGGACCGCAACATCATCTTCTCCGGCATATCGAAGGCCTGCCGCATGATCACCCAGGTCACCCTGCTCGGCTGGGGCGCGCATCTGTCGCTCTCCGGCGAGCTGACGGGCGGCATGGTGATTGCGGCCTCGATCATCTCGGGACGCGCGCTGGCACCAATCGAAGGCGCCATCGAAGGCTGGAACCAGTTCAACCGGTCGGCAACCGCCTATAGCAGGATCAAGGGACTGCTGTTGAATTCCCCATTGAACTTCCCGCGCCTGCGTCTTCCCAATCCCGAAGGCCGGCTCGATGTCGAACGCATTCTCTTCGTGCCGCCACCGCAAAAGAAGGTCATTCTCAACGGCATCTCCTTCTCGCTCAGGAAGGGGGAATCGCTTGCGATCATCGGCAATTCCGGGTCAGGCAAAACGACGCTCGGCAAGATGCTCGTCGGCTCGATCGTCCCGACATCGGGAAATGTACGCCTCGACCTGATGGATCTGCGCAACTGGGACCAGCGCCAGTTCGGCGAAAGCATCGGCTATCTGCCGCAGGACGTGCAGCTCTTTCCCGGCACGATCAAGGCCAATATCTGCCGCATGCGCGACGACGTCGACGATCACCAGATCTACGAGGCCGCGGTGCTGGCCGACGTGCACGAACTCATCGCAGGCTTCCCGCAGGGCTACGAAACCATCGTGGCGGCCGATGGCGCTCCGCTTTCGGGCGGCCAGAAGCAGCGCATCGCGCTCGCCCGCGCCTTCTTCGGCAATCCCAAATTCGTGGTGCTCGACGAGCCGAATTCGAACCTCGATACGCAGGGCGAGGCAGCCCTTGCCAAGGCACTGATCCACGCCAAGAAGCAGGGCATTACCACCGTCACCATCACCCAGCGCCCGGCTCTTCTCCAATGCGTCGACAAGATCCTTGTGCTCAAGGACGGCACTGTCGCCATGTTCGGGGAAAGGATCGAGGTGCTGCAGGCGCTTTCCAAGAACAACGGCAATAACGGTCAACAAGCACCGCGCATCGAGGGATGAACGACATGGGACGGAAAAATCGGGAGACGACCGGTCCGGCGCAGCTTGAGTGGTATAGCGATGTGCCGCGCTCGATCCGTGTGCACAGCATCGTCGGCCTGACGGTTCTCTTCACCTCGTTCGGAGGCTTCGGCTTCTGGGCGGCGACGGCGCCGCTCGCCTCCGCCGTTATCGCGCAGGGAAGCTTCGTCGCGACCGGCAACAACAAGATCATCCAGCATCTGGAAGGCGGCATCATCAAGGAGATGCGCGTCAGCGAAGGCGATACGGTCAGGGAAGGCGACATCCTGCTGACCCTCGATCCCACAGCATCCCGCTCAAACGAGCGGATGCTGCAGCTTCGTCGCCTGCGCCTTGAAGCCGTCGTCGCCAGGCTCCGTGCCGAAGCGCAGGGCCTGCGCGAATTCCAGCTTCCCTATATCGTGACGAAGGAGGCCGGCGATCCTGATATCAACGCGATCATCCAGAGCCAGAACGTCGTCTTCCACAGCAAGCAGATCAAGCTTGAAGAGCAGCTCAATCTGATCGGAAAGAACATCGCATCGCTCGAATTCCGGTTCGCCGGCTATAGGGGCCAGCGAGAATCCTTCGAAAGGCAGCTGTCGCTGCTGACCGAGGAACGCGACTCCAAGGCTCGGCTGGTCAAGGTCGGCTATATGCGCAAGACGGATCTGCTGGCAATCGAGCGGGCGATCGCCGATGCGATGGGCGACATTGCCCGACTGAACGGCGAGCTCAACGAGAGCGAGGCGGAGATCGCCAAATTCCGCCAGGAAGCCGTCATCGCCGTCAACTCCAACAAGCAGGCGGCACTCGATGCGCTCGAGACCGCCGAAACAGATCTGGACAGTGTGCGCGAACAAATGCGCGAGGCCGCCGGCGTGCTCGAACGCACCACTATCCGTTCGCCGGTGTCGGGCACGGTGGTGCGCTCCTATTTTCACACAGCCGGCGGTGTCATCACAACAGGAAAGCCGATCATGGAGATCCTGCCGTCGCATGTGCCGCTGATCCTGGAAGCGAAGGTGCTGCGAACTTCGATCGACCAGTTGCATGAGGGAGAAACGGCCTCGATCCGCCTCACGGCGCTCAACCGGCGCACGACCCCTGTTCTGCAGGGCAAGGTCTTTTACGTCTCAGCCGATTCGATCGAGGAAAATGCGGGAGCTTCGGTCAAGGACGTCTATATCGTCCGTGTCGGAATACCCGATTCCGAGATTGCGCGGGTGCACAATTTCCATCCCGTTCCTGGAATGCCGGCCGAAGTGCTGATTCAGACGTCGGAACGCACCTTCTTCGAATATCTGAGCAAACCAATCACCGACAGCATGTCCCGCGCTTTCAAGGAGCGCTGATCATGGCGGCGATGTCCGATGTCCTGCTGCGGGTCGGCCGCCTGAACTATGTCTGGACGAACACCGAAAGCCTGCTGATCTACATCATCGCCCATCTTCTCCGGGTCGAAAAGGATGCAGCAATCGTCGTGTTCCTGACGCTGAACACCACGCGCGCCCGGATCGATCTCATCGAACGGCTGTCCAAGCTCGCTTCGACCTCCCCTTCCGACCGGAAGGCGATCCTTTCGGCCATGGCGCGGCTGAAGAAGGAATCCAAGATCCGCAACAAGTACAATCACTGCATCTATTCCTTCGACGAAAAAGGAGAGATTTCGAGCACACAGCTGATGCGGCTCGTCGAGGACGACAAGCAGATCCGCTACGGCAAGATCGAACAGATGGACGCGCGCGAGCTCGACCTTCTGGAAAAGTCGATCGCCGAGATCGTCGCCATCAGCCGGACGCTCTGGGCCTTCATCCATGCGAGCCCGCGGATCTCCGGCGAACTCTGATCTAATCCTTATGTATCCATGTTCTCAAAACCGCTGCACACTTTCGGGCGATGTCCGTAGAAGCGCTACATCCTTCAGGACCCGTTGCGCTCTATCGTTTTGAATCTGTGTATAATTCCTACCAAAAACCGGATGCGATTTTGGGTTATGCGCCGGCTCAGGACTAATCCCATTTGGGCTCCGTAAATCATCCGGACGGTTTATTTGAAGATCGGTGTTTCCCATTAGAATGAAACCTCCCGAGTGACGTATGGGGTATTGGGGGGCGGACATGCGCATAGATATCATCGACACCATTGCGGGGTTCGAGGCGGTACGCGAGAACTGGGATCAGGTCTTCCTGGAAGATCCCGACGCGCAGCATTTCCTCTCCTGGATATGGCTGAAGAACTATCTCTCCCACCGACGCCGCTGGTTCATCCTCGCCCTTCGCGAACGCGATCCCGAAGCACCCTATGTCGCCTTCTTTCCGCTGCGCCTCATCACGCATCTGAACGAGAAGACCGGGCTCTTCTACGACGAGATCATCATGGCCGGGAATTTTGCGGCCGATTACACCGGCTTCATCGTCAAACCGGATTACGAGCATCACGCCATTGCCGGCTTTGCTTCGTTTCTCAAGCATCAGAACTGGACCGACCTGAAGCTCGAATATTTCAGCGGTCCTGCCGGCCGGCGCGAGAAGATGATCGAGGCGCTGCAGGGGCCGGAGGTGATGTTTCGCGACAGCTCGCCCAAAAACAGCGAGAATATCGACAATACGATCTGCCCGATCGTCCCCCTGCCGGCAAGCTTCGACGACTATCTCGAACAGCGCATGAGCAGCCAGACTCGCCAGAAGCTCCGGCGGTTCCTGCGCAAGGTCGAAGGAGACGATATTTACCGGATCACGATGGCAACCGCCGAGACCATCGATCGGGACTTGGACATCCTCTTCAATCTCTGGCGGATCAAGTGGAGTGCCCGCAAAGGCGCGGAGCGGACCGAGCGGCTGATCATCACCACACGCGAAATGCTGATGGACAGCTTCAACTGCGGCAATCTCGAGGTGCCGGTGTTTTGGCATGGCGACCAGCCGCTCGGCGCGCTGGCGAATATCGTCGACCGGCAGAAGCAGGCGATCCTCTTTTATATCACCGGCCGCGACGAAAACTGGAAGACGCCGTCCCCCGGTCTCATCCTGCATGGTTACTGCATCCGGCGAGCGATCGAACACGGCTTCAAGACCTATGATTTCCTTCGCGGAAACGAACCCTATAAATATATGTTCGGGGCGGAGGAAAGGCGGATCAGCTGCACCCTGTTCCGCACCCGCAACGGCCAGAATCTGCATGGCGTGCTCAATCCACGCAGTATTCGTTTCGTCTATGAAGAGGCGCTCGACATGTACCGCAACGGAGCCCGGAGCAAGGCGGAGATCGCCTTCAACCAGGTCCTGCAATCGGCTCCAGGCCATACCGGCGCTGAATTCGGGCTCGCCAATCTGCTATTCGACCGCGGCAAGCTGACGGAGGCATTGGCTGCCTACAAGGTTCTCGTCGAGCAAGCGTCCGATCCGACACCCATCCAAATGCGGCTTGGCGACACGCAGCTTGCCCTGCATCAATATGAGCAGGCCGCAGAGACTTTCCGCCGGGTCGGCGAGATCGGGCCCCATCTCATCCAGGCACATTACAAGCGCGGTATCGCGCTTGCGGCCAGCAAACGGCTGGCCGAGGCGGAGGCCGTCTTCGCCGCGATCCAGGACGTGCATTCGGACGATCCGACTTCGCTCGATTATGCCGCCAAGGCGGGGATTGCCCTCGAACGCCTGCGCTCGATCGCCGAGCCCGCCGTTGGCAAGGCGGAGGTCGTGCCGGAGACCATAGCCCGCTGGAACCGGGGACGGCAACTCAGCGAGCGACGCCGGCCACGTCTGCATTGATGTGGCCTTGCCATGGTGCGGAAATGCGGTCCGGCGGCTCCGGGACGCGCAGCCACCATGGTCTTTGATTTTGAGCTGCAATCGTTGCTAAAAGAAAGCGCGAGCCTATTTTTGCAACTCCTCAGTGAGAAGTCATGCAGACAATTGCAGACGGCGCCGAAAGGGAACGGCTTCTGGCCATTCTCGATTTCTGGCACAAGATCGAGTTCTTCATTCCTTACGATCTCTCCAGCCGCATCGTCTCCGGTGAAGGCCGAACTGTTTTCTGGCTGCATGCGAAAACGCTCGAGGATGACGGTGCCGCACTCAGCCGTCCAGCGATCCCCGAGGAGAAGCAAATCACGGGTTTTACCCTCTTCCTCGGGATTTTCAACAAATCCGAAATTGCCGATATCCGCAGACACTTCGATAGCGTTACAGCCGATATCGCCGAATATGACGATGCCGAACGCGGTGATCTCGATGGCGATACCTGCTTAGCCAGCCTGCAGCTCTCCCCCTTGGGAGAGCCGATGTTCGAAACATTTTCGGTTTCCACGCTTCCATGGGCTCTGGGACGGGTGCGGAAATCCGGCCTCTCCTCGCTCAGCCACGAGGCATTTGCCGACAGCAAGCGGCAGCTCTCGGAATTGCTTCAAAACTTTCGGGCTCAACGGCATCTGAGATCTTCATCCTCCGAGGACATGGTCGATCAGCCGATCGATGCCAACGAAATCCTGACACTGCATGAATTGCTCTGCGATTGGGCCGGCTTTGCCTCGAAGCACAAAAAGCCCATCGCCGCTGTTGAAATACGCTATCGAGACCGGGTGGAAAAACCTGAGCTTATCTCCTTGCCGCCACCGCCTGATAGTAATGCGATCGATGCCGACGACGAGGACGAGAGTGCAAGCGTTGAAGATGACATCGGCATCCTGAACAGCTTCTTCATCGAAGACATCGAGCGGGCGATGATACGCGTCACGCATGGCGATATCCCCGCGCCGCTCAGGCAATATCTCACCCCGCTGGCGCGTGAGAAACGGATCGACCTCTACTCGGAGGACGGACGCCGGGCGATCGTTCGGGCCTTGCATCCTGGAAAACTCAACCGCGGGCGCTGGCTCAGCGAACCTCACCACGCCATGAGCCTCATGCAACAGTTCGCGATCAATTCGGCAATCGACGACCTGTCGGAAACGGGACTGTTCTCGGTCAACGGCCCGCCAGGGACGGGAAAGACGACGCTGCTTCGCGACATGTTCGCGGATAATATCGTTCGGCGCGCCCGCATCCTGGCCTCCTTGAAGACGGCTCGCGATGCCTTCGATGGCGCGCCGCGCCGCGTCATTTTCTCGGACCGGAGCACGGCCTCGATATCGCGCTGATCCCGGCCCTGGCAGGATTCGAAATGGTCGTCGCCTCTTCCAACAACGCCGCCGTGGAGAATATTTCGCGCGACCTTCCGAAGAGAAGCTCGGTCGCGAGAACGTCTTCCTTCCAATATCTGCAGACCATCGCGCACAAAATCGCTTGCCAGAAGGACAATGGGGCGGTCGTCAAGCTCTCGGACGGCGACCGCCCATGGCGGCTGATCGCCTGTGCGCTCGGCAATTCCCGGAATCGCCGAGCGTTCAAGGAACGTTTCGCCTTCATGGAGATCGCCGAAAGGCCGAAGCCCGGCTGGTCCGGTGCCTACAAACCAGAGACCATCTGGGAGTGGCTAAAGGGTTATAAGGGACCAAACTTCGCCGAAGCATCGGCGGCATTTCAGGCCGCCGACAAGGTGGTTCGCGACAAGATCGGCGAATATGCACGCTATGCCGATCTCCATGAAGAAATCTCCCTGATTTCGCAGGATACTTTCTGCCGCGAGGCGCTTGAAAAGGTCAGGGCGGCCGCAAGCGAGCTTCGACATGCGCAGGACCGATGCGACATGGTCGCGGCCGAAATGCTCCGTATCAGGGAAGGATTGTCTCAGCTGAAGGAGGAGGAACAACTGCTCGACCGCAGCGCTCCCGCGTGGTGGGAGAAAGTGCTGCCGGCCAATCCTGCCCGCCAGCATCGGCAAAGTGTTATCGCCAATGCGCGCAGGCAGTTGGAATTGCGCAAGGCACTGGCGCAATGCGAGCGTCATATTGCAAAAACCCATGGACCTGCGCTGAAACGGGCGCTGCGGGGACATCAGCGGGCGGAACAGACGCTAGGATCGCAACGGGAAATCTGGTCGAGGAAGAGAGAGGAATACGATCGCCTCGGAAAGATTCTCGATCATCCCATCCTACCCGGGCGTCTCGCCGATCTCGAGACCGATCAGTTCCAGATTGACGGTCTGTGGCATCGAGACGAACTGGCAGGTCTGCGTTCTGCATTGGTGGAAGCGGCATTGACGCTGCATGAAGCGTGGCTGGCTGACGTGGGCAAGAAAGGCGGAGGTTTTGGAGGAAACATCGTCGCCACCAACAAACTGCTTTCCAACAATGGACCCGCCGACGGCGAGCACATTGCGTTGATCTGGCAGAGCCTTTTCATGATCGTTCCCATCGTCTCGACGACCTTCGCCTCCTTTGCCCGGCAGTTCCGCGGTCTCGACACCGGCTCGATAGGCTGGGTTTTCATCGATGAAGCTGGTCAGGCGGTGCCGCAAGCGGCCGTCGGCGCCCTGTTGCGGGGCCGCCGCGTTATGGTGATCGGCGATCCCCAGCAGATCGAGCCGGTCTTCACGCTGCCCAGCGCGCTGATCACCGCCATCTCGGCTCTCTCGCCCCACACGGCGGCAGGACAATATTCGCCGAACAGGGCGTCGGTGCAGATGCTGGCCGACGCCACCAACCGCTATGGGACGGCGGTCTCGGGCGAGGAAGCCGACGGGCTCTGGATCGGCAGCCCCCTCAGGGTACATCGGCGCTGCATCGATCCGATGTTCGGCCTTGCCAACCAGATCGCCTATCAGAACAAGATGGTATTCGGGCTGGAAGAACGCCGACCAGCCGGCGACGTGCCGCCGTTTTACGGCGACAGCGCCTGGATCGATGTCAAGGGCAGGGTATCGGGCAAACAGGCCGTTGCGGAACAGACCGATTTCATCGTCGACGTCCTTACCGCCACCTATCGCCGGGACGGCGCGTTGCCAGATCTCTATATCATCTCGCCGTTCAAAGAGATCAAGAACAGTCTGAGGCAGGCTCTCGCCCACGCGACATGGATCGATCCGAACGGAAATATGCGCGCATCTCCACCGAAGCTGTCGAGGTGGTTGAAGGAAAGGATAGGCACGGTGCATACCTTCCAGGGCAAGGAAGAAGACATCGTTTTCATGGTGCTCGGCGCCGATGCCGACCATAGCGGAGCGGCCAGTTGGGCCGCTTCGAAGCCGAACCTCTTGAACGTTGCCCTCACGCGCGCCAAGCGCCGATTCTATATCGTCGGCGATCGCAGCCTCTGGGAGGGCCTGCCTTATTTCCGGGAGACAGCGAGCGCCTTGGATACATTGCAGGCAGCAGAATTCCTGGGCCGCATTGAATTGGACTGAAGGATCGGGATCCGATTACTGCTCACTGGATCCTTGCCTCGACCGACGTCTGGAATCGTTTCGCAAGCGACCTTCGCCACATCCGGACTGGCCTGGTTTGCTCCGCCAATGACAATAATCTTGTGAAAAATCCGATATTAGGGCACAATTTGTGAACGCATCGGAATTTGCGGCGCAATCTCAATTCCGGCCGTCTCGCGCCGGGTAGCAGTTCGCGTCGGAGGGTCGGCGTCGATGGAACCGGGGTTCTTTCTTGTGTTCGCTACGGTGTCCGTGATCACGGCCCTGACGGTGGTCTTGGCCCGGAATCCGGTGCACAGCGCAATGGCGCTGATGGCGTGTTTCCTCAACATCTCGGCAATCTTCGTTATGCTCGAGGCGCCGTTGCTCGCGGTCATCCAGATCTTCGTCTATGTCGGCGCGATTATGGTCCTGTTCGTCTTCGTGATCATGATGATCGATGTGCGCGAAGCTGTCTTGCAACGGTTCTTGCCGGGCGGCAACATGGCGGCTCTGGTGTTGCTCGTCCTGCTTGGGATCGAGATGGTTGCGCTGGTGCTCTGGAGCGGCCGCTTTTCGCTCACGCAGCCCGTCACCGTGCGCGGTGGCGATCAGGTCAGGCAGCTCAGCACAACGCTGTTCGCCGACTATCTCCTGCCGTTTGAAGTTGCGTCCGTCATCCTGCTGGCCGCCCTGATCGGGGCCATCGTGCTGGCGCAGAAGGAGCAGCGGTGATGGTTCCGCTCTGGTGGTATATTTTGCTCGGAGTGGCGCTGTTCGTGATCGGAGCGGCGGGCGTGCTGCTCAGGCGCAACATTCTGGTCGTGCTGATGTCGCTGGAGCTGTTGCTCAACTCGGTCAACATCAATTTCATCGCTTTCGGACGTTACTACGCCGATTTCCGCGGTCAGATCTTCGCGATCTTCGTCATCGCAATCACCGCGGCGGAGGTTGCCGTCGCCCTCGGAATCCTGGTCGCCCTCGTGAGGAACAAATCTACCCTCAAGGTCGACGACGTGACCATGATGAAAGGATAGTGGCTTGGACCCGGTGATATCGATCCGGCCGCTACTTGCCGTCGCCGTCGCGGGCCTGGCGGCCCTTGCAGTTCTTCTCCTGAACAACCGCGAGAAACTCCGCGATATCGTCTCGCCATTGGCGGCAATCGCCATGTTCGCAATTGTCGTCTCGATGGCGCCCACGGTGCTGGCGGGCGGGACGGTCGAATTGCGCCTGTTTGAGGTTCTGCCGGGGATTGACTTGGCCTTCCGGGTCGATGCGCTCGGCATGGTGTTTGCCACCGTCTCGTCGCTGCTGTGGATTGTCGCGGCGATCTATTCCATCGGCTACATGCGGCACTTGAACGAGCATGCGCAGACCCGGTTCTTCGCCTGCTTTGCCGCCAGTCTCGCGGCAGCGGTCGGGGGCGCCTTTTCCGCCAATCTGTTCACGCTGGTGATCTTCTACGAGATGCTCACCCTCGTGACCTATCCGCTCGTTTACCACCACGAAGACGAAGAGGGATGGGCGGGCAGCCGCAAGTACCTGGTCTATTTGATGGGAGCGTCAAAGAGCGTGCTTCTCGCCGCGCTGGCGCTGACCTACCACATTGCGGGATCGCTCGACTTTGTCACGGGGGGCCTGCTGGCAGGGAGCGATGCTTCGGCGGCGCTGCTGACAGTCGTCTATTTCTGCTACCTCTTCGGCTTCGCCAAGGCTGCGGTGATGCCGATGCACGCATGGCTGCCTGCCGCGATGGTGGCGCCGACACCGGTCAGTGCGCTCCTGCATGCCGTGGCCGTGGTCAAGATGGGCGTGTTTTGCGTGCTGCGGTTGGTGTTCCATGTGTTCGGCACGGGGCTGGTGGACGGGCTAGGACTGGGCATCGCCACGGCCTATCTGGTCTCGTTCACGATTCTGATGGCGTCGGTCTACGCCCTGACGCGGGACGACCTGAAGGCGCGGCTCGCCTATTCGACGGTCAGCCAGCTCTCCTACATCGTGCTGGGGGCGGTTCTGCTCTCGCCGGTCGCGATGGTCGGTGGGATCATCCACATCGCGGCGCATGCATTCTCAAAGATCACACTGTTTTTCTGCGCCGGGTCGATCTATTGCGCGTCTGGCAAGCGCAACATCAGCGACATGGCTGGTATCGGCCGCCGGTTGCCCTGGACGATGGGGGCGTTCTTCGTCGGCTCACTCAGCATGATCGGCGTGCCACCGACTGCGGGGTTCGTGAGCAAGTGGTATCTGGCGCGAGGCGCGGTGGAGGCGGGGGAAATCGCGTTCCTGATCGTGCTCCTAGCGAGTTCGGTTCTCAACGCCGCTTATTTCCTGCCGGTCAGCTATGTCGCCTTTTTCGGGACGGAGGCGCAAGGGAGCCCGGCAACGGTCCGTGAAATTCCGATGGTGACGATCCCGCTAGTTGCGACCGCCATCCTGTCGGTGGCGATGGGCATCTTCCCCGACTATTTCGTCGCCTTGGCGGAAGGAGTTGTCAGGTGATAAAGCGCGTGGTCGATTTCTTTGGCGACGGAAAGTATGCGACCGAACGGCGTCGGCTTTTCTATCTGGTGCTCGTCCTGATCGTCATCGCCGACTTCCTGGTGCCGCGCGAACACGCCGAATACCCGTGGGACCGTCTGCCGGGCTGGTCGGCCGTCTACGGCTTCTTATCCTGCGTGCTGCTGATTTTCGTTTCCAAGTTCCTCGGTCATCGGGCTGGGCTCATGCGGCGCGAGGACTATTATGACTGACTTCGTCCATCCCGCCCTGCTGTTCATTCTCGGTGCCCTGCCGATCCCCTTTCTGAACGGGTCGATCCGCAAGGCCTATCTGCTGCTGATCCCGATACTTGCGATCCTCACCGTGCTCACGATGCAGTCAGGCAGCTACGGCGCGGCATCGTTCATTGGGCAGGAAATCCTCATCGCGAAGGTCGACAAGCTGAGCATCGTCTTCGCAACGGTCTTCACCATTATGGCGCTGATCGGAACGGTCTACGCTCTGCACCTGACGCGCCCCGGCCAGCATGTCGCTGCGTTCGTCTATGTCGGCAGCGCGCTTGGCGTGGTTTTCGCCGGCGACTACCTGACCTTGTACCTGTTCTGGGAAGGCATGGCGTTTGCCTCTGCCTATCTGGTTTTCGGCCAGGGCGGCCGGCAGGCGGTTGCCGCCGGTTTCCGCTATCTCATGGTGCACATCACCGGCGGCGTCGTTCTGCTCGGTGGCGTCATTCTCCACGAGCTCGCCACGGGTTCGCTGCTCCTCGGCCCGATCGCGGGGGGGATGGGCGTCGGCGCCTACCTGATCCTTGCCGGGTTCATGCTCAACGCCGCGGTGCCGCCCCTTAACGCTTGGCTGACTGATGCTTACCCGGAGGCGACTGTCACCGGGGCGGTGTTTATGAGCGCCTTCACCACGAAGACCGCCGTCTATGTCCTGGCGCGGACGTTTCCGGGGACCGAGCTTCTGGTTTGGCTCGGCACTGCAATGGCGCTTTACGGTGTCATCTACGCGGTGCTGGAGAACGACTGCCGGCGGCTGCTCGCCTATCATATCGTCAGCCAAGTGGGCTACATGGTGGCAGGTATCGGCATCGGCACCGAGATGGCAATGAACGGCGCCTCCAGCCACGCCTTCGCGCATATCCTCTACAAGGCACTGCTATTCATGGGCGCAGGAGCGGTGATCCACGTGACCGGCCGCCGCAAGCTCACCGAACTTGGCGGGCTCTACAGGACCATGCCGATAACGGTGGCGCTCTATATGGTCGGCGCCTTCGCAATCTCGGCGTTTCCGTTCTTCTCAGGCTTTGTCACCAAATCGATGGTGATTGCCGCCGCCGGACAAGATCATCGGGCGCTGGTGGTGGTGGCGTTGACGATGGCGTCGTCGGGGACGTTCCTACACACGGGCCTGAAGCTCCCGTATTACATGTTTTTCGGCGTGGACCGGAAACTGGAGGCGCGGGAGCCGCCGCGCAACATGCTGGTTGCGATGGGCATGGCGGCGGTGCTCTGCATTGCGATCGGGGTATTCCCGCAGCCGCTTTACGCTCTCCTTCCCTATTCGGTCGACTTCGAACCCTATACGGGCGTCCATCTCACCGAGAGCCTCAGCTTGTTGATGTTCACCGCACTGGGATTCGTGCTGTTCCTCAGGGCGCTCGACCCCGAGAACACGATCAGCATCGACACCGACTGGTTCTACCGCAAGGGCGCGCGGCTCTTCATGTGGTTCGCCGAAAAACCGCTGGCGCGCTATGAGAAGGCGGTAAGCAACGTGTCCGAGACAGCCGCGCTACCCTTCCTGCATGGGACGGCACGGGCGGGACTGTGGATCGATCTCACCGGCGTGGACGCCGTCGTGAACGGCGTCGCCCGCTCGATCCTGCGCGGCGGCGGGCGGCTCCGGCGGCTCCAGACCGGCGTCGTGACCCATTACGCGCTGGCGATGATCGCTGGTGTGATCGCAGCCGCCGTGGTCTTCGCCGTAGTATGGCGGTAGGGGGCGCGATGGGATTGCCGCTTCTGAGCTTCATAATTTTCACGCCCGTCGCCGGGGCAGCGGTTCTGATGTTTCTCCGCGGCGACGATGCGGTGCGCTGGACAGCGCTGGGTGTCACAATCCTCGACCTCGCCCTCTGCATCGCCATGCTGGCCGGATTCGACACCACGACCCACGAGATGCAGTTCACAGAGAAGCGCCCTTGGGTGCCCGCGCTCGGGATCACTTATGCGCTTGGTATCGACGGGATAAGCGCGCTCTTCTTGTTCCTGACCGCGTTGCTGGGTTCGATCTGTGTGCTCGCCTCGTGGGTTGCGATCGACCGCAAGGTGAAGGCGTTCATGGTCAGTCTGCTCTCCATGCAGGCGCTGATGCTGGGGGTGTTCTGCGCGCTCGACCTGTTCCTGTTCTACGTTTTCTGGGAAGCGATGCTGATCCCGATGTACCTGATCATCGGCGTCTGGGGCGGCGACGGCCGGATCTATGCGGCGTTCAAGTTCTTCCTCTACACTCTGGCGGGCAGTGTCCTGTTCCTGGTCGGTGTCATCGTGCTCTATTTCAACGGCGGCGAGACCTTCGACATCCTCGCCCTCACTGCACAGGATTTGCCATTCCGGGTCCAATCCTGGCTGTTCTTCGCCTTCCTGATCGCCTTCGCGGTCAAGGTGCCGATGGTCCCGGTCCATACCTGGCTGCCGGACGCCCATGTACAAGCGCCGACCGCGGGCAGCATCATCCTCGCGGGCGTACTCCTGAAGATGGGCGCCTATGGGTTCCTGCGGTTCTCGCTGCCGATGCTGCCAGAGGCGTCGGTATATTATTCGACACCGATGCTTTCGCTTTCAGCGCTTGCGATCGTCTATGGCGGGTTGCTCGCGCTGGCACAGGACGATCTGAAGAAACTGGTGGCCTATTCCAGCATCAGCCACATGGGCTTCGTGACCATGGGGATATTTGCGCTGAACCTCCGCGGGCTCCAAGGAGGTATCCTGCAAATGTTCAATCATGGCGTGACGACGGGCGCGTTGTTCCTGTTCGTCGGCTTGATTTACGAGCGGACCCATACCCGCAGCATCGCTGATTATGGCGGGCTGATGAAGGCAGCACCCGTCTATACCGCGTTTCTTGCGCTGTTTACTCTGTCGTCGATGGCGCTGCCGGGAACGAATTCGTTCGTCGGCGAGTTGCTGGTCCTGTCGGGCGGGTTTGCGGCCAACCTGGCCATCGGCGCGGCCGCCGTTGTGGGCGCGTTGCTTGGCGCGGCCTATCTGCTTGGCATGTATAGGAAAGTCGCGCTTGGTCCGGCCAGCGTCAGCGTCCGGTTCAAGATACGCGACGTGAACGCCCGCGAGCTGGCAGCGACCCTGCCGCTGGCCGTCTTCGTGCTGTGGGTCGGGCTCTATCCGAAGCCCTTTCTCAATATCATGGACGCTTCGGTGGAACATCTGCTGGTGCAGGTGCATGCCAAGGGGAGCGGCCAATGATCGTCGCCGCACTTTTCCAGTCGGCCCTCGCAAGCCTGCCCGAGATCGTGGTGATTACTGGAGCCTGCATCCTGCTGATCCTGGGACAGTTTTTGCGCAAGGGGCAGAAGTATTTCCTTGTCTGGGCTTCCGTCACGGTCGTGCTGATTGCCGCCTTGGCGACACTGATGCTGGCGGGAGAAGTGCGGCCGGCCTATACTGGCATGTTCATCGCCGACCGCTTCGCGGTCTTCTTCAAGTTCGTGTTCTACATAGCCACCATTCTGACATTCCTGCTTTCGCGGAAATATGCCGAAATCGAAGGGATCGGGAGCAGCGAATACTATGTCCTGCTGCTTTTGGCCCTTTCGGGAATGATGATCATGGCCTCGGCGACCGATCTCCTCTCGATCTACGTGGGCCTCGAGTTGATGGTGCTTTGCACCTACGTGCTGACCGGATTTCTGCGGCGTGAGCGGCGATCGAACGAAGCGGCGCTGAAATACGTAATCCTTGGTGCGGTCTCGACCGGAATTTTCCTCTACGGCGTTTCGCTGGTCTACGGGCTCACCGGCACGACGCAATTGGACGGTATGGCTGCGGCCGTGACCGGCGCTCCGCGCGACCCCGGCTTGCTGCTGGCGGTGGTCTTCATCGTCGCGGGGCTGGTCTTCAAGGTCGGTGCGGTGCCGTTCCACATGTGGGTGCCGGACGTCTATGAAGGCGCGCCGACGACGATTACCGCCTTCATGTCCGTGGGGCCTAAGGCGGCGGGGTTCGCGGTGATCCTGCGGGTGTTCCTCAACCCTCTGGTCGCAACCTCCAACGTTTGGATCATCGTCGCGGTCATTGCTGTGGTGACGATGGCGCTCGGGAGTTTCGTTGCACTGGTGCAGGATAATTTCAAGCGCCTGCTGGCCTATTCCAGCATCGCCCATGCCGGGTTCGCTCTTTTCGGCGTGGTGGCCGGCGGGGCGGACGGGATCGCCAGCGTGATGATCTATCTGCTGATCTACTCGCTCATGAATCTCGGCATTTTCGGCATCGTCATCCTGATGCGGAACGGCGATTTTTCCGGCGAGGTTATCGAAGACTATGCGGGTCTCGCCAAGTTGCATCCGGGGCTGGCACTTCTGATGCTGCTCTATCTGTTCTCGCTGGCCGGCATTCCGCCAACGGCCGGGTTCTTCGCCAAGTTCTACGTGCTGGTGGCGCTCGTCGAGCGAGGGTTCGTCATCCTGGCGGTGATCGCAGTGCTGCTGAGTGCTGTTGCCGCCTACTTTTATATCCGCATCGTCATGGTGATCTACATGCGCGAGCCGGAAAGGACGTTCGACCCGGCGCTGACGCCCTTGGTGCGCGCGACGCTCGCCTTCACTGCTGCCGGCACCATCGGCATCGGCCTGTTTCCCGCATGGTTTTTAAGACTTGCCCAGCATTCCGTGTTGGCGGCTGACCGATTGAATTTGCAATGATCTGTCCGACGGAATAAACTCAAAGCTCAAGAAAGGATTGCCCAAGTTGCTTCCCGGGGCGACCGCATTACGGTCCTGAACAGGACGGTCGCGGCCTGAGGAAAGCTCTCAGTGGGTAACCGGTGCAGTGCGATATGGCTGCGATGGAATTCTTGCCGGTTCTTTTTATGATCGTCGGAGTCGTTCTGGTGACGGGGGCAACGCTTCTTGTCTCCTCGCTGCTGCGTCCGTCCAATCCCTATCCCGAAAAGAACATGCCCTATGAGTGCGGCATGGACGCCGCGGGTGAGGCCGCCGCGGGGCGCTTCAGAGTGCCGTTTTTTATCCTTGCGATCCTGCTGGTCGTCTTCGATGTCGAGACGATGTTCCTCTTTCCCTGGGCCGTCGTCCTGAAAGACATCGGGCTGGTCGGCTTTGTCGAGATGTTCGTCTTCATATTGCTGCTTCTTGTGGGCTTCGCCTACGCCTGGCTGAAGGGAGCACTCGAATGGGAGGCGTAAACAACGCGATCCGCGACAGCGTGCTGTTCACCACGGCCGAGAGCGTTATCAACTGGAGCCGAAGCTCGGCGCTGTGGCCCGAAACTTTCGGAATTGCCTGCTGCGCCATCGAGATGATCTCGGCGGGGTGCGCCCGCTATGATCTCGACCGGTTCGGCGTGGTGTTCCGGCCATCGCCCCGCCAGTCCGATGTGATGATCATCGCCGGCACAGTAACGCGGAAGTTCGCGCCCGTGGTGCGCCGCCTGTATGACCAGATGCCGGAGCCCCGCTGGGTCATCGCCATGGGCACCTGCGCTATCTCGGGCGGGGTCTACAACACCTACGCGGTGGTGCAGGGAGCGGAGACCTTCGTGCCGGTGGACGTGCATGTGCCCGGCTGCCCGCCGCGGCCCGAGGCGCTGATGCATGGATTCCTGCTACTTCAGGAGAAGATCAAAAAATCCCGAGCACTGGCCGGGACTCCTCTGGATCGGGTTGCAGCGTCATGAGTGTGGAGACGCCCCTCATCCGCACTACGATCACGGAGCGTTTCGGCGAGGCAATCGACGATCTTGGCTTCGCGCATGGTGTACATGCCTTCGCCGCTCCGCCTGACATGATCGTCGAGCTTTGCCGGTTTCTGAAGGAACACCCGGCGTTGCGGTTCAACTTCCTGTCGGACATCTGCGGGGTCGATCATTATCCTGAGATGCCACGCTACGAGACGGTGTACCACCTCTATTCGCTACCGAACAAATGGCGCGTTCGCATCAAATGCCGCCTCGCCGATCCGCCGCGGGTCCCGTCGGTGGCGGGGGTCTGGCGAACCGCCAATTGGCATGAGCGCGAAGCCTGGGACATGTACGGGATCAGGTTCGAGGGCCACCCCGATTTGCGCCGGATCTACATGTGGGAAGGGTTCGAGGGCTTCCCGCAGCGCAAGGATTTTCCGCTCCGTGGTTACAAGGACAAGCTGAACCCGTTTGGCGCCGAAGGCACGCCGCCGACGCAGCCCGACCTCGCCACCAAGAACATTCCATAAGGGAGGCCGCTCCACGCCGGAAACTTAAAATGACCGAAGTCACCGAACTGATCAGCCCGCAAGGCGAAGCGTTCGACACCAAGGAGGTGCTTCTCAATCTCGGCCCCCAGCACCCCAGCACGCATGGGGTTCTTCGGCTCGTCCTCGAATTGGACGGTGAGTACGTCAAGCGCGTGGATCCACACATCGGCTACCTCCATCGCGGCACTGAAAAACTGGCGGAGAGCTTCACCTACACCCAGATTTTTCCGCTCACCGACCGGCTCGACTACCTCTGTCCACCGTCGAACAACCTCGCCTTCGCGCTGGCGGTGGAGAAACTCCTCGGCATAGAAGCACCGATTCGCGCACAATATATCCGCGTGATGATGGCCGAGCTGGCGCGGATCTCCGGCCATGTCTTGATCACCGGCGCGCTGCCGATGGACCTCGGCGCCATGACCGCCTTGCTTTACGCCATGCGGGAGCGTGAAATGATCATGGATCTCCTGGAAATGATCAGCGGTGCGCGCATGCACACGTCCTTCTGCAGGGTCGGCGGAGTGCGCGAGGATCTGCCTGACGGTTTCCTTCCCAAGATCAGGGAGTTCTGCGACATCTTCCCGAACCGGATCCGCGACTATGAGCGGTTGCTCGAAAACAACCGGGTATTCCTGAAGCGCACGCAGGGGATCGGCGTAATCTCCGCCGAGGACGCCATCGATCTCGGACTGAGCGGCCCGAACCTGCGCGCCTCGGGCGTCGACTGGGACATCCGCCGCGACGAGCCCTATGAGATTTACGACCGGCTCGACTTCAATGTCATCACCCGCGACGAGGGCGACTGCTATGCACGCTGGCAATGCCGCGTCAAGGAGATGCGCGAGAGCATCCGGATCATCGAGCAATGCCTCGACCAGATGCCCGAAGGGCCGTTCCAGATCGACATGCCAACAATCGCCTTCCCGGTGGACAAGGACAAGGTGCATTGCTCGATGGAAGCACTGATCCAGCATTTCGACCTGTCGGCCTATGGTTTCAAGGTGCCGAAGGGCGAGGTCTATTCGGCGATCGAGGCGCCAAAGGGCGAGCTCGGCTTCTACATCATCAGCGATGGGTCGCCAAAACCATTCCGCATGAAGGTGCGGGCACCCTCGTTCGTCAACCTTCAGGGACTGTTCGGGGTGACCAACGCCCGCTATCTGGCCGACATGATCGCCGTGCTCGGCAGTCTCGACCCGGTGATGGCGGAGGTGGACAAGTAGCAGGGATTTGAATGCAATGACCATGCGCGAAAAGATAAAAGAGGCAGCGGCGCGGTATCCCGACCAGCGCTCTGCGATCATGCCCGCGCTTCTGATCGCGCAGAGGGAGCATGGCCATCTGCCTGGTCAGGTGCTGGAAGAAGTCGCCGACACTCTCGGAGTCGAACGGATCTGGGTCTACGAGCTGGCGACCTTTTATACGCTCTTCCATACCGAGCCGGTGGGCATGTTCCACCTGCAACTCTGCGACAATGTTTCCTGCATGCTGTGCGGAGCCGAGGACCTGCTGAAGCATCTGGAAACGGCGCTGGCGATCAGCAAGGGCGACACCACGCCGGACGGGCTATTCACGCTTTCCTCCGTCGAGTGCCTCGGTGCCTGCGAGATGGCTCCGGTGATGCAGGTCGGCGACGATTACCACGGCGCCCTTGATGTCGCGAGTATCGACGCGCTTCTTGACAGGTTGCGGACTGAGGCGGGGCAAGCGACAGGTGTCGATCTCGCCGCCACACCGCCCGGAGAGTAGCGCCATGTTCGAGCCGGTTCTTCTCAAGAACATCGACGTGCCGGACAGTCATTTGCTGTCAACCTACGAAGCCGGCGGAGGCTACCAGGCGCTGGCCAAGGTGCTGCGCGAATACACGCCTGACGAGGTCGTCGAGCTTGTCAAACGGTCCAATCTGCGCGGTCGAGGCGGCGCCGGATTCCTGACGGGCATGAAATGGAGTTTCGTGCCGAAGCAGTCGGGCAAGCCGAAATATCTCTGCTGCAACGCCGATGAGGGCGAGCCGGGCACCTTCAAGGACCGGATCCTCATGGAGCGCGATCCGCACCAGCTCATCGAGGGACTGGCGGTAAGCGCTTACGCGATCGGGGCCGAAATCGCCTATGTTTACATCCGCGGAGAATATGTGACGGCGATCCGTCACCTTGAGGAGGCGATCGCCGAGGCTCACGCGAAGGGTTATCTAGGATCGCGCATTCTAGGCTCGGATTTCAATTTCACCGTCCACATCCACTGCGGCGCCGGCGCCTATATCTGTGGCGAGGAGACCGCGATGCTCGAGTCCCTCGAGGGCAAGCGGGCGCAGCCGCGATTGAAGCCGCCCTTTCCGGCCGTGGCCGGGCTCTACGCCAGCCCCACAGTCATCAACAATGTCGAGACGCTCGCTTGCGTGCCGCATATCGTTGTGCGGGGGCCGGACTGGTTTCGGGACATCGGCCCGGATAAGAGCCCCGGCCCGAAGCTCTACTGCGTCAGCGGGCAGGTGCGCAAACCCGGCCTCTACGAGTTGCCGATGGGCATACCGCTGCGCGAACTGGTCGATCACGCCGGCGGCCCTCCACCGGGGCGCAAGATCAAAGCGGTGATCCCCGGCGGTGTATCGGCACCGGTCATCCCGGAGCATGGGCTGGACGTGGGTATGGATTTCGATTCGCTGGCTGCCGCCGGCTCGATGCTCGGTTCGGCTGGCGTTATCGTGATCGACGATAGCACCTGCATGGTCAAGGTCGCCACCAGGATCATCGAGTTCTTCCACCATGAGTCCTGCGGCAAGTGCACGCCCTGCCGGGAAGGATTGAACTGGGTCGTGAAGGTCCTGCGCCGGGTTGAAGGCGGGGATGGCGCACCCGGCGATCTGGAGCAGTTGGACATGCTCTGCAAAGGCATTTTCGGCAATACGTTTTGTGCTTTGGGTGATGGCGCCGCGATGGGATTGCGGGCAGCCCTTAAGCATTTCCGCGAAGAGTTCGTCGCCCATGTCGAGGAACGAAGGTGCCCGTTTCACTGAAGGATTGCGTGGCACAGATTGCGAGGAAGTATGGTTAGCGTTACGATCGATGGGCAAATACTGGAAGTCGAGCCCGGTTCGACGGTGCTGCAGGCTGCCCAGCATTTGAGTATCGATATCCCGACCTTCTGCTATATGAAGCGCCTGCCGGCGCTGGCCTCCTGCCGCATGTGTCTGGTCGAGATCGAGGGGCTGCGGCGGTTGCAGCCGTCCTGCGCCACCACGGTCACCGACGGCATGGTGGTGCGGACGAACACGCCTCAGATCGAGGAAACGCGCTCTTCCATGCTCGACATGCTGCTCGCCAACCACCCCCTCGACTGCCCGATCTGCGACAAGGGCGGCGAATGCGAGCTTCAGGACATGGTAATGGCCTACGGGCCCCGCGAAAGCCAATTCCGCGATGACAAACGTGTGTTCCACTCCGAGGACATTCGTCTGAGCCCGGTCATCATCATGAACGTCAACCGCTGCATCCAGTGCCAGCGCTGCGTCCGGATGTGTGAGGAGGTCGTCGGCGCGGTGGCGCTGGGCACCGTCGAAAAAGGCATGGATACCGCCGTCACCGGCTTCGAGGGCAGTCTGGCAAGTTGCGACCAGTGCGGCAATTGCGTCGAGGTCTGCCCGGTCGGCGCGCTGATGAACTTCCCCTATCGCTACAAGGCGCGCCCCTGGGATCTCGTAGAGACCGACACGGTCTGCCCGCATTGTGGCACCGGTTGCCAGCTGACGGTGGGCACGCGCAAGGGCGAGTTCATGCGGGTGCGCTCGAAGTGGGACGAAGGTGTCAACCACGAAACGCTCTGCGTGCGAGGACGCTTCGGCCTCGATTTCGTTGCAAGCCGGGACCGGATCAAGCAGCCAATGATCCGTCACGATGGCGCCCTGGTTCCGGTTTCCTGGGACGAAGCGGGGGACTATCTGCGCCGGCGACTGTTGGCCGTCGAGAGCAAGGATGCCGGCGGGCTGGCCTCGCCTCGCCTGCCCAACGAGGTGCTTTATCAGTTCCAGAAGCTGATGCGAACAAGATTCCGGACCAACAACATTGATTGTTCGTCACGCTGGGCCGCACCCTTCGATACTCTCGGCCCGCTATTGGGAACTTTCTACAGCCGCACGCCGCTGGACGACGTAATCGGCAACGACTGCGTGCTCGTCGTCGGAGGCAATATAACCGAGGAGAACCCGGTCACCGAATACCTGCTGCGGGACGGCGCGCGGCGGCGGCAGACCGGATTGCTCATGCTATCGGCGCGGCCATCGCGTCTGGACGCCGATGCCAGGGTGGTGGTCCGTGTGCCTCCGGGCGGAGAAGCGGCGAGCCTTGCGGCGGTGGTCGCCGGTCTCGTAGCGGCAGCTGGTCAGGCCTTGCCGGGCGGCGCTTTTGCGGACATCGACGCGGTAATCGGCAGGCCGGCGACGGGCGCCGACAGTGACGGGCCGGATCGCCTGGCCGCCGCGCTCAAGGAAGGCCGCAGCGTCACCGTGCTTGTCAGCGTCGACCTCCTGAGATCACCCGAAGCGCGTGCGACGCTGCAGCAGCTCAACAACCTGCTGCACGTTCTCCGCCTGCTAGGCAAGGGCCTGACGATGCAGTTTCTCTTCGACCGTGCCAACCAGATGGGCGCCTGGGACATGGGGGTCCTGCCGGCGGCTCTGCCGGGGCTGCGGGCGGTCGCTGATGATGCGGCGCGCGCAACTCTTGCACGAACCTGGGGCGCCGAAATCCCGTCTGAACCCGGCGCGGATCTCGACGCCATGCTGGAGCTCTGCGTCGGTGGGCGGATGGGCGCGCTCTACATCATCGGAACCGACCCCCTGGTTGCCTATCCCGACCGGGACTTTGTGACGCGGGCGCTTCGCGCCGCCGATCTCCTGATCGTGCAGGACGCGTTCCTCACGGATACGGCGGGCATGGCCGAGGTCGTCTTGCCCGCGGCGGGCTACGGCGAGGAATCTGGAACGTTCACCAATAACGAGGGCCGGATCCAGAATGTTCGCAAATTCCGTGAGCCCGTTTTCGAGGCGCGAGGCAATCTGGCGATTGTCGACTTCGTCGCGGCGCTACGCAACCAGGCGCTGCGGCCATCGACGCAAGCCGAAATTTTCGACGAGATTGCCCGGCTGGTTCCGGCCTATCAGGGGCTGACGCAGGACGGGCTTGGCGCCGACGGCGCATTCACCAAGGCGGTGCCAACATTGCCGGCTGGCGTGTTCCTTGCGCCGCCGCCCGTTCCAACAGCAGCCGACCGGCTCATGCTGATCACCGGCGACTGCCTGTTCCACAACGGATATCTTTCCGAACGGTCGGACATCCTGAACACGGTCGCCAACGATCCCTATGTCGCGATGAGCGCGCAGGATACCGCGGAGCTTGGCCTTTCGGATGGCGATCAGGTAATCGTGCGTTCCGGCCAGGGCGAACTGACGGCGCAGCTCAAGGTCGACAGGCGGTTTCCCAAGGGCCTCGTCTTCGTTCCGGAAAACTATAGAGCCTTGCGTCTCAACAGCCTGCTGCGGCGGGGCGAATATCCATGCGCGGTGGAAGTCCAGAAGGCGCATGCCACTCTTGAGGTCGACCGCCCAGGCCGGATCTGGCGTGGGGTCTGAAGATTTGGGGTCGGGGCACCGCAAGGCTCCGCGGCAAGCTGCCCGCCCCGGCGTCTTCACATCGAGTTGGCGACATCAGTGATACCTGGTCCCGCATATGTAATCCTGCAGATCCTGCTCTGTACGCTGCGCTTCGTCGAGCCTGTGTTTAACCACGTCGCCGATGCTGACCACGCCGACAACGTCGCCTCCATCCGTGACCAGCACATGGCGCGTACGCCGCTGGGTCATGATCCCCATCGCGACGGGCAGCAAATCCTGTGTCGAACACGTCGCCACATTGCGGTTCATGATGTCCGCGGCCCGCTTTGCCGCCGCCTCGGCCCCGTATTCCGCCACCGCATTGCAGCAGTCCCGCTCAGACAGCGTACCGAGGTATTTGCCGTTCGATCGGCTGACGACGACGAAGCCGATATTGTTGTCTCGAAACAGCCGCAGTACCTCCACCATCGTTTGATCGGGAGCAACTGCGATGACACCGACACCCTTGTTTTTCATGATTTCACCGACAAACATCTAAGCCTCCTTCCTAGCGCTTCGGTTTGACAGCTGGCGCGCTTTCATGTTCGCCGGATATTCCGCCACCAGTTGTAGCCCTGCGTCTCTTTCGTCTGGACAAGTACGTCCTTCTTCGTATTCAGGCGCGCGGCAACCACGCCGCCGCCGGTTGCCGCCTTACCCGGCTTGGCGAGCAGATCATCGCGCCCGATCACCAGGTCAGTTGAGGAAAAACTCGAGAATTCGTATTGTTGGCCAAGCGCGATCGCGTCCGCCGGGCAGGCGTCCTCGCACAGCCCGCAGAACAGGCAGCGGGCCGTGTCGATCTCGAATTTGGCCGGGTGCCGCTTGCCCTTCTCGTCCTCGTAGGGGACGACTTCGATACAGTCGCAGGGACAGATCCGCGCGCAGAGTTCGCAGGCCACGCACTTGATCTCGCCCTCTTCATCACGCGTCAGGAAGTGATGCCCGCGATAGCGGGAGTAGGGCAGCCACTTTTCCTTGTCCGGATACTGCATGGTCACGGATCTGGAGAACATGTAGCCGAAGGTCAGAGCCAAGGCGCTCGCCAGATCGGCAAAGAACGCCCAACCAATCCATGTTCCAACTCTGTCCTGCGCGCGCGACATCGCCGCCTCGCTACGGAGCCGCTACGACTCCTAAAAGTACACCGGTTATAATTATGTTCGCCATTGAAAGAGGAAGCAAGACTTTCCATCCGATCGCCATCAGTTGGTCGTAGCGGTAGCGGGGGAAAGTGAAGCGGAACCAGATAAACACGTAGACGAAGAACGCGATCTTGAGCACAAACCACAGGAGCGGTGGCAAGGGAATCAGAACTCCGTTCCAACCGCCGAAGAACAGGATCACCACCAGGACCGACACAAGCAATACGATGGCATATTCGCTGACCATGAAGAAGGCAAAGCGGATACCGCTGTATTCGGTATGGAACCCGGCCCCCAGATCACCCTCCGCCTCCGCCAGGTCGAAGGGTATGCGCTGTGCTTCGGCGAGCCCGGCGACGAAGAACACGAAGAATCCGACCGGCTGGTAGACGATGTTCCAGACATCGGCCTGCGCCCGCACGATCTCGAGCAGGCTCATGGATTGCGCCAGCATGACCACGCCGATGACCGCGAACCCCATCGGGATCTCGTAGCTGATCATCTGCGCGCAGGTCCTGAGGCTGCCCAGAACAGCGTATTTGCTGTTGGAGGCCCAGCCGCCGAAGATCACGCCATAAACCTCGATCCCGATCACCGAGAAAACAAATAGGAGCGCCACATTCATGTTGGAGACGTAGAGCGTGATCTCGTGGCCGAGGACCGAGACAGTTTCGCCGAAGGGGATCGCGACGAACACCACAAAGGGCGGGGCGAGCGCCAGGATTGGCGCCAGTTTGAACAGGAACCGGTCGGCCTCGGCCGGGATGTGATCCTCTTTGGTCAGGAGCTTGATTCCGTCCGCCACCGGCTGCAACAGCCCGTGCCATCCCACGCGCATCGGCCCCATCCGCTGCTGCATGTGCCCGGCGATCTTGCGTTCCAGCCAGGTTAGCGGCAAGGGTAGCAACAGCAGGATCGCAATCAGGAAGGCGACCTTCAAGACGATCAGGCCAAGGGCGACGATAAGTTCCATGATCCGGCTACTTATTCATCGGGTTGAAGCGCACGACCGGACTTTGGCTCCGGCTATACAATGAGCACTGCGCGCACTTGTCAGACTAGATGGTACAACGGCGACGCACCGCATACAATGCCGGTTATGTCGTCGCTGGCTATGATGTGTCCGGGCTCAGGACGTTTTGAGACGAGTGGCTCGCCGTGCAAGATGAAAGCTTCGCGTTTCCGCCGGTTGCACCGCGCCATTTGCGTATCAAAAGCTGCCGAGGCTCTCATCGCTGCCGGATGAAAGTTCCGTGGCAGGCCAGCTGGCGTCCGGGGAGCTGGACACCCAGCAGAAACGCAAAAAGCTCCTCGACGCTTACGCGGAGGAGCTTTCTGTTAAGCGACTTGAATGGCAAAATATTCAAGTGTGTATC